>NZ_JBEOVF010000080.1:0-36932 GCF_040295365.1 Streptomyces sp. NPDC002838 | reverse complement strand
GCGGCGACGGCGTCGAGGCGGGCTCGGTCGGTCCGGTGCCCGGGCCCGGCGCGGTTCTCGTCGGGCTCCCCAGGAGTCCTGCCGCCCGCGCCCAGCGGTACTTCGCGCCGAGCACGGCCACCGGCTTCTCGGTCGTGTACGGGTACGCCACGACCCCTCGCTCGTACAGGTACTGGCAGGCCTCCTCGACCTCGACGTCGCCCGCCAGCGACGCCACCACCGGCTTCTCGATCCCGCGCTCCCGGAACTCGGCCACCACGCGCGCGGTGAGCTCCGCGAAGACCATCGGGGGAGTGACGATGGTGTGCCAGTAGCCGAGGACGAGCGCATGGATGCGCGGGTCCTCGAGACCGAGCCGGATCGTCGCCTCGTACGTCGACGGCGGCTCGCCCCCGGTGATGTCCACCGGGTTGCCCGCGGCCCCGAAGGGCGGGATGAACTCCCTGAAGGACGCGTCCAGGTCCGGCGGGATCTCCATCAGGGTGAGGCCGTTGTCGGTCACCGCGTCGGACAGCAGCACACCGCTGCCGCCGGCCCCGGTGATGATCACGACGTTGTCGCCCTGGGGAGTGGGAAGCACCGGCAACGCGCGCGCGTACTCCAGCATCTCGTTCAGACCGGGCGCCCGGATGACCCCGGCCTGCTTCAGGATGTCGTCGTACACGGCGTCGTCCCCGGCGAGAGCACCGGTGTGCGAACCGGCCGCCTTGGCACCCGCCGCCGTACGCCCCGCCTTGAGCACCACCACTGGCTTCTTCGGTACGGTCGCCCGCGCGGCCGCCACGAAGGCGCGACCGTCCTTGAGGTCCTCCAGGTGCATCGCGATGCACTCGGTGTGCGGGTCCTCGCCGAACCACGTCAGCAGGTCGTCCTCGTCCAGGTCCGATTTGTTGCCGAGGCCCACGATCGCCGACACGCCCGTCTTCGTGGTCCGCGCGAAGCCCAGGATGGCCATCCCGATGCCACCGGACTGCGAGGTCAGCGCGACCCCGCCCTTGACGTCGTACGGCGTGCAGAACGTGGCGCACAGGTCCTGCCACGTCGAGTAGTAGCCGTAGATGTTCGGCCCCAGCAGCCGGACGCCGTGCCGTTCGCCGATCGCCACGATCTCCGCCTGGAGCGCGTGTTCACCGGTCTCCGCGAACCCGGAGGGGATCAGTACGGCGTTCGGGATCCCCTTGCGTCCCACCTCCTCCAGGGCCGAGGCCACGAACTTGGCGGGGATCGCGAAGACCGCCACATCCACCTCACCGGGAACGTCGGTGACACTCTTGTACGCCTTGCGGCCCAGAATGTCATCGGCCTTGGGGTTCACCGGATGGATCTCCCCGGAGAAGCCGCCGTCGATGAGGTTGCGCATCACCGAGTTGCCGATCTTGCCCTGCTCGTTGGAGGCGCCGATGACGGCGACCGAGCTCGGCTGCATCAACCGGCGCATGGAGGTGAGGATCTCGTCGCGCGTGTACGTCCGACGGGGTGGCGGCTGCTTCTCGGCGAGGATCACCCGGATGTCGGCGGCGACCGCGCCCTCCGGCGTGGCGATCACCGGATTCAGATCGACCTCGGCGATCTCGGGGAAGTCCGCGACCAGTTGGGAGACCCGGCGGATCTGCTCCGCGATCGCCCACCGGTCCACGGCCGGCGCGCCGCGCACCCCGTGCAGGATCTCCGCCGACCGGATCGAGTCGAGCATGGACAGCGCCTCGTCCGCGTCGACCGGCGCCAGCCGGAAGGTGACGTCCTTGAGGACCTCGACGAGCACCCCGCCGAGTCCGAAGGCCACGACCTTCCCGAAGGTCGGGTCGGTCACGGCGCCGACGATGACCTCCTGCCCCTGGGGCAGCAGCTCCTGCACCTGGACGCCCTCGATACGGGCCTGCGGGTTGTACGCGCGCGCGTTGTCGATGATTTGGTGGAACGACGCCCGCACGTCGGTGGCGCCCTCGACACCGACGATCACACCGCCGGCGTCGGTCTTGTGCAGGATGTCCGGCGAGACGATCTTCATCACGACCGGCCCGCCGAAGCGCGCCGCGTACGCCACGGCCTCGTCGACGTCGGTCGCCAGCTCCTCCCCGGGTACGGCGATCCCGTACGCGTCGGCGATCACCTTGCCCTCGGGCGCGGTCAGTGCCGTGCGTCCCTCGGCCCGCACGGAGTCGAGGAGCGTGCGCACCCTCAGGAGGCGGTCTTCGGCCATCACGTCAGATCACTCCGTTCGACTTGAGCAGGCGCAGCTCCTCGTCGCCGAGGCCGAGCTCGCCGATGTAGACCTCTTCGTTGTGCTCGCCGAGCAACGGTGAACCGCTCACCTCGACGGGGGAGTCGGAGAGCTTCAACGGACTGCCCACGGTCACGAACTCGCCCCGCTCGGGATGCGGCACGGTGACCACCATCTCGTTGGCGACCAGCGAGGAGTCCTCGATGATCTCCTTGGTGGACAGGATCGGCCCGCACGGGATGTTGTGGGCGTTGAGCCTCTCCAGCACCTCCCACTTCGGGAGCGTCGAGGACCACTCCTCGATCAGCTGGAACATCTTGTTGAGCTTGGGCAGCCGGGCCTCCGGGGTCGCCCACTCGGGGTCGTCGGCCAGCTCGGGCCGGCCGATGAGCTCGCTGAGCGGCTGCCAGCCGACGGGCTGCACGATGACGTACACGTAGTCGTTCGGCCCGCCCGGCGCGCACTTGACCGCCCAGCCGGGCTGCCCGCCGCCGGATGCGTTTCCGGACCGGGGAACCTCGTCGCCGAAGTCGTCGTTGGGATATTCAGCGAGCGGGCCGTGTGCCAGGCGCTGCTGGTCGCGCAGCTTCACCCGGCAGAGGTTGAGCACAGCGTGCTGCATGGCCACATTGACCCGCTGACCGCGCCCGGTGTTCTCCCGCTGGTACAGCGCCGCGAGAATCCCCGCCACGGCGTGGACACCCGTGCCCGAGTCCCCGATCTGGGCCCCCGTCGCCAGCGGCGGCCCGTCCTCGAAACCGGTGGTCGACATCGACCCGCCCATGGCCTGCGCGACGACTTCGTATGCCTTGAAGTTGGTGTACGGGCCGTCGCCGAACCCCTTGATGGAGGCATAGACGATCCGCGGATTGATCTCCTGGATGCGGTCCCAGGTGAACCCCATTCGGTCGACCGCGCCCGGTCCGAAGTTCTCGACCATGACGTCCGAGCGCCGGATCAGCTCGGTGAGGATCTCCTTGCCGCGCTCGGTCTTGGTGTTGAGGGTGATGCTCCGCTTGTTGCAGTTGAGCATCGTGAAGTAGAGGGAGTCGACGTCCGGGAGGTCGCGCAACTGCTTGCGCGTGATGTCACCGGTCGGCGCCTCCAGCTTGACGACGTCCGCGCCGAGCCAGGCCAGGAGCTGGGTCGCGGAGGGCCCGGACTGAACGTGGGTCATGTCCAGGACACGGATGCCTTCGAGTGCCTTGGTGGTCACCGGGCTCACCTCACTTGTACATGGTCTGGTTCATGGTTCCGGGGGCGTACGCGTCCGGGTCGACCCAGACGTTGATCAGCGACGGCTTGCCCGACTCGCGGGCGCGCCGGAGCGCGGGGCCGATGTCGGCGGGGTCGCGGACCTCCTCGCCGTAACCGCCGAGCATCTGGGCGAACTTGTCGTAGTGGACGTCGCCGAGGGTGTTGCCGACGCGCTCGCGTTCCTCGCCGTACTTGGCCTTCTGGCCGTAACGGATCTGGTTCATGGAGGAGTTGTTGCCGACGATGCCGACGAAGGGGAGGTCGTAGCGGACGAGGGTCTCGAAGTCCCAGCCGGTGAGGGAGAAGGCGCCGTCGCCGAAGAGGGCCACCACTTCCTTGTCGGGCCGCGCCTGCTTGGCCGCGAGCACGAAGGGGACGCCGACGCCGAGCGTGCCCAGCGGGCCCGGGTCCATCCAGTGCCCGGGTGACTTGGGCTGCACGACCTGCCCGGAGAAGGTGACGATGTCGCCGCCGTCCCCGATGTAGATCGAGTCCTCGGTGAGGAAGTCGTTGATCTCGCTGACCAGCCGGTACGGGTGGATGGGCGAGGCATCCGACTTCAGGCTCGGCAGCCGCTTCTCGATCGCCGTCTGCTCGGCGGCGCGCAGTTCGTCGAGCCATTCTTTGCGCTTCGACGCGCCCCCGTTCACGCGACCGGACGCCGCCTCGGTCACCGACTTCAGCACCAGACCGGCATCGCCCACGACCCCGAGGTCGATGTCGCGGTTCTTGCCGACGGTCCGGTAGTCGAGGTCGATCTGCACGACGGTCGCGTCCGGCGACAGCCGCTTGCCGTAGCCCATGCGGAAGTCGAAGGGCGTGCCGACGATCACGATGACGTCGGCGTTGGAGAAGGCGTACCGGCGCGACAGCTGGAAGTGGTGCGGGTCGCCGGGCGGCAGCGTGCCGCGTCCCGCGCCGTTCATGTACGCCGGGATGTTGAGGGTCCGTACGAGCTCGATGGCCGCCTCGGTGCCGCGGGTCGTCCACACCTGACTGCCCAGCAGAATGGCCGGCTTCTCGGCGTGCACGAGCAGGTCGGCGAGCTTCTCGATCGCCTCGGGGTCGCCGGCCGAGCGGGTGGAGGCGCGGTAGGCGCCGGGCTTCGGTACCCGCGCCTTGTCCACCGGCACCTTGGCGTCGAGGACGTCGCGCGGGATCTCCAGGAAGGAGGGGCCGGGCGCTCCGTGGTAGCACTCGCGGAACGCCATCGACACCATGTCCGCGGCCCGGGCCGTGTCCGGCACGGCCGCCGCGAACTTGGTGATCGGCGTCATCATGTCGACGTGCGGCAGGTCCTGGAGGGACCCCATCTTGTGCTGGGTGAGGGCCCCCTGGCCGCCGATCAGCAGCATCGGGGACTCCGCGCGGAAGGCGTTGGCGACACCGGTGACGGCGTCGGTCGTACCGGGACCGGCGGTGACGACCGCGCAGCCGGGCTTGCCGGTGATGCGCGCGTAGCCGTCGGCGGCATGGGCGGCGACCTGCTCGTGCCGGACGTCGACGACTTCTATGCCCTCGTCGACGCAGCCGTCGTAGATGTCGATGATGTGGCCGCCGCACAGCGTGTAGATGCGGTCGACGCCCTCGGCCTTCAGCGCTTTGGCAACGAGATGACCACCGGAAATGACGTCCTGGGTGTCGTCGGGCATGGCGAAGTCCTGTCCCTTCGTAGGGGTGGGAACGCTCTCGCAGTACATTGCATACAGTCGACGAATACTGTATGAACCTTGTTATCCCGCATCCAGTGGGTGGTGTCCAGGGGGCGTGCGGCACTTTTGAGTCAGGAGCCGGAATGGACCTGTACGAACACCAGGCAAGGGAACTCTTCGAAGAACACGGCATCTTGGTGCCGAGGGCCGGCGTGACGGATTCGCCCAAGAAGGCGCGAGAGATCGCTCGCGCCCTGGGTGGGCGGGTGGTCGTGAAAGCCCAGGTGAAGACCGGCGGGCGAGGGAAGGCGGGCGGCGTGAAGCTCGCTGCCGATCCGGCCGCCGCGGAACTGACGGCCCGCCAGATCCTCGGCATGGACATCAAGGGCCACACGGTCGGCGCGGTGATGCTCGCCCAACCCGTGGACATCGACACGGAGTTCTACGTCTCGTACGTCCTCGACCGCACGGCGGGCCGCTTCCTCGCCATCGCCTCGGCGGAGGGCGGCATGGAGATCGAGGAGGTCGCCGCCAGTCGACCGGATGCCGTCGCCCGTATGCACATCGATCCGGCCGAGGGTGTCACCTCGATGAAGGCCGCGCAGATCGCCGAGGCCGCCGGACTCCCGCCGCAGACGGTGGACGTCCTTGTGCGGCTGTGGGAGGTGCTGGTGCGCGAGGACGCCGTCCTCGTCGAGGTGAACCCGCTCGTCCGCACCAGGCAGGGGCACATCCTCGCCCTCGACGGCAAGGTCACCCTTGACGACAACGCCCGTTTCCGCCAGGCGCGTTGGGGAGCCGAGGGCGCAGTGCACGACGACCCGCTGGAGGCGGCGGCCGCCGTCAAGGGACTCAACTACGTCAAGCTCGACGGCGAGGTCGGCGTCATCGGCAACGGTGCCGGTCTCGTCATGTCGACCCTCGACGTGGTCGCCGGCTGCGGGGCCCGCCCCGCCAACTTCCTCGACATCGGCGGCGGGGCGTCGGCCGCCACCATGGCCGACGGACTGTCGGTCATCCTTTCCGACCCGGCCGTGAAGTCCGTCTTCGTCAACGTCTTCGGCGGGATCACCGCCTGCGACGCGGTGGCCGACGGCATCGTGCAGGCCCTGGACACGATCCAGCTGACCCGCCCGCTCGTCGTGCGCCTCGACGGCAACAACGCCGCCCGAGGCCGCGCCATCCTCGACGAGCGCGCCCACCCGCTGGTCCAGCAGGCCACCACCATGGACGGCGCCGCCCGCCGTGCCGCCCAACTCGCCACCGCAGCCTGAGGAGACGGGACATGGCGATCTACCTCACCAAGGAAAGCAAGGTCCTCGTCCAGGGCATGACCGGCGGCGAGGGCATGAAGCACACCCGGCGCATGCTCGCGGCCGGCACGAACGTCGTCGGCGGCGTCAACCCGCGCAAGGCCGGCCGCACCGTCGACTTCGACGACCGGGCCGTACCCGTCTTCGGGTCGGTCGCCGACGGTATACGGTCGACCGGCGCCGATGTCACCGTCGTCTTCGTACCGCCCGCCTTCACCAAGGCCGCCGTCGTCGAGGCCGCCGACGCAGGCATCGGTCTCGCGGTCGTCATCACGGAGGGCATCCCGGTCCACGACTCCGTCGCCTTCACCGCCCACGCGAGGGAGAAGGGCACCCGGATCATCGGTCCCAACTGCCCGGGCCTGATCACCCCGGGACAGTCAAACGCGGGCATCATCCCGGCCGACATCACCAAACCGGGCCGCATCGGCCTGGTGTCCAAGTCCGGCACGCTCACCTACCAACTCATGTACGAACTCCGCGACATCGGCTTCTCGACCTGTGTCGGCATCGGCGGCGACCCGGTCGTCGGCACCACCCACATCGACTGCCTCGCCGCCTTCCAGGAGGACCCCGACACCGAACTCATGGTCCTGATCGGGGAGATCGGCGGCGACGCGGAGGAACGAGCGGCCGCGTACATCCGCGAGCACGTCACCAAGCCCGTCGTCGGCTACATCGCCGGATTCACCGCGCCCGAAGGCAGGACCATGGGACACGCGGGTGCGATCGTCTCCGGTTCGTCCGGCACGGCACAGGCGAAGAAGGCGGCGCTGGAGGCGGTCGGAGTGCGGGTGGGGAGCACGCCGACAGAGACCGCGCAGTTGGTTCTGACGAAGCTGGGGGCACAGTGACATCACTCATGGTCAATGCGGGGTCACCTTCAGAAGCCGCGGCTCCTCGCTAGCGTCCCCCCACAGCCATGCACGACCCGCCCCCGACTGTGCACCGAGAGCGGAGAACGCCCGATGGCAACCACCCTCACCCTCAAATCAGGCACCTCCTGGACCGACGCCTGGCAACGCTGCCTCGCCGTCGCCCCCGAGGCCTTCCAGGACGACCGCGTCCTCAACCTCTGGAACTCCGCCTGGCAGGCCGACGGCCGGGCACTGCCCGCCACCAGCCCCGTGGACGGCAGCCCGATCGCGGGCCCGCCGCGGCTCGACCGGGCCACCGCCCACCAGGCCGTACGCGCCTCGCTCGACCAGCACCGCGCCTGGCGGCACATCCCCCTCGACGAGCGTCGCGCCCGCGTCGCCGCCACCCTCGACTCCCTCACCGAGCACCGCGAACTGCTCGCGCTCCTCCTCGTCTGGGAGATCGGCAAGCCCTGGCGGCTCGCGCAGGCGGACGTCGACCGGGCCATCGACGGCGTGCGCTGGTACGTCGACGGCATCGAGTCCATGGTCGACGGCCGGGCCCCGCTGGGCGGCCCGGTGTCCAACATCGCGAGCTGGAACTACCCGATGAGCGTGCTCGTTCACGCATTGCTGGTACAGGCATTGGCAGGCAACGCGGTCATCGCCAAGACCCCGACCGACGGCGGTGTCGCCTGTCTGACGCTGGCCTGTGCGCTCGCCGCCCGCGAGGGGGTTCCCGTCACCCTCGTCAGCGGCAGTGGAGGCGAGCTGTCCCAGGCGCTGGTGCGGGCGCCCGAGATCGGCTGCGTCTCCTTCGTCGGCGGCCGCGACACCGGTGCCGCGGTGGCCACGGCCGTCGCCGACCTCGGCAAACGTCACGTACTCGAGCAGGAAGGACTCAACACCTGGGGCATCTGGAACTACACGGACTGGGACGCGCTCACGGCGGTCGTCCCCAAGCTCTTCGACTACGGCAAGCAGCGCTGCACGGCATACCCGCGCTTCGTCGTCCAGCGGCAACTGTTCGACGAGTTCCTGGCGGCGTACCTGCCGGCGGTCCGCACGCTCAGGGTCGGCCATCCGCTCGCAGTCGAGCAGCCCGACGCCCCGTACCCGGAGCTGGACTTCGGGCCGGTGATCAACGCGGCCAAGGCCAAGGAGCTGCGCGACCAGGTCGCCGAGGCCGTCGACCGCGGCGCCGTACCGCTGCACCGCGGCAAGCCGGCCGACGCGCGGTTCCTGTCGGGGCAGGACACATCGGCGTACGTCCAACCGGTCACGCTTCTCAACCCGCCCCGGTCCTCACCCCTCCACCATGCGGAACCGTTCGGTCCGGTCGACACCATCGTCCTGGTCGACACGGAGGCGGAGCTGCTGGCCGCGATGAACGCGTCCAATGGTGCGCTGGTGGCCACGCTGTCGACGGACGACCGGGCGACTTTCGACCGGCTCGCCCCGCAGATCCGGGCCTTCAAGGTCGGGCACGGCAAGCCGCGCTCGCGGGGCGACCGCGACGAGCTGTTCGGCGGTTTCGGCGCGTCCTGGCGCGGGGCGTTCGTGGGCGGACAGCTGCTGGTGCGTGCCGTGACACAGGGCCCGGCGGGGGAGAGGCTGCCCGGGAACTTCCCGGACTACCACCTCATGCCGTGACGGTTCCGCGTCGCCGGCGATCCCGCCGCCCCGGGCCGGGTGGGGCGCGCCGGCGACGCCGAGACCAGCACGGTCGTCATGGCCATCAGTGCCTCCGGGGAGCGCCTCCGGAGTCGGCGTTCGCGCGACGGATACGCAGGTGAAAGGCACCCCGAAACCTTGGTATTGTTGTCCATGTCGCCGCCGGGAGCACCCCTGGCAAGGCGGCAGACACCTGGTCCGGGTGGCGGAATGGCAGACGCGCTAGCTTGAGGTGCTAGTGCCCTTTATCGGGCGTGGGGGTTCAAGTCCCCCCTCGGACACAACCTTTGCGCACATGGATGGTGCCGACCGAGCTCCGGTCGGCACCATCCATGTTTCATGGTCACTGCGGGGCCGGCCCGGGAGGCGACTTGGGCCATTGGTGTGATGACGGCGCGGCAGCGTTGTCGTTGGTCTTGATTACGCGTTGTGCAGTGTGTGGAACCTCTTCGTGATGCCGTGCCGTCCGCAGCCCCTGCTCGGAACTTGCCGGCCCGATTACTCAGGGCGCAGTGGCTCGGCGTCGGCTGTTGTCCGAGCGGGTGGGGCCGGGCTGCCATGGTCATCTGCTCGGCGGTGACGGTCGTTGCCGCGGTGGTGCTGGCCGTTGTGGGTCGGCCTGTCTGAGAGTCGAACGACGCGCAGAGGAGACTGGGTTGGGGATGAGCATGAGCCCCGGCGCCTGCAAGTTGCTGGGTGATCAGCTTGTCGAGGTGATCGCGTGCGTGCGCTCGCAGGCCGCGTTGGTCGAAGCGGCGGCCCGTGCGGGTGAAAGTCCGCTCACTGGGGCGGAGGGGGCCTGGTCCGAGAGCGGCGCGCCGCATCGTGTTTCGGATGACGGAAGAACCAGCATCGTTGACACGGGTAGGGAACCGTGACCTCGCCGACGCCGGGATCACCTTCGGAAGGGCAGGGACCGGGGGCGACGGGCTCGCGGCCGTCCTGCCGGTCGTCTGCGCATGGCGGCGGCCGCTCTCTCGGCCCTCGGGTCTGGCCCTGACGGCCTCGGCCGTGCGAGGGAAGGCACTGACCGGGACCGTGCGCTGCGGGCGCCCTTCAGACGGTATCGGCGTGCTGGCGTTGTGCGGACTCACTACCCTGGCGACGGATCGCGATTCGTCCCAACGGTGGGACGTGGATGCCCAAGCCTGGGGATTGTCAGGGTGCCCAGCACCGCGCAGGAGCCACCCGGTGCGGTCGTCGGCAGGTGCTGTCACCGCGCACTCAGGGGTTTGGCCCCGGCGGCGACGGCGGCGGGCGCGGCAGGTGGTCGTTGCCGCCGCAGCCGGGGCGCATGACCTCCACGATCGTTCCCGGCTCGGCGTCGGGGGTCTCGCGGGATCGGGCCGCGCGTGCCGGGCAGGGGCGAATGCCTCCCCGACCTCGGCGAACCGGTTGTGGCCGAGTCCTTCCAGGGCGGCCAGTGCCGGCCGCTGGGAAGAGCAAGCGATTCCGAGAATGACGAGGAGATCGACATGACGTTGCCGGCACGTCGTGCGGGATCGACCGCGCCATGGGGTCTGCTCTACGAGTGGCAGGAGGTCCGGGAAAAGCTCGGAGAGCTGTGGGCTTCGGCTGTCCCCGGTGGAGGTGGGCTGGTCACCCAGGTGGGTGCCTGGGAGCCGTCGGCCGACATCGAGGAGACCGACGACGCATACCTGCCGGAGGTCGACCTGCCCGGCGTGCGCAGGGATGAGGTGACCATCGAGGTCGTCGACTCCGAGCCGGCCGTGCATGGCGAGGTCAGGGAGAGGAGACGCACCGGCATCCCGCGTCGGCAGACCCGGGGGGTCGGACAGTTCGACTGCCGCATGAGCCTTCCCGCCGACACCGACACCGAGCACATCAGCGCCGAACTGACTGACGGCGTGCTCACCGTACGCGTCTCCAAGGCCGACCAGCCAGAGCGACGCCGCATCGAGATCACCAGCTGACTGTGGCCCGCGTAGCGGTAGAGGGCACCGACATCGTCGTCCGGCTCGCTTGGTGGGAGAAGCTGGCAGCACGCCGCCGTGGCCTTCGCGTACCCGTCGCCGCGCTGCGTGGCGTGCACGTCGAGCCCGACTGGTGGCGCGCTCTTCGCGGTGCACACGTCAGGGGCATCTGGATCCCCGAACGGCTGTACGCGGGCATCCGGCAGCTGCCGGACGGCCAGGACTTCGCCGTGATCCGGGAAAGGGGACCGGTGCTGTGCGTGGAACTGCGCCGCAGTGCGCCGTTTCGTCGCCTGGCTCTCTCGGTCCCCGAACCCGACGAAGCGCTCCGCGCCCTGCGGCCGTACGTTCCCCACGACCGTCTGAGATGAGTGACCGTTTCGTCGGTGGGCTGAGCCCCGGCTCGGCGTTACTCGCGAGCCACCTCGGCGTGCGCGTTGCTCCGTTCGGCCCCACACTGAGGGCGCCCGGTTGTTTCACGCAGGAGGTGACTGCGGTGACCAGCAGACGCGCAGCTTGAGAGGCACGTTCTCGCGAGCACGCCGAGCGAGATCCATCAAGCCGCAGAGCCCGATCACACTTCCCTCGGGAGGCTCCGTGATCTTGATAGCCCTGCTCCTACCGCTCTTCATGATGCTGTTGATACTCGCGATGGAGGCGTTCGAGGACTTCCTGTTCCGCCCTGCCAAGCCCCGCCGACAGCCCCCGGCCCCGTTGAGCGATTCAGGCCGAGGCAGATCGCCGAGGCAGAGGCGAGACTAGGGGCCCGGCGGATCCATGCCGCAGCCGCGCTGATGATGAGGCGCCATTGCCTTCCTGCGGCCTGATCCGCCGGACACCCCCTTGGCGGCCGCAGGCGTCCCGGCGCGCCGCGCGCCCTGGAAGTCGCTCGGGCGGATCACCTGGACGCGGTTGAGGAGTTCGTTCACGTCTGCTCGATGTCCAGGCGCCGCTCCAGGCGCGCCAGCTGCCGCTCGTTCGCGGCGGTGGCAACGCGGGGTGGCCCGAACAGCCGGCAGCAGCCCTCGTCCGGCAGCCTGGAAACGGACTCGGTGTCGATCCGGGCCGCTTCCGCCATGGTCTCCGTCTTGTCCCGCCCGACCAGAGGCCGGAGTACCGGCGGCGGCCCGGCCTCATCGACCGCGGCCAGATTGGCCAGCGTCCGACTGGCCACCTGGCCCGGGCTGTCGCCGGTCACCAGACGGGCCCCGGTGTCGCGGGCGAGCTCGCCAGCCACCCGCACCATCAGCCGCCGCTGTGCCATTACCGGGAGCCGGCCGGTTCCCGCGGTCGCCAGGGAGGCTGGTAGCGGGCCAGCTCGCGCACGAGTGCGTCCGCCTTGTACGCCGATGCCGGACCGGTGTACGGGGCACCGCTGAAGTGAACGAAGTCGCAGTGCGGGCCACGCCGCATCGCGCGGTAGGCGGCGACCGGCGAGTCGTACCCCCGGACAGCAGGACGACCGCGCGCCCGCTGGAGCCCACCGGCAGCCCACCCTGTCCCGGGATCCGCTCCACCGAGAGGAAGACATCGTCCCGGTCCACCTCTACGGCGAGTCCGGTCGGAGCCGTGAGTTCCACCGGGAGCCCCAGCTACTCCTGAACCCGGCTCCCGACGAAGGCCACCAGCTCCCCGGAACGCAGCGGGAAGCCCTTGCCACGGCGTCGGACGCGCACGGCGAAGCCCATGACCTGCCGTACCCGCTCCACCGGTTCCTCCACCGGTTCCTCCACCGGGGCACCGCCGGACAGCACCGTGACGCTGCCACGTGAGGTGATATGCGTCGGGCCCTCGACTCCCTTCGGCGCCGCCCGGAGATTCGCCCGCAGTGCTCCTCGAAGCGGCCCCGGTTGAGGAGGCGGTTCGGCATTCGATTCCCCGCTGCCGCCGCTGCCGCCGCTGCCCCGCGTCTCTGTGCCCTCTCACGAGCGCCTGCCGGTCTCCATGGTGGCCGGCGCCGCCTGACAGTCACGCTGCCTTCTCTTCCGGTCTCTTCAAATTTCTTCCGATACGTCTGCTCGCGCAGGGACGCCGCGTACCAGCTCGCCGCGGTGGAGCACGACAGCAGCGCCCGTTCGCGGCCCTGCCCGCAGGGCGAGCCACACAGCGGCGATCGGCGGTACACCTACGCGGTGCTGAACGCGGCCCGGCACGGAACCCGCCTCATGCCCGAAGCGGCCATCGCCCGCCTGGTGGGAAGCGCGGCCGGACGTGTCGCCCTGACCGGCACCCTCTCCGGCCGCCCGGACCTGTGCCCGCCGGAAGAAACGCTCGCGGCGCTGAAGACGCTGCACCCGGACACCCGGCCCGAGGATCCGACAGCGGCGGAGGACCCCGTCCCGCCCGGACCCGCCGGCACCCCTCGGCTCAGGACGGCCGCTCCACGCGAGCAGCACCGCACCGACCGGCATACCGCACCACGCCTGGAAGCGGACGCCCACGAGCAGCCCTCACAAGACATCCCGGCCACCTCGCCGGGCGACCGCTGAGCGCTCACTCGCCTCGCCGAGCGGCTGCTTCCCCGGACCTTGCGCCTTCTGGCTGTCGGCCGCCCCGTCGGCGCGCGCGGCAGCCAGATCGCCCCGGGGGTCGGCAGTCAACTGGCCCTCTGCCTAATGATCCGTGCAGCTGGCCACCGGCTGGGTCATGGCCTGGCGCAGGGCGTGACCGACGGGGGCGTGTCGAAGATCCGGGTCAGGCGCTGCCGGGAGTCGTAGGCGGGCCAGCCCGGGTCGCCCGAGGTGGCGAAGGACGTCCAGGCCGTGCGGATCTGGGACGTCAGGTCGCGGGCCCCGGCGGTGGCTCCGGGCCGATGGCCAGCGGGCTCATGGGCGTCGTAGGTGCCGAACAGCAGCGGGCCGTCCAGCCCGTGGCAGGCGCCCAGTGCTCCGCCGTTGCCCGGGGACTGCCAGGCCAGCTCGTACAGGTACGCCCGCCCGCCCCCTTTTGCCTGCGCCTCGGCCAGGTGCAGGGTCGGCATGCGGAACAGCCAGTCGGTCTGCACGAGTTCGTACAGTTCCCCGGCGGAGGCGTCCGGGAACGCCTCGCGGTAGGCCCGCCCGCCGTCCTCACCCGGGCCGAAGGCCCGCAGCGCCTCCGCCGCCTGCTCCTCGGTGATCTTGCCGAGCTGTCCGGCGGCAGTTGGTCTACCTGCAGTTCGGGGACCGGGACGCGCTCCTTTTGGCGGCCGCGGCCGATCTGGTCGAACGGGAGCTCATCCCCGAGGCCGGGGACGCGAACTTCCCGCGCCGCGCGCGCGTGCTGGCGATGGCCCGGCACTTCGCCCGGCACCGGCCCTTCTACCGCGCGATGCTCACCGGATCCTGCGCCTTCCCCATGACCAGGGCCCTGAACAGACTGTTCGGCTCGCTGCTGACCATGACGGGTCTGCGGGAGCTGTTCGGCGATCTCGACGAGGCCACGGCACAGGACCTGGCGGCGATGATCACGGGCGGGACCGGCGCGATCGTCAACGAATGGGTGATCGACGCGGACGACCCCCTCGACCCCGAGGAACTGGCGGACCGCCTGCTGCGCCTGTCGACGGTGCTCGCCCGGAGCCACCCCGCCCTCGCTCCCACGCCCGCAGGCCGTCCCCGATGAACCTCGGCAGCCACCTCGTCCAGCGCATGCTGCGCCTGCCCCCGCCCCTGACCAGGGACCTGACCGTCGTACCCGACCTGCGCGTCCCGATGCGCGACGGAGCCGAGCTGCTGGCCGACCGCTGGGTTCCACGGTCGGGCGGCGACGGTATGCCGACCGCCCTCCTCCGCATCCCGTACGGCAGATCGGGCGTGATCGCGGCGCAGATGGTCCGGCCGCTGGCCGAGCGCGGTTTCCAAGTGCTCGTCCAGAGCACGCGCGGGACCTTCGGCTCCGGCGGCGGCTTCGACCCGCTGCGCTGCGAGCGTGAGGACGGGCTCGACACCGTCGACTGGGTGATCAAGCAGCCCTGGTTCGGCGAGTCGGTGATCCTGTTCGGCGGCAGCTACCTCGGCTTCGCCCAGTGGGCGGTGGCCGACCGGCTTCCGCCCCAGGTCAAGGCGGTCATCCCGGCGGTCTCCGAATCGGCCTTCACGCTGGAGTTCCTCCGCACGGAGGCGTTCTCTCTGGAGGCGACGCTCGGTTGGGGCCTCCAAGTCGCCGAACAGGAACGCCGGTTCGCGCTGGTGCGCCAGGCTCTGCGGCTGCGGAAGGAACGCCGGGCCTGGTACACACTGCCCTTGAACCGGGCCGACACCGCCGTCCTGGGCCGGCCCTCCGCCTACTTCCAGGATGTCCTCGCCCATGACGCCGACTCGCCGTACTGGCGGGTCCTCGACCACAGCCGGCGGGTGGCCGACATCAGCGTTCCGGTCAGCACCGTCGGCGGCTGGTACGACATCTTCCTGCCCGGTCAGCCGCGGGACTTCCGGACGCTCCAGGAGGCGGGCCGGGCCACCCGCCTCACCGTAGGCCCCTGGGCCCACATCTCCATGGGCGTGGGACGGACGGCCGCCGCCGAGGCCCTCGACTTCGGCCTGGCCCTGGCCCGGGGCGAGGAACCGGCCGAGCGTGCCCCGGTGCGCCTGTTCGTCATGGGCGAGGAGAAGTGGCGCGACTTCCCGTCCTGGCCGCCACCGGGATACGAGTCCCAGCGCCTCCACCTCCAGCCGGGCGGCGCCCTCTGCGCCGAGGCGCCCGCGGACTCGCCCCCCGACGGCTACCGCTACGACCCCGCCGACCCCACGCCCGCCGTCGGCGGCGTCCGGATGGCCGTCGGCGTCAAGTCCGGCCGCGTCGACAACACCGCCCTGGAGGCCCGTCCCGACGTCCTCACCTTCACAACTCCCGTACTGGACAAGGACGTCGAAGTCATCGGCGAGGTGAGCGCCGAGATCTTCTTCCGCTCCAGCGTCCCGTACGCCGATGTCTTCGTCCGCCTGTGCGACGTCGACGCCGACGGGCGCTCGACCAACGTCTGCGACGGTCTGATGAGCCTCGTCGACGCCGACCAACTCACGTGTGCGACCGTACGGTTGTGGCCGACGGCGTACCGATTCCGGCGCGGCCACCGCATCCGCGTCCAGGTCTCCAGCGGCGCCTTCCCCAGCTACAACCGCAACCCCGGCACCGGAGAACCCCGCGCCACCGCAGTCACCCTGCGCGCCGCGGACCAGCAGGTCTTCCACGATCCGGAGCGCCCGTCGGCGGTGATCCTCCCTACGCTTCGGACCTGACCCGCAAATGGCCTCGCGGCCGAATGCCCCCTGAGTGCCGCCTGCCTCAGTTGCAGCGGCCTCCGATCCCGCGTGGCGGGGGCGAACGGGTGCCGTAGCGGCGGCCTGAGGCCGAGTACGCCGTTCGAGTGGTCGCGTTCCGGAGACGGGCGTACGGTCGAACGGTGGACCGCAGTGGACGGAAACGTGCACTGTCTCCTCGCGAGGGTTTCGACCCCCGAGAGTGCGACCTGCCATGACCAGCCCGCAGCCGACGCCCCCAGCACAGACCACCGCCCGGGAACCCGGCGGTGGCGGGAGCCCCATGGCGTTGCTGGTCATCGCTTCGTGTCAGCTGATGGTGGTGCTGGACATCACCATCGTGAACATCGCGCTGCCGCACGTCCAGCGGTCCCTGGACTTCTCCACGGCCAGCCTGTCCTGGGTGGTCAACGCGTACACCCTCACCTTCGGCGGTCTGCTGCTGCTCGGCGGCCGGGTCGGCGACATTCTCGGCAGACGGCGCGTGTTCATCTTCGGGGTGCTGCTCTTCGTGCTCGCCTCCCTGCTCGGCGGGCTCGCCCAGAACGCCGGCCAACTCCTCGCCGCCCGCGCCCTCCAGGGCGTCGGCGGCGCCATCGCGTCCCCGACCGCCCTCGCGCTGATCAGCACCACCTTCCGCGAAGGGCCCGAACGCAACCGTGCCTTCGGGGTCTTCGCCGCGGTCTCGGCGGGCGGCGGCGCGATCGGACTGCTCGCGGGCGGGATGCTCGTCGAATGGCTGAACTGGCGATGGGTGCTCTTCGTCAACGTCCCGATCGGCCTGCTCATCGCCCTCGCCACACCCCGCTGGATCAAGGAGTCCGAACGCCATCCCGGCCACTTCGACATCACCGGCGCGCTCACCTCGACCGTGGGCATGGTGCTGCTGGTGTACGGATTCATCCGGGCCGCGCAGGACGGCTGGCGGGACGGGCTCACGCTGGCCTCGTTCGCCGCGGCCGTCGTCGTCCTCGTGACGTTCATCCTGATCGAGCGGCGCTCCAGGCAGCCGATCACGCCGCTGCACATGTTCGCCGACCGCAACCGCGCGGGCACCTACGGCATCATGCTGTGCCTGGCCGCCGCGATCTTCGGCATGTTCTTCTTCCTCACACTCTTCGTGCAGAACGTGCTGGACTTCAGTCCTCTGCGAACCGGGCTCGCCTTCCTGCCGGTCAGCGCGGTCATCGCGATCGGCGCCGGGCTGGCCTCGCGGTTCCTGCCCACGTACGGCCCCAAGCCCTTCATGGTGGTGGGTGCGATCCTGGCGGCGACGGGCCTGGCCTGGCTGACCCTGACCGACGTCCACTCCACCTACGCGGGCAGCGTCCTCGGGCCGCTCCTCGTCTTCAGCCTCGGCATGGGCATGGAGTTCGTCTCGCTCACCCTCATGGCGCTCTCCAACGTCCACATCCGGGAGACCGGCGCGGCCTCCGGACTGCTCAACGCCACCCAGCAGGTCGGTGGTTCGCTCGGGCTGTCCATCCTGGTCACGATGTTCGGCACGGCCAGCACGAACGAGGCGGAGGAGCAGATCCCGCGCTTCCTGTCGCAGGCGACCCCGGCCGAGCGCCTGCGGTTCCAACGCACCGGTGATCTTCCGCCGCCCTGGGCCGACGAGGTCCTCACCGCCGGCGTGTCGGCCGCCTTCATCGCGGCGGCGATCTTCACCGTGGTCGCCGCGCTGATCGCCGTCCTGGTCATCCAGGTCCGCCCGTCCGACCTGGAACGCCTCAAGGGCGGGGTGGGCCCGGGGCCAGGCTGAGACCGGGCCCCGGCGCAGGCGCGGGCGACGAGAATCCCGTGCCCCGCCCCTCCCTGTCCCTCAACTCACCACGCGGCACACGCCGCCCAATGACAGGGCCGCGTGTGCCATGACGTGACAGACGAGTCGTGACGCAGCCGCACCCAGGGCCGCGGCACCTTCACGACCCGGCCCACCGGCTACGCCCCGGCGCCGACGCGGTAGCGCACGAGGCGGCCCCTCCCGTACGCGGGCGGGGCCGCCATCAGCCAGGGAGCCGGCGCCCGCTGATCATGCGCCGCCGCAATCCAGTTGCCCGGCACAGCGCCCGCTGACAGGCTCGCGCGCATGCCCACCTTCTCCGCGCCCGACGGAACCCGCCTCGCCCACCACGTGTCCGGGGACGGCCCGCCCCTGGTCTGCCTTCCCGGCGGCCCCATGCAGGACTCCGTCTACCTGGGCGACCTGGGCGGCCTGACCACCCGCCGCAGCCTGATCAGGCTGGACCTGCGAGGAACGGGCCACTCGGTGACGCCCGCCGACCCCGCGTCGTACCGCTGCGACCGTCAGGTGGACGACGTCGAGGCGCTGCGGAAGGAACTCGGCCTGGACCGTATGGACCTCCTGGCGCACTCGGCCGGAGCGAATCTGGCGGCCCTGTACACGGCCCGCCACCCCGACCGTGTCGCGCGTCTCGCCCTGATCACCCCGAGTGTCTACGCGGTCGGCATCGAGATCACCCCCGAGGACCGTCTGCGCACCGCACGCCTGCGCCGGGACGAACCGTGGTTCACCCCGGCGTACGAGGCCCTGGAGACGATCACCGCCGGCCGGCCGGCCCCCGACGCCTGGCAGGCGATCGCCCCGTTCTCCTTCGGCCGCTGGGACGAGCGGGCCCGGGCCGTCAAGGCCGCCGAAGACAAGCAGCGCAACGATGAGGCCGCGGCCCGCTACGCCTCGGACGGCGCCTTCACCCCCGAGGCCACGCGCCCGGCCCTGGCCGCCTTCCCGGGGCCGGTGCTCGTGCTGGCCGGCGAGGTGGATGTGACGGGCCCTCCGCGGGCGCTGGGGGAGTACGCCGGACTGTTCCCGAACGCGGAGCTCGTCGTCCAGCCCGGCGCCGGGCACTTTCCCTGGCTCGACGACGCCGACCGGTTCGCCGCGACCGTGGCCGGTTTCCTGGACCGGGTCGGCGGCCCCGGCGGCCTTGCCGTCAGCAGTCCCTGAACTCCGGCGACTGGTTCAGCACCTGCGACCGCACGGACGTGAACCGCGCGTGCGTCTCGCCGCCCCGCGCCTGAGGCCGGAACGCCGCCACCCGGTGGCAGTTCTGGAAGGCGAGGGTCACACCGAAGTGGCGCTCCAGGCTGCCGCGGATGGCGTCACTGGCCAGGGCGCGCAGCAACTGGCCACGCTCCTGCTCGGACGGGGGAGGGGTCTGGTTGTCGGTGAACTCCACCTGGCCGCCCTGGAGTTCGGCGGCGAGGGAGGCGATCAGGTCGTAGGCGTACGGCAGGGAGGTGCGGACGGTGTCCACGAAGTCCTCCTCGCGGATGTCACCGTGCTCGGCCTCGGCGAGGAGCTTCGGGGAGACGTCGAGAGACATGTGAGGGGTTCCTGTTCCGTTGCGAAGGCGTGTGTGAAGTCGTGTGTGAAGTCGTTGGCGAAGTCGTGGGAGGCGATCAGGCCAGCGCCGCCGGCCCCGGTACGAAGTCCGGGTCCACCTGCGCCGCCAGATCCTGGCCGGTCGCCTGGTTCGCCCAGGACCGGGCGTTGCGCAGATGGAACTCGACGGCGTGCCGCTGGAGGGCCGGCCAGTCCTTGGGGCGGGAGTCGACGGCCTCGCGCAGGACGCTCAGGGCGTGCCGGTTGTGGGCTTCGAGGGAGTCCAACCCGTCCTGGGCGCGGCCCTGTTCGGCCGAGCGCACCCAGGGGGAGTGCACCAGGTGGGTGAGGAGGTCGTCGCCCACCTGTTCCTTGAGGAAGAGCAGGTCGTCCTCGCCGGTCACCTTGTTGCCGACGACGGCGATCCGGATCCCGAACTCCCGGGCGTGCTCACGGTACTGGCGGTACACGGAGACGCCCTTGCGGGTGGGTTCCGCCACCAGGAAGGTGAGGTCGAAGCGGGTGAACAGGCCGGAGGCGAACGCGTCGGCGCCCGCGGTCATGTCGACCACGACGTACTCGCCGGGACCGTCGACCAGGTGGCTGAGGTAGAGCTCCACGCCACCGAGCTTGGAGTGGTAGCAGGCCACCCCGAGGTCGCTCTCGTCGAACTCGCCCGTCACCATCAGCGGTACGTCGCCCACGCGCCGTACGTGCCGCGCGTGCAGTTCGTCGTCGCCGAGCAGACGCAGCAGACGGGAGCCGCGTCCGGGCGGCGTGGTCTTGATCATCGCCTCGCGGGAGGCGATGCGCGGGTTGGAGCCGCGCAGGAAGTCCTTGATCTCGCCGAGGTGCGCACCCAGTGGGGGTGCTCCCAGAGGGGCCCCGTCGTGGCCCAGGGCCTCGGCCAGGTGCTGGTTGATGTCGCCGTCGATGGCGAGGACCGGCGCGCCGGAGCCTGCCAGATGCCGGGTGAAGAGCGCCGACAGGGTGGTCTTGCCGCTGCCGCCCTTGCCGACGAATGCGATCCGCACTAGCGCTCCATCTCTCTATCGCTCCAGCTTTTTGAAAATGGATGTCATGTCGGTAGGTTTAGGGGGCCGGTCGACGGGTGTCAAATCGACGACGAGTGTCAATTCGCCTGACGGCCACCCGTCGTGATCACGGTTCGGGCTTAATGCATATGATGTGCAAGTGCGTGACTACAGCATCAGGGCAGCGAGCCCGGACGACCTCGACGGTGCGCGAGCCGTGATGCTCGACACCGTCTACCGCGACTTCGGTACCGGCTACGTGCCCCGCTGGCACGGCGACATCATCGATCCGGCCGCCGCCTATCTCGTCCCCGCCCGCCACACCCTCCTCGTCGCCCGCGCTCCGCAGGACGGAGCCGTCGTGGCCACGGCCGCGCTCGACTCCCGGGGCCCGGTCCACCCGCCGAACCCGCGCCGGGTCGCCGACCGTTACCCCTCCGGCGAGACCGCGCAACTGCGCAGGGTGTACGTCCGCCCCGAGCACAGAAGGCGCGGCCTCGCCCGGCGCCTGGTCGACGAACTGCTCGCCTTCGCGGCCGCGGACGGCGGCTACCGCGCCGTCTACCTGCACACAGACCCGGCCGTCCCCGGCGCCGAGCCCTTCTGGCGATCGCTCGGCAAGGTCGTGCACGACGAGCGCGAGGATCCCGGCGGCAACGGGGTCATCCACTTCGAGATACCGACGGGGCGATAAACCATGCGCCGACTTCGCCTGCTCCTCGCCCTCCTGCTCGCCCCCGTCCTCACCGCCTGCTTCGCCTCCGGCAACGGAACCGACTCCTCCGACGACGCCGAGGACGGCTCCCGGCTGCGGGTCGACTTCGCCTTCCTGCCCGTCGAGAACCTCTCGCCGTACGGCTCGGACGGCACCATCCTCAGCCGCCTCGGTGTCACCGAGGGCCTGACCGCCCTCGACGCCAACGGCGCCGCCGCCCCCGCGCTGGCCGAGTCCTGGCGCCGTGAGAACGACCGCGCCTGGGTGTTCACCCTGCGCGAGGCCACCTTCCAGGACGGCACCGACGTCACTCCGGCCGCGGTGGTCAACGCCCTCACCTACGCCGCGGCGGCCAAGCCCGCGCCCGCCGCCCTGACCGGTGTCACCCTCACCCCGAAGGCCGACGGCGGCAGGGCCGTGCGCATCACCACCAAGGCCCCCGACCCGATCCTGCCGCTGCGCCTGTCCAGCCCGAACCTCGCCGTCCTCGCCGCGAAGGCCTACGGCAAGACCGGCCGGGCCAATCCGGTCGGCACCGCCACCGGCCCTTTCGAACTCACCAAGGTCACCGGCAGCAGCGCCGCCTCCCTCGACCGCTACGACGACTACTGGGGCGGCCGCGCCCAAGCCACTGGGGTCGACGTGAAGTTCATCGCCGACGGCACCGCACGCGCGAACGCCCTGCGCACCGATCAGGCCGACCTCGTCGAGGCGATCCCCGTCGCGCAGGCCGCCACCCTCGACCAGGCCACCCGCAAGGCGACGGCCACCACCCGCACCACCAGCCTGCTGCTCAACACCGAATCGGGCCCTTTCAAGGACGCGAAGCTGCGCGCCGCCGCGCGCGAGGCCGCCGACCCGTCCGTGCTCGCCAAGGACGTGTACGAGGGATACGCGGACGCGGGCGTCGGCATCTACGGGCCGGCCGTCTCCTGGGCCGAGGGCAAGCGGAGCAAGCCGGTCGGCCGCGCGCAGGCCGGCTCCCCCGACGGCACCTCGATCACCTTGGCCACGTACGACAACCGGCCCGAACTCCCCGAAGTCGCCCAGGTGCTGAAGCAGCAGCTGGAGAAGGCCGGATTCAAGGTCACGCTGGAGGTGCGCGAGTACTCGCGGCTGGAGAGCGACGCACTCGCCGGGAAGTTCGACGCGCTGGTCCTCGCCCGCAACGCCCTGGTCGACACGGGCGACCCCGTCTCCGTCCTCGCCAGCGACTTCACCTGCGACGGCGACTTCAACCTGGCGCAGCTGTGCGACGCGGACGTCGACCGGGCCGTGGCCAAGGCCGAGGCCACCGCCGACACCGCCGAGCGGCAGGACGCGGCCATGGCCGCCGAGGCGCGGATCCTCGGTACCGACGCCGTCGTCCCGCTGGTCCACCAGCGCGTCATCACCGGTGTCGCCCCCTCGGTACGCGGCGCGTTCCTCGACCCGTACGAGCGCACCCTCGTCGGCATCGGCACCCGGCGCTGACGCATGCGGCAACAGGCAGTCACGCTGCTGTGGCGTGCGGGGATCGCGGTCGCCCTGGTGTGCGTCATCGGGATCCTGCCCTGGCTGTCGCACACCGATCCGGCGCTCACCGTGCTCAAGGCACGGTCGGCGGACCGCGACCCCACGCCCGAGGTGCTGGCGGACATCCGCGCTCAACTCGGCCTCGACGACGGTCCCTTCCAGCTGCTCGGCCGGTGGCTCGGCGGGCTGTGGCGCGGGGACGCGGGGCGGTCGTGGCTCTCCGGCGCCGAGGTCACGCCGGCTGTGCTCCAGGCCCTGGGTGCGTCCCTGCTGTTGATGGCGGTGGCCCTGGTGGTCGCCGCCGTCACCGCCGCTCTGATCTGCGCCCGCACACTCTGGCTCGGCGCGCACCGGCGGCTTGACGGGCGGCGTGCGGGAGGCAGCGGCTCGGCGGTACTCGCCGCGCTGCCCGAGTTCCTCACCGCATCCGTGCTCGCCACAGTCGTGGGCGTGCAGCTGGGCTGGTTGCCTGCCCTCGGTTGGTACGGGTTCCAGTGGACGATCCTGCCCGCGCTCGCCCTCGGCCTGCCCGCCGGGGCCGTCATCGGCCGCCTGCTGGACGACCTGTTGCCCGGCGCCTTCGAAGAGCCCTGGGCGCTGGCCGCCACCGCGCGCGGACTGCCCGGCCGGACCGTAGCCCGCCAGGCGCTGCGCCGCTGCGTGCCCGGACTGCTGCCCAACACCGGCCTGTTCGTGGTCGGTCTGACCGGAGGGGCGGTGGCGGTCGAGCAGATCTTCGACATCCCCGGCCTCGGCCGCACCACCCTCCAGGCCGCCCTCGCCCAGGACCTGCCCGTCCTCCAGGCCGGCACGCTCCTCCTCGTCCTGCTCGCAGCGGTCGCCGCCGGGCTCGCCCGCCTCGGGACCCGCCTGCTCATAGGCCCCGCCCTGCGCGACGGCGCACTGCCGTCCCTGCACCGCCCGACGCCACCAGCCCGCGGGATCCTGCCTTTTGTATACGGTGGACTGCTGATCGTCGTCATCGCGCTCGGCCTGCCCCGCGACCCGCTCGCCCTCGACACGGCCGAACGCCTCCAACGCCCCTCCTGGGCATATCCGTTCGGCACCGACGCGCTCGGCCGCGACGTCCTCGCCCGCGTCGCCCACGGTGCCCTCGACACCCTGCTGCTCGCCCTTGCCATCGGCGCCGCCACGCTGGTCACAGGCGTCCTGCTCGGGCTGCTGCCCCGGCTGGCCGGGCCGCTCGTCGACACCGTCACCGCGATGCCGCCCGTCCTCGCCGCACTCCTCGTCACCGCCGTCGCGGGCAGCGGCCCCGCCACGCCCGCGATCGCCGTCGGCGTCGTCGCCTGGGCGCCCCTCGCCGCCCACACCTCCGCACTGTTGCGCCAGGAACGCGCCGCCCTCCACATCGCCGCCACCCGGGGCCTGGGCGCGGACCGCCGGTATCTCCTGCGCCACGAACTGCTGCCCGCCGTCCTGCCGCCCGTCACCCGCCACGCCCTGCTCCGCCTGCCCGGCACCGCCCTCGCGCTCGCGTCCCTCGCCTTCCTCGGCCTGGGCGCCCAGCCCCCCTCCCCGGAGTGGGGTCTGCTCCTCGCCGAGAACCAGCCCTACACCGAACGCGCCCCCTGGGCGGTCCTCGCCCCTGCCGCCGTCCTCGCCCTGCTCGGAGCGCTGGCGGTGAGCGCGGCGGGCGGAGTGCGCCTGCGACGCCGGCGGACTGGACCTCGTACAACCGTCACCGCGGCCGAACAACCGTCGCCCACAAGAGAATTGGTGGGAACTCGATGACCTGGCCGTCGACCGGCCTGCGACGCAAGGCAACCGGGGCGCCCGGGCGCACCCGCCTCTCGCCCCTGCTGCGTCTGCTGATCCTCACCCAACTCGCCTTCAACATCGGCTTCTTCGCCGTGCTGCCCTTCCTCTCCGAACACCTCGGACAGGCCATGGGCATGGCGGGCTGGCTGGTCGGCCTGGTGCTGGGCCTGCGGACCTTCAGTCAGCAGGGGCTGTTCGTGGTGGGCGGGGCGCTGGCCGACCGGTACGGCATACGCCCCGTGGTCCTCGCCGGATGCGCGCTGCGGATCGCCGGATTCGTCTGGCTCGGATATGCCGAGCAGACCTGGGCGGTGATCGGCGCCGTCCTGCTGATCGGGTTCGCCGCGGCGCTGTTCTCGCCCGCCGTGGAGTCCGAGGTGGCCCGGCAGGCGGTGGTCTGGGAGGAGACGGGCGGCGGCTCCCGTACGCGCGTCCTGGCGCTGTTCACCGTCGCGGGACAGGCAGGGGCGTTCGTCGGGCCGCTGCTGGGCGCGCTGCTGCTGTCGGTGGACTTCCGCACGGTCTGCGTGGCCGGAGCCGGCATCTTCGTCCTCGTCCTCGCCGGGCACGCGTGGTTGCTGCCGCAGCGCATCCCCGGGCGGGAGCCCGTCCAAGTCCGCGGCGGCATGGGGCCGTTGCTGCGCAACCGCCGCTTTCTGGCGCTGTGCTGCGCGTACGGCGCCTACCTCCTCGCCTACAACCAGCTCTACCTCGCCCTCCCCGCCGAAGTGGAGCGCGCGGCCGGCTCACAGGCCCCGCTGGCCTGGCTGTTCGCCCTGTCCTCGCTGCTGGTGGTGACCGCCCAGCTTCCGGTCACCCGTTGGGCCGGGACGCGGTTCACTCTGCGTCGGTCCATGGTCGCCGGGCTGCTGCTGATCGCCGTCGGCTTCGCCGTCGTGGCCGTGGCCCGACCGGCCGACTGGACCGGATCGGCGGGCCTGCTGCCCGCGGCCGCCTTCGTCGTCCTGCTCACCGTCGGCCAGATGCTCGTCGCCCCTGTCGCCCGCGCCTGGGTCCCCGACCTGGCCGAAGAGGGCCGACTCGGCCTCTACACGGGCGCCCTGTCCTCGGTGTCCGGCCTGATCGTCCTCCTCGGCAGCTCGGCCACCGGCACGCTCCTGGACAGCGGACTGCCGTCGGCGGTCCCGTGGCTGGTGCTGGCCGCCGTACCGGCCGCGGCGATCGGGCTGCTGCCGCGACGGGAGGCCGAAAGGGCGCGCGGATAGGGGCGGATACGCGCGGACGGGGTCCGGCGCATGGCCGGTCCGGGAGGCGACGGTATATCGGGTGGTTCTGGAGGACTGACGACCGTGTACCGCATACCGTGGGCGAGCTGACGACGGCGTATCGCATACCGTAGGCCGGTCGGAGGCGACCGCACACCGCAGACCGCATACCGCACACGAGCCGACGACGGTATACCGTCCACAGTCGACCGTCTGACGCCCCCTCAGGACGCCACCGGCTCCCGACGACACTCGGATACAAGCTCCAGAACCTCGGCCACCTCACTCGCCTCAGTCTTCTGAGACCGCGACGTCCGCCACAGCCACAGGATGTCCCGGCCGAACGACCAGACCAGCAGGCCCAGTGCCGTCGCGACGACCGCGAACGTCGCCGCGTACGGGAGGAGGTTCGACGCGGCCACGAGCAGCAGGACGCCCTGGAGCGCGGCCACCGTCTTGCGGGCCGTGCTGGGCGGCAGGGGGGCGTTGAGCCAGGGCAGGGCGCGGGCGGCGGCGACGAAGCCGTAGCGCATCGCGCCGATCAGCAGGACCCACGGGCCCAGCGACATCGAGACGTACACGCTGAGCACGAGGATGAGGAACGCGTCGACCTCCATGTCGAAGCGGGCGCCCAGCGGGGTGGAGGTGCCGGTGGCGCGGGCGACCTTGCCGTCGACCCCGTCGAGGATCAGGGCCACCGCCGTCAGGCCCACGAAGAGCGTCACCGGCGGTGAGCTCTCGAAGGAGTCCGCGACCAGGGCCGTCACACCGCCGACCAGGGTCGCCCGGCCGAGGGTGACCCGGTTGGCGGGCCCGAAGGAGCGCGGCCGCGTGCGGTGCAGGGCCCGCGAGAGCACCGCCCAGGTGGCGATGGCGAAGGCGAGGCCCGTCAACCAGCCCGCCGGCCCCATGCCGATCGCCGTGCCGAGCAGGGCCAACAGCAGGATCTGCAAGCCCGCTCCCACCGCGGTCTCCTGCTGGACCAGCCTCGTGTCGTAAGTGTTGTTCAGGGCCACCGCACATTCCTCCGGCCAGGTGACAGAGTCGATCAACGCCGCGTACTGTGCGCGGCCTGTGCACCTCGGTACGTGAACAGGTTCCCGATCGTTCAGGAGGACGCCGATGAAGCGCACCGCACGTGCGTTCTGGCTCAGCTCCCCGGGGCAGGGCGAGATACGCGACGTGACCCTGCCGGACCCCGCCGAGGGCGAGGTCGTCGTCCGCTCGCTGTACTCCGGAGTCAGCCGCGGCACGGAGACCCTCGTCTTCCGCGGCGGGGTGCCGGAGAGTCAGTACGCGGCCATGCGGGCGCCGTTCCAGGAGGGCGACTTCCCGGGACCGGTGAAATACGGCTACCTCAACGTCGGGTCGGTGGAGGAGGGACCGGAGGACCTCGTCGGCCGGACCGTCTTCTGCCTCTACCCGCACCAGACCCGTTACGTCGTTCCGGCGAGCGCCGTGACGCCGGTGCCGGAAACGGTGCCCGCCGAACGCGCGATGCTGGCCGGCACCGTGGAGACCGCCGTCAACGCCCTGTGGGACGCGGCGCCGCTGGTCGGCGACCGGATCGCGGTGGTCGGCGGCGGCATGGTCGGCAGCTCGGTGGCCGCGCTGCTCGCCCGCTTCCCGGGCGTACGCGTCCAGTTGGTGGACGCCGACCCCGCCCGGGCCAAGACCGCCGAGGCCCTCGGCGTCGACTTCGCGTCGCCCGGCGACGCCCTCGGCGACTGCGACCTCGTGGTGCACGCCAGCGCCACCGAACAGGGCCTCGCCCGCTCCCTCGAACTCCTCACCGCCGAGGGCACCGTCCTCGAACTGAGCTGGTACGGCGACCGGCAGGTGGCTCTCCCGCTCGGCGAGGCCTTCCACTCCCGGCGCCTGGTCATCCGCAGCAGCCAGGTCGGCTCCGTCTCCCCGGCCCGCCGCTCCAGCCGTAGCTACGCCGACCGGCTCGCCCTCGCCCTCGACCTGCTCGCCGACCCGGCCCTGGACGCCCTGGTCACCGGCGAGTGCGCCTTCGAGGAGCTCCCGGACGTGCTGCCGCGGCTCGCCTCCGGCGCGATCCCCGCGCTGTGCCACCGGGTCCGCTACGACGGCCACGCCTGACACACCGTTCAATTCCGGCTCAATTCCGTGCCGTCTCCTCAGGGCAAGAGCGCCTGACCTGAGAAAAGAGTGAGACTCGGCTGAACAACGGGAAGCGAAGAGCCGTACTACACGGCATCCCCCGGCAGGGATCGGCGGGGGACCAGACGCGCCGCACCTGGAGGGTCGTCCGTTGTTCAGCATCACCGTCCGCGATCACATCATGATCGCCCACAGCTTCCGCGGCGAGGTCTTCGGACCCGCGCAGCGCCTGCACGGAGCGACGTTCCTGGTGGACGCCACGTTCCGGCGCGAACAGCTGGACGACGACAACATCGTCGTCGACATCGGACTGGCCACTCAGGAACTGGGCGCCGTAGTCAGCGAGCTGAACTACCGGAACCTCGACAATGAGCCCGACTTCGCCGGAATCAACACCTCCACGGAGTTCCTGGCCAAGGTCATCGCCGACCGCCTGGCCGAGCGCGTCCACAAGGGAGCGCTGGGCGAGGGCGCCAAGGGCCTCGCGGGCCTCACCGTCACGCTGCACGAGTCGCACGTCGCCTGGGCGAGTTACGAGCGTGCGCTGTGACCGACGTGACCCTGGAAAAGGTGGAGCAGACGGCGCCCGGCGGCATGGAGCAGCGGCTCGACTACGTGCCCGTGCGGCATTCCGCCCTGAAGAACGCCGAGATCATCCCCATGTCGCTGAGTTCCGTGCACTTCGTCATGCCGGGCGGCGTCGACGACCCGAGCGCGCCCAGCGGCGGCAACGCCTATGACCGGCGCGTGAGTCTGGACCTGCCAGGCTTCGGCTGGCAGGTGCACCAGCACGCCGTGCCCGGCGAGTGGCCCCGCCCGGGGGCCGCCGCCCGGACGGAACTCGCCCGCGTCCTGGCCAACCTGCCGGACGACACGGTCGTCCTGCTCGACGGGCTGGTCGCCTGCGGCGTCCCCGAGGTCATCGTGCCCGAGGCCGAGCGGCTGCGGCTCGTCGTCCTCGTCCACCTGCCGCTCGGCGACGAGACGGGACTGGAGCCGGCGCTGGCGGCGGAACTGGACGCCAAGGAGCGCGCCGTCCTGCGGGCCGTGCCCGCGGTCGTCGCCACCAGTGACTGGGCGGTGCGCCGCCTCGTCTCCCACCACGGGCTCGCCCCCGACCGGGTCCATGTCGCCACCCCCGGCGCCGACATCGCCCCCCTCGCCTCCGGCACGGACGGCGTCTCGCGCCTGCTGTGCGTCGCCGCCGTGACCCCGCGCAAGGGGCAGCACCGGCTGGTGGAAGCCCTCGCCACGGTGACCGACCTGCCGTGGAGCTGCGTCTGTGTCGGCGGACTCGGCCACGACCCGCAGTATGCGGCCCGGCTCCAGGTCATGATCAAGAAGTACGGCCTCCAGGACCGCCTGCACCTCGCGGGTCCGCAGGCCGGTGCCCAGCTCGACGCCAGCTACGCCGCCGCCGACCTCATGGTCCTCGCCTCCTACGCCGAGACCTACGGCATGGCGGTGACCGAGGCGTTGGCGCGCGGCATCCCGGTGCTGGCGACGGACGTCGGCGGCGTCGCGGAGGCGGTGGGCCGCGCCCCCGACGGCGGCGTGCCCGGCATTCTCGTCCCGCCGGAGGACCCCGCCGCCCTCGCCGCCGAACTGCGCGGCTGGTTCGGCGAGGCGGACGTACGGCGCCGCCTGAAGGCAGCCGCACGAGGCCGACGAGCCGCCTTGGGCGGTTGGGCGGCCACGGCCCGCAGCCTGGCCGGAGTACTCGGCCGACTGCCGAACGAACCCAGGAGGGCGGCATGAGGAAGACGGCAATGACACAGCACGCGGGCAGGATTCCGGCCCAGCCCGGACCCCGGGACGCCATCGAGTCGACGGACACCTTGGCGGCCGGTACCGGGACGGTGGAGACCGTCATCCCCGGCGCCGGCCCCACCCTCCGCGCCGGCGAGCGGCCCACCGTACGCCTGCGGGACGCGGGCCCCGACGACCCGCCGCGCTACGCCCCCGAGTGGCTGGAGCTGAGGGAGGGCGCCGACGCCGCCGCGCGGGCGCCGGAGCTGCTCGACCCGCTGCGGATCCGGCTCGCCAACCTGCCGGGACGCCCCGACGGGGTGGTCGTGCACGACCTGGGCTGCGGCACGGGCTCGATGGGCCGCTGGCTGGGCTCCCGCCTGGACGGTCCCCAGCACTGGATCCTGCACGACCGCGACCCCTACCTGCTCCACTTCGCCGCCGTCGCCTCCCCGCGCTCGTCCGCCGACGGCAGCCGGGTCACGGTGGAGACCCGGCGCGGTGACGTCGCCCGGCTCACCCCCGACGCCCTGGCCGGCGCCTCGCTGGTGACGGCCTCCGCGCTGCTCGACGTCCTCACTCGCGAGGAGATCGAAACCCTCGCCGCCGCCTGCACCGGCGCCGGCTGCCCCGCCCTGCTGACGCTCTCCGTGGCGGGTCGCGTGGAACTGACCCCGTCCGACCCGCTGGACGAGGAGATCGCGGAGGCCTTCAACGAGCATCAGCGCCGGAACGGAATGCTGGGCCCGGACGCCGTCACCGTGGCGTGCGAGGCCTTTTCCGAACGCGGTGCGACCGTACGGCTGCACCCGAGCCCCTGGCGGCTCGGCCCCGCCGAGTCCGTGCTGACGGCCCAGTGGCTGCGCGGCTGGGTCGGCGCGGCCGTCGAACAGCGCCCCGAGTTGAAGGCCCGCGCAGAACGGTATCTGCGGGAGCGCCTCGAGGCCTGTGCGGCGGGGGAGCTGCGGGTCGTGGTCCACCACAGCGACCTGCTGGCGCTGTCCCGGCCGACGGGCGGGGTGTCATGAGCGTGGAGACGGTGCGGGCGTGGGTCGTGCGGCCCGAAGCGGACCAGCGGGTGAGCCGCGTGAGGTCCGCCGCGCGGCTCGTCCCGGCCCGGGAGAAGACGCCGACGGTTCGCACCGACCCGGCAGTCTCCGAGGCCCGGATCGGCGTGATCGTGTCCGAGGCCCGTACGGACGCCGCCCCGGGCACATCCCGGCTCCGCACCGCTCTGCGCACACTCCTGGCGCTCGTCGACTCCCGCGCCGTACGCACCCACTTCGGCACCGTCGCCGGCCTCGCCATCCTCACCGTACTGCTGTGGCGCATGGGCACAGGCGTCTTCGTGGACGGGCTGCGGCGGATCGACGGACCGACGCTGCTGGTGGCGCTCGGGGTCGGCCTGGTCACCACCGTGTTGAGCGCCTGGCGCTGGCAGTTGGTGGCCCGGGGCCTGAAGATCCGGCTGCCGCTCGGCCCGGCCGTGGCGGACTACTACCGCGCGCTGTTCCTGAACGCGGCCCTGCCCGGCGGTGTCCTCGGCGACGTCCACCGGGCGGTACGGCACGGGCAGAGCGCCGGCGACCTCGGCCGCGGTGTCCGCTCCGTCGTCCTCGAACGGGCCGCGGGACAGGCCGTGCTGGCCGTCGTCGGCGTGGCGGTGCTGCTGACGATGCCGTCGCCCGTACTGGCCGACACCCGGCAGATCGCCCCACTGCTCGGCCTCGCCGCGCTGGGCGCGCTCGCGGTCGTCATGGCCGTGCGGATGAACCGGGCGCCCTCCCGCCGGGGGCGGGCTCTGCGCGCGAGTCTCGGCGAGGCACGCGAGGGCCTGCTGTCCCGCCGGAACTGGCCCGGCGTGGCCCTCTCCTCGGCCCTCGTCCTGTCGGGTCACCTGGCGATGTTCGTCGTCGCCGCCCGGGTCGCCGGATCCGCCGCCTCCGCCGTCGTCCTGATGCCGCTCGCGGTCCTCGCACTGCTCGCCATGAGCCTGCCGCTGAACGTCGGCGGCTGGGGCCCCCGCGAGGGCGTCACCGCCTGGGCGTTCGGCGCCGCCGGCCTGGGCGCGAGCAGTGGACTGGCGGTCGCCGTGGTGTACGGCGTGCTCAGCTTCGTGGCGAGTCTGCCGGGGGCCGTCGTTCTGGTCGCCCGTTGGTACACGGGCCTGCGCGGCGCCGGCTCCGGGGCCCGGGCCGTCGTAATGGACCCGGAACCCCGCCTGGTGCCGGACGGTCACTACTGGGGCGTCGAAGTGAGCAGCGAGAAATACGACTCGAAGGAATCGGCGAGGCTCGCCAGTAGTTCCTTCCCCTTTTCCGCGGATCCCAGGGAAGGACGGCCTATGACGCCCGAATCGGTATAGGCGGACATTCCGGCGGTGAGCAGATGACGGCGGTCGTCCGCGACGAAATCGGCGGACTCATAACCGGGTCGGACCAATTCGGGATGGGCGTGCAGAAGGATGGAGGTCTCGATTTCCCCCGCGTGCATGTCGGTCAGCAGCGAGGTCGCGACACCGGCCCGCTCCCGCGCCGCCTCCCAGTCCTCCGGGGCCGGGAAGAGCGCCATCCGCTCACCGCGCGCGGAGGACTCCTGGACGACATTGCCCAGGACGTAGTTCCCGCCGTGCCCGTTGACCACGACCAGGGCCTCGACGCCCGACCGGCGCAGCGACGCCGCTATGTCCCGTACCACCGCGTGAAGGGTCACGGAGGAGATGCTGACGGTTCCCGGCCAGTCCGCGTGCTCGTGCGAGCAGGCGATGGTCACCGGAGGGAGGAGGTGCACGGGGTACGCGGCGGCGATCTCCCGTGCGACGGCGCAGGCGACGAGCGTGTCGGTCGCGAGCGGGAGGTACGGACCGTGCTGTTCGAAGCTGCCGACCGGAAGGACGGCCACCTGCGTTGAGACGTCCGCCCCGCGCGTCCGTACGTCTTCGGTAGTGTCCGCCGGCACCAGACCGTACGCCGCCGACCGTATTCCCGAACTATTCATCTTTCCACGGCCTTTCGTCTCTGCTTAGGAACCAGATCATGACAGAAAAAATTGGCGTGCTCGGCACGAAGTCGCCACAGCGCACCGGCGTGGAGCGCGTGGTGAATGCCCCGCTGCCCACCGTGTACGGGAATTTCCAGGCGGTCGGCTACCTCGACCACGACCGCGGTGACGAGCAAGTGGCCCTCGTCTACGGTGACATCGCCACGGAGGGCGTCCTGACCCGGCTGCATTCCGAGTGCCTGACCGGCGACGCCTTCGGCTCCCAGCACTGCGAGTGCGGCGACCAGCTCGACTCCGCGCTGCGCGCCGTCGTCGCCGAAGGCAGCGGTGTTGTCGTCTACCTCAGAGGGCACGAGGGGCGGGGCATCGGCCTGCTCGCCAAGCTGCGGGCGATGGCCCTGCAGGCAGAGGGCCTGGACACCGTCGAGGCGAACCTGGCGCTCGGCCTGCCGGTGGACGCCCGCGACTACGGCGTCGCCGCGGAGATCCTGCGCGACCTGGGCGTGAACTCCGTACGCCTGATGTCCAACAACCCGCGCAAGCGCGAGGCGTTGCTGCGGCACGGCGTCCAGGTCGCCGAGCAGGTGCCGCTGCTGATACCGCCGTGCGAGAGCAACATCACCTATCTGCGCACGAAGCGGGAGCGGTTGGACCACCACCTGCCCCATCTGGACGCGGTGGCGCACTTGTCCTGATGGGGGCCGGTCATCGTCGTCGACGGCGGGGTGAGGGGCACGAGTCGGCGTACGCCGGGGCACGGTTGTCCGTGTTTACCAGCCGCTGCTTCCAGGCGGGAGTGTCTCGGTCTCCTCGTGGCCATGCCGGGCTGCGAGGAGACGGCGCGCTCGTCCGCGACCTGTGTCCGGTCCGCGTACCCTTCGTGGACGTCAGCCCCTTGAGCGCCGGCCGGTTCGCGGCCGACGCCCCGCGCCCGGAGGCCAACCTGGTATGACCGAGCTCCATCTGTGGCTGCGCCACGAGGCCCGTACCACCGAGCGGCGCACGCCGATCGTGCCGTCCGACGCCCGGCGGCTCGTCGACAGCGGAGTGACCCTCACCGTCGAGGAGTCCCCGCAGCGGATCTTCCCGATCGAGCAGTACGCGGCGGCCGGCTGCCGGATCGCTCCGGCGGGCTCGTGGGTGTCGGCGCCCGAGGACGCCGTGATCCTCGGCCTGAAGGAACTCCCTGACGATCCACCGGAGCTGAGGCACCGGCACATCTTCTTCGGGCACGCCTACAAGCGGCAGCCGGGAGCGGCCGAGCTGCTCGGGAGGTTCGCCGCCGGGGGAGGGGCGCTTTTCGACCTCGAGTATCTGGAGGACGACGAAGGGCGCCGGCTGGCCGCCTTCGGCTTCTGGGCCGGTTATCTGGGCGCCGCCCTGGCCGTGCTCCAGCACCGGGGCAGGCTCGCCGCGCCGCTGACGCCCACGACGCAGCAGGAGCTGGACGAGCTCCTCCGGCCGGCCGCCGGGGACGAGGAGTTCACGGCGCTGGTGATCGGCGCCCTGGGCCGCAGCGGCCGGGGTGCGCGCCTGGCCTTCCACGCGGCCGGGGCCGAGCCGACGTGCTGGGACCTCGCCGAGACCCGCGACCTGGACCGCCGGGCCCTGCTGGACCACGACGTGATGGTGAACGCGGTGCTCGCCACCACCCCGATCCCGCCCTTCCTCCGGGAGGAGGACCTTGACGACCCGACCCGCCGGCTGCGTACCCTCTGCGACGTCACCTGCGACGTCGGCTCTCCCCTGAACGTGCTGCCGGTCTACGACCGCACCACCGACTGGGACGAACCGGCGAGGCGCCTGCGCGAGGAGCCCCCGCTGGACCTCATCGCCATCGACAACCTGCCGTCCCTGCTGCCCCTGGAGTCCAGCGCCGACTTCTCCGGATCGCTGCTGCCCCAACTGCTGGAGTTCGGCGTCGGCGGGCCGTGGGGGCGCTGTCTCGACCGGTTCCATCGGGCCTGCCGTGAACTCGGCATGGCAGAAGGGGAGTCCCGCCATGACTGACCTGGTTCCCGCGAGCGGCACCGTCCACTGGATCGGCGCCGGACTGTCCACCGGCAGCGGCCTGGCCCGGCTGTGCGAGACGGCCGGCCGGGTACGGCTGTGGCACCGCACCGAGGAACGCGCCGCCGACGCCCTCGACCGGCTGGACCTGGCCGGACGCGCCGAGCCCCGCGCGTACACACTCGACGCGCTGACGGCAGAGCTGGCGCCCGGGGACATCGTCGTGTCGATGCTGCCCGCCCCGGAGCACGCCGCCATCCTCGCCGTCTGCCTTCGGAAGAAGGCGCACTTCGCCTGCTCCAGCTATGTGTCGGACGCGGTGCTGGAGCAGGTGCCCGAGGCCGTGAAGACCGGCGTCGTCGTCCTCACCGAGGCCGGCCTCGACCCGGGCATCGACCACCTGTTCGCCCACAGCCTCGTCGCCCGCGCCCGGGAGGCGATCGGCGACGGTACGGCGGCCTCGTACGGCCTCACCTCCTACTGCGGCGGCGTCCCCGCCCTCCCGAACGACTTCAGGTACCGCTTCAGCTGGGCACCCGCCGGCGTCCTGAACGCCCTGCGCTCGCCCGCCCGTTACATCGAGGACGGCACCGAGACCATCGCCGACCGGCCCTGGGAGGCGACCCGGCGGCACGTCGTCGAAGGCGAGGCCTTCGAGGTCTACCCCAACCGCGACAGCGTGCCCTTCGTCGCGCAGTACGGCCTGCCGTCCGCCTGGAAGGCACGGACGTTCGTGCGCGGCACCCTGCGTCTGGAGGGCTGGCTGCGGGCCTGGCAGGACGTCTTCGCGGAGCTGCGCACCGGCGACGACGCCCGGATCGCCGCGCTGGCCGAGGAACTGGCGGCGGAATACCCCACCACGGACGCCGACCGCGACCGGGTCGTCCTCGCCGTGTCGCTGGACGTGCGCGACGGGGCGGGACAGCAGTGGTCGGGCGGCTACCTCCTGGACCTGGTGGGCGACGAGGAGGAGAGCGCGATGGCCCGCTGTGTCTCCCGCACCCTCGCCCTCGGCGTCCGGCACGTCCTGGAGGGATCCCTGCCGCCGGGCCTGAACCGTGCCGCCGAGACCGCGGCCCGGTCCGAGGAGTGGCTCGGCGAACTGTCCCGCGAGGGAGTCCACTTCACGCTTCGGGTCGATCAGTAGGCGGGCCGGCCTCCGGGGCGGCCCAGTTGCGCCGAGACCACCCACAGCAGGCACAGGTCGAAGACCAGCTCGGTGACCGACGCGAACTGGTTGATCGTGAACTTGAATATCTGTCCGAACAGGATGTCCGCGAGGAGCGCGGCCCGCAGCAGCCGGAACGCCACCGTCCGGTCGGCGCGCAGACGCGTCAGCCCCGCGACCCCGAGGACGGTCGAGGCAACCGCGCTCACCAGCACGCCGATCAGGGCGCCCCGCTGCGGCTCGTCCGCCAGTTCACCGCCGAGGGCTCCGGCGGTCAGCCAGCCGGCGAACAGCATCGCCTCGGTCAGGACGCAGAGCACGGTGAGCGTGAGCACCAGCCAGTGGCCCGCCGCCCGCCGCAGCACCTTGCCGGCCCGGGCCGCCTGGGAGCGCCACCGCGTCGAGAGGCCGGGGCTGCGCTCCGGCACGGCGGCCAGCAGCCGTATCAGCGCCGCGTCCACCTCCCGACCGGAGCCCTCCACCAGGCGCGTCGCCGACTGCCGCTGCACGGCGGTGAGCCCCGAGGCGACTCCCGTGAGCGCGAGGTCGGCGGCGTGGACGGTGCGCTGCTCCGCGCTGAGCTCGGTGCGGCGGCGCGGCAGCCGGGTCAGCAGCAGGAGCAGGGCGAAGGTCACGTAGATGATTCCCGCGGCCGGCCGGTAGAAGTACCCCGGCTCGTCGGTGACCTGCTTGCCGACCTCGTCGATGAAGAGCCCGAAACCCACCCCGCCCACGACCGCGCAGGCCAGGCGCGCCGGGCGCCCGAGGAAGCCGAGCGCGAGCAGCGTCGCGGTCATCATCAGCAGACCGCCCCACAGCATGTGGGCGATGTGCAGATGACTGCCGTCGCCCCCGCCGAGCCTGGGGTACCCCGCCAGCGCCAGGAAGCCGCGGGTGACGAGGACGGCGGCGATGCCGGACAGCGCGAACAGCCTCAGGTACGCGGCCGCCTCCGTGGCCCTGACGAGTCGTTCCCTGCTCAGCATCGTGTCCCCCCTGTGCCCCCGTCCGGGGGGCGGGCGGCCCCGCCCGGGGGCCGGCCCGCCCGCCCCGGACCCGGGGGGCCGGCCCGGGGGCGCCCCAGAAAAGGGGGGAACCCGAGAAGTTGA
>NZ_JBEOVF010000079.1:0-38140 GCF_040295365.1 Streptomyces sp. NPDC002838 | reverse complement strand
GAGCTACCTCGCCGGCCTCCACCTCCGCGCCTCCATCATCTGGATCAACGATCTTCTGAAGGCAACCGGCTGATCACAACATCACACAGGCCCTAGTTGGAAGGCCGACCGAGTCCGGTAAAGGGTGGGGAGTAGTGGGTCGCGGCCTGTCGCAGAGGCGATGCAGGGCTGCTGGTGGGCGGACGGGCGTAGGCCCGCCACCAAGGCGGGACCGGCGGTGGGTTTCGCGACCCCGGGCATCGGCCTGCGCCGAAGCGTAGGCTCCAAGACCTAACCGTCACGGTGCGGCCTCGTGGGCGCCAGGGCGTTTCAGGGGGCGCTCGCAGCAGTTGGACAGCGCCTTCCATCACCCGCACGCCGCAGCTGGGCCAACCGCTGTCCGTCGATGAGTCTCGAGATGCTCGCCGGAGAGGCGACCGAAGGACTGCGCGTGGCCGATCAGGTCGACATCAGCCGACTGCCCGGCCGGAAGCGGCAGTTCACCTTCGGAGCCGCGACGCCGCCGCCGTCCTGATGCACCTGCTCAGCGTCGAAGACCTTGCTCCCGAGGACCTCTTCCGCAGTCCTCTGGCCCGGGACATGGGCCAGGGCCTGCAGCAGCGGGTGTGCGAGCCCCACCTTCCGCCGCCGGGTCGATGCCCTCCCCGAGCGCCTCCAGCTCGCCTGAGTGCCTGGTTGCACTCTGGGCCAAGTCGCCGCAGGAAGCACGGCTCACAACCGGGCGAGGCCGTGACGCCTCCATGCCGGCCCGTAGCAGGGCGAGCACGGCGCCCCCGTACGTGCGGGATCGGTCCCAGACGGGAAGTAGCCGGTGGGCAGCCAGCAACCCGGGAGGGTCACCCTTCGGGCCAGGGCGAGCGACAACGTCCTGGGGGGTATTCCTGAAGGCCCGGCGTGGACGGGTCCCGCCCTCGCACGCAGCGCCGCGACCCGCTCCCGGCCGGCGCCGGGTCGCGGGGCTCCGCAGGGACGAGCCGGCCCGACTGGCCGGTATCAGCGAGCCGTACCTGATCCGGCTGGAACAGGGCGTCGACCGGCACCCGTCACCGCAGGTCGTGCGGGCGCTCGCGCGGGCGCTGGAGCTGGACGCCGACGCCACGGCGCACCTGTTCGCGCTCGCCGTCCCGGATCCCATGCGGCCTTCGGAGACCGAGGTCACCGCGCACGTGCACCAGCTGCTCGACGCATGGGTGGACAGCCCGGCGTACGTGCGCAACCGGCGCTTCGACGTACTGGCCGCCAACAAGCGGGCCCGCGCACTCGCCCCGATGTATGGAACCGGGCACAACCTGGCCTGGGACATGTTCCTCGACCCAGGGACCCGTCGGCTGTCCCCGGACTGGCCGGAGATCGCAGCGCAGACCGCTGCGGCCCTGCGCGCCGAGGCCGACCCACGCGATCCCAGGACCGCGCGGCTCGTCGCCGAGCTGGAGGCGGACGAGGACTTCCGCCGACCGTGGGCGCGGCACGACGCGCGACCCTCCCGCGACGAGCTCAAACGGTTCGTGCATCCGGTCGTCGGGGAGCTCGCTCTGAGGCGGCAGGCGCTCACCGTCGGCGGAGCCGAGCAGCAAGCGGTCATCGTCTGCCAGGCGGCGCCGGGAAGCCCATCCGCGGACGCCCTCGCTCGGCTTCCCTGACGCACGCACGGCAGCGGTGCCTTTCAGCAGCACGGCCCGCACCCGCAGCTACCCCCGCAGACTGGCCAAATGCGGCTCCGGCTGGTGGCGCGAGCGCCGGCCCCAGGTGATCGACGACGTGGTTGGCCGCGGACTTCGACACTCCGAACAGGGGCGCAAGCTGCCGTAGTATCAGGTTCGTCCGCCAGTACGCGGCGACGAGCAGCACTCGGTCCTCCAGCGGCAGGCTCCACGGAAGCGGCCTTCGCCGTCTGGAACGTCCTGTTCGTCACCCTGCGCCAGCGCCTCGTCCCCACCGAATTGCTGGGGCGTCAACAGCGCCACCGTACCTTCTCCATGGCCGCCCCCATGGGCGCTCTCACGGGCGGAGCGGTCGCCGACGGCTTCGGCCTGCGCGCACCCCTGTGGATGGCCGCAGAACCGACGACTAGAGCAAGGTGACGGAGCCTCAGTGAGCACTGCTTCCGCCGACGTACGACAGATCTGCCGGCCCGTGTTCCAGTACCTTTTCGACCGCCCACCCGCCCTGCACGTCGCCGACCTTCACGGCGAAGAGGTGGGAGGAGTTCCTCGGCCACTTCGAGTGATGGACGGTCGCCCCGGGAACCTGTGGAAGAGCCTTCAGCAGTGCCCGCACCGCTCGAACCCGCGTAGCGTGAGCACTTCCGCTTCTCTGAACCAGCAGCTTGCGCAGATCCGCGGTGCGGGGCCTCATCCGGCGCGCCCCCGCGTGGGCAGTAGCGCCAGTACGGCGATGACCGCCCGGTGGTCGGTGCCCGGCACGGTCCGTTCGCCGACGGAGACGCCCGTCAGGCCGGAGCCGTGCAGGACATGGTCGAGCTGGACCAGGGGCGGTAGGAGGGTCTTGCCGGCGGGCCAGGTGCGGACCCATCCGTGGCCGAGTTCGGCGTGGGTGTCGGTGAGGCCCGACGCGAGCAGCTTGCGCATGGGCGCGTGGTCGAGGGAGGCGTTGAAGTCTCCCAGGAAGACGGTGTCCGGGCCGCGGTGCCGGGCGACGGAGGTGAGGGCGGTCATGTCCCGTGTCCAGCGCTTCGCGTCACCGAGCGGGTAGTAGGTGTGCACGGCCACCAGCCCTACGGTGCGGCCGCCGACTGTCACGTCTGCGGCGGTCTGCGGCCAGGCGGTGTCGGCGTGCAGCGGGCCGCTGTTGGTCAGCGGTGTCCGCGAGTAGATCGAGGAGTCGTGCTCGGGGTGGAGTTCGTGGTAGGGCAGCAGCGCGTCCAGGCCGGCCTTGGCGAGTGCGGCAACGCCGGCGGACGGCAGCTGTTGCACGGCCAGTACGTCGATCCGCTCGGTTTGGACCAGCCGCACCAGCGCATGCGGATCCGCTCGGCCGGCGTCAGCGTTGAGGGTGGCCACGCGTAATTCGGGCGCCCGGGCCGGGGCATGCTGCGAGTGCGGTACGAACCGTGGTACCAGCAGCGCGACTTGAGCTGCCGTGAGAATCGCGACGGCGGTCACTGCCCAGGGCGAGCGCAGAGCGGGAACGGCGAGCATGGCGCTCAGCACGAGTACGCTGAGCGCTGCCGCGTACGGGAAGAGCACGATGGGCACAGCGAGCGGGGTGCCCTCGTCCAGCCCCGTCAGCCGTACGACGAGCAGGACGAACGGCACGGCGAGCATGACGCCACAGCCCAGCAGCCCAAACGGCCGGCCGCGTCGGCCGACCCGGCCGTTTGGCCGACGCCGGTCGGCGGCACGCGGGGTGCCGGCGGCAGTGTCCGTCATCTGTCCTCCACTGAGAAAGGCACGCGCGGCGATCATCCGGGCTCGCGAGAGGGGACGGCAGGTGACGCACGTACGGTTGCAGGTCTGGCGTACTCGGCCGACGCGATGTCGGCGAAGTCCTGGACGAACAGGGCTGGCGGCGCTCGCGTGCCAAACCGGGCAACCCTGGCACCTTGATCATCGGTTCCCAGCAGGTGAAGGCACCCCGCCCTCGTAAGAGGTCACGCAGGGGGCTCACGGGAGTCGCCTCGGGCGGTTGTCCCAGCGATGAGTGTCCAGAATCGTCGGACGAGGCTGCGGACAGTGACCGTGTCCGCAAGGTCCAAGAAGGCATGGCGGTGGGGCGGAGTCCACAGCCGGAGGCCCGGACCCGTGGCATGGCCTGTTCCGGCGGGCGGTGTAACGGTGCCGACGCGCGACTCCGTCGGGAGTTCAGAAGTTCTCGACGAGCTGGGTCGCTGCCCACAGCAGCACCGCCACGGCGGCCAACAGCCCGATCGCCCGGAGGACCCAGCCTTGAATCCTGTGCATCGCGTCCGTCCTCACTTCGAGTCCTGCTTCCCTTCCCTTCTACCCTCTCGACGCAGCGCCCAGCTCTTCACTGCACATCCGAACCACCCCGGATGGCTTCTCCTGCCCCGGGTACTCCGGTCACACGGCGAGTTTGGGTATGTAGCCGGTCGGCCCGGCCCGGCTACGACCATCAGTGTCCGGTCCCGTCAGTCCAGCACCCAGGGCGTGGTTGCGGGGAGTGGGGGCCAAGCGTGTTCTACGGTCGCGTGCGGACTGCGGAAGTCATTCTGTGGCGCGGTGCTGCGGTAGGAGACCGCGAGGTTGCCGAGGGCGTCGAGGCCGATTTCGGCGTGGACCTCGAAGATGTCGGCCAGCCGGGTCGGGGTCAGGACGTCCGCGGGCGGTCCGGCGGCGACCAACTGCCCTTGGTACATGAGGAGTAGCCGGTCGCAGTAGCGGGCGGCCAGGGACAGGTCGTGCAGGGCGACCAGGACCGCTGGGCCATCGCGCGGGCGACGTGGGTGCGTTGGCGCTCCCCGCCGGACAACGACTTCCAGTACCGGTCGGTGAGTTCGGTGAGGCCGGTGCGGGCGAGGGCGGCGGCGATGACGGCCCGGTCGGTTGCGTCGGGGCCGCGCCAGCGGTCCCGGAAGGGGGTGCGGCCGAGACCGACGACGTCGACGACGCGCAGGTCGCTTTCGGTGTCGGTGCCCTGCTCGACGAAGGCGACGTGCCGTCCGATCCGGCGCGTGTCCCAGCCGTGGACCGGCTGGTCGCCTACAGCACGGTCCCGGTCGTCGGAGTCCGCAGCCCGGCCGGGCAGCGCAGCTGGGAGGACTTGCCGGAGCCGTTCGGGCCGATCAGCCCGACCGTCTCCCCGGGAGTGATCTCCAGGGTGACGTCGTGGACGATGGTCCGGCTGGGCACCGACCAGCTCAGCAGCCGACCGCCTTGGGACCCAGCCCGCAGGGCGGAAAAACCGTTTGCCGTGGTCGGTCCGGTGTTACGCCTGACAGCGCGGCACTCGCCGTACGAAGACAATCGTCTGCCTTGGATGCCCTGACGACCACTGTGGTCAAGGAGATGCTCGACACCTACCCCGCCGACCTCGGCCGGGTGGACCGCGACAAGCTCGCCCGCTGCATCGAGGAATGCATCGCCTGCGCGCAGGCGTGTACCGCGTGCGCGGACGCGTGCATGTCGGAGGAGATGGTCGCCGAGCTGACCAAGTGCATCCGCACGAACGCCGACTGCGGCAAGGGCCGTGTCATCGCCGACAGGATCGGCTGGCCGAGATTCCCGCCACTCCACCCTGACCGTCACCGGGGGAGCGAGCGCGGTGAGCCCGGCAGCCGGGAGATGGACATCGCCCGGCAACTGATCGTCGCCCTGAGCATCGGCTGGAAGCCCGAGGACTACCACGACACCTCCGAAGAACGGGTGCGTGAGCTCGTCGACGCCGAACGCCAGGCCAAGGAAGTCGTCGGCGCGGCCGGACCGCCTGAGGCGACCAACGTCATCGACCTGATGGACGTCCTTCAGCGCAGCGTCGAACAGGCAGGCACCAAGGACGGCCGCGCGAGCGGGCTCAAGGGCGCCGACGTGCGCCGGCTGCCGACCCACGGCGACACTAACCGGCCTCGGGGACGGCGGAAGGACTCGAAGCGGCGCTCCGACGAGGACTTGACGTAGCCGAGCAAGAAGCAGCTTTATGAGCGGGCCTCCCACGCAGGGATCCAAGGCCGCTCCAAAATGGACCGCAAGGAGCCCATCAAGGCGCTGTCCGCAGCCTGACAGCCACCGGGCGGATGACACGCCAGACGCGTCGTGCGTGGGATACGTTCCGTGATCAAGCGGGCAACCTGGGGCAGCGGTTCAAGGGACCCTGAAAGGGGTGCGCCGGTGGTCGGGCACGGTTCCAGGCCCGTTCCGCCTGCACCGGAGTCGGGTTCACCACCAGTGAGGCCGAGAGCGTCGTCGACCATCCGGTGGGCCGTCGTGTCGCGATGACGCTGATGCTGCTCGGCAGCGTGGACACCGCCTCCGTCGTTGCCGCGCTGCTGCTGTCCTTCGCGGGCCTGCGCGACCGACGCGCAGAGCTGCAACAGCTCGCCGTCAACGCCGGCGGAACTACACCTGTCGGACCACTGGATGGTCGGCGAGATCCGCATCGGCGAGGAGGACTGGGACACCCTCGCCGACCTCGACGCCCGCCGCCGGGACCACACCCGAGAGCAGGCGCGTGGCGAGGGCGCACACGGTTCAGCCGCACGCCGCAGGAGCGGGAACGGCTCGACCGCGACGACCGAGCCGGCCTTGCCGGGCCGGACGGCACTCCGCCTCACAGGTCGGCGGCCGCTCCCCGGTGAGAGCAGGTACCCGGGTACCAGACCGCGACCGCTGGGCGTGTCGTGACGCCGGCACGGGGCACTGAGAGACGATGGGCGTTCCTCGGGCAGCCACGAGATCGGGTGGAGAGGGAGGGGCTGCGTGGACCAGCGGGTTACCACAGACGGCACCGCGAAAGGGGCCGGCGCGACTCAGTCCGGCTCGATCGGCCCCTGCCTGGGGCGTGTGGCGTGACGGACATGCGACGGCGGATTCCCCGTACCGATGGGCTGCTGGTTGATTCGCGCCTGGTTGATGCGGCACACCGACTGGGATCCGGGACGGTGAAGACGGCTGTGCGGCAGGCCCAGGAGCAGGCGAGGGCCGGGGCCATCGCGCCGGAAGAGGTGGCGGACATGGCGGTCGCCCTGCTGCCGCGCACGGTCGGCGGGCTGCGGCCGGTCATCAACGCCACCGGGGTGGTGCTCCACACCAACCTCGGCCGGGCGTCGTTGTCGGCTGCGGCCCGGCAGGCGGTGCAGGAGGCGGCCGGGCCCACGGACGTCGAGCTGGACCTGAGCACCGGAGTCCGGGCCCGACGCGGGCGGACCGCCCTGGCCGCACTGCGTGAGCGGGTGCCGTCGGCCGCTGCCGCGCACGTCGTGAACAACGGTGCCGCCGCACTCGTCCTGGTGGCGACCGCGCTCGCCGCCGGAAAGGACATCGTCATCAGCCGGGGGGAGATGGTGGAGATCGGGGACGGCTTCCGCCTGCCGGACCTGCTGGTGTCCACCGGAGCCCGGCTGCGCGAGGTGGGAACCACCAACCGCACCACCGTCGCCGACTACGCCGCCGCGATCGGCCCGGAGACGGCGTTCGTGCTGAAGGTGCACCCCTCCAACTTCCGCATCACCGGGTTCACCCGTGCCACCGACGCCGGGGAACTGGCGGCTCTCGGCGTTCCGGTGGTCGTCGACATCGGCTCCGGGCTGCTCGCACCTCATCCCTTGCTGCCGGACGAGCCCGACGCCGAGACCGAGCTCCGGGCCGGAGCGTCGCTCGTCACCGCGAGCGGCGACAAACTGCTCGGCGGACCGCAGTGCGGACTGCTCCTCGGAGAGGAAGAACTGGTGCGGACCGTGTCCCGGCATCCCCTCGCCCGGGCGTTGCGCGTGGACAAGCTGACCCTGGCCGCGTTGGAGGCGACGCTGACCGGGCCCGAGACCCCGACCGCCGCGGCGATGGCCGCCGACCCGGCACGGCTCGTCGACCGTGCCGAGCGGCTCGCCTGCGCTCTGGGCGCCGACGGCATCGATGTCCGGGCCGTCGAGAGCGCCGCGACGGTGGGCGGTGGAGGTGCCCCGGGTGTGACGCTGCCCAGCGCCGCACTGTCGCTGCCCGAGCGGTACGCCGCCGCCCTGCGGACCGGTCCGGTCCCCGTGGTGGGGCGGCTGGAGGCGGGCCGGTGTCTGCTCGACCTGCGGGCGGTGCCACCGGAGGACGACGAGCGGCTGGCCGAGGCCGTGCGGTCGGTCACGGATCCGTCGTCGGAAAGGTAGGCGCCATGCGGGTACTGGCCACCGCCGGGCACGTCGACCATGGCAAGTCCGCCCTGGTGCGGGCACTGACCGGAATGGAACCCGACCGTTTCGAGGAGGAGCGGCGCCGGGGTCTGACCCTCGACCTCGGATTCGTATGGACCCGACTGCACCCGGACGGTACCCCGGGTGGCACCCCGGCCGGGACCGGCGGCACCGGCGGAGAGCACCTCGCCTTCGTGGACGTGCCCGGACACGAGCGGTTCGTCGCCACCATGCTGGCCGGCGTCGGGCCCGTGCCCGCCGTGCTGTTCGTGGTGGCCGCCGACCAGGGCTGGCAGCCGCAGTCGCAGGAGCACCTGGAGATCCTGGACGCGCTCGGGGTGCGGCACGCTGTGCTCGCGGTGACCCGCAGCGACCTGGCGGACCCCGAGCCCGTGCGTGCCGACGCCGTCGAGCGCATGGCCGCCACGTGCCTCGGCGCCGTGCCGTCCGTCGCGGTGAGCGCGGTGACCGGTGCCGGACTCGACGCACTGCGCCGGGAATTGGTCCAGTTGGGCCGCACGCTGCCCGTTCCGCCCGCCGACGCGGACGTACGGCTGTGGCTGGACCGTGCCTTCACCGTGCGCGGTCACGGCACGGTCGTCACGGGCACCCTGGGGGCGGGCACCCTGCGCGTCGGCGACCGGCTGGTGGCGGGGAACGGGACGACCTCCCTCCGGGTGCGCGGACTGCAGTGCCTGCACGAGGACCGGCCGGCCGTCAGCGGGGTGACGCGCGTGGCGGTCAACGTGCACGGCCCCTCCGACGGTGCTCTGAGCCGGGGGCAGGTGCTGCTCACGCCGGACCGCTGGCTGCTCACCGGCCTGATCGACGTCCGGGTCTTCGGAGCGCCGGTCGAGGACCTGCCCCGGACGGTCACCCTGCACATCGGCACTGCCGCGGTGCCGGTGACCGTCCGCCCGTTCGGCGCGGACACGGCCAGGCTGACCCTGGCCCGGAAGCTTCCCCTGCGGGTGGGCGACCGGGCCGTCCTGCGGGAACCGGGCGGGCGGCGCACGCCGTGCGGGGTGACCGTCCTGGACGTACGACCGCCCCGGCTGACCCGGCGAGGGGCGGCCCGGGCCAGGGCGACCGAATTGGCGGACATGAACGGCCGGCCGGACGGAGCGGCGGAACTGCGGCGGCGCAGGCTTGTCCGCCGCTCGGAGCTGGAGGCCATGGGCGTGCCCGCCCCCACCGCGCCGGTGGCCGGGGACTGGCTGGCCGACGCGGGCCACTGGGCCGCACTGCGGGACCGTCTGGAGGCCGAGGTCGAACGCCATGCGGCACAGCACCCGCTGGAGCCGGGCCTGCCCACGGAGGCGGCCCGCCGCGTGCTCGGCCTGCCCGACCGGTCCCTGGTCGACGTCCTCGCCGGGACATCGGGAAAAGTGCACGGCAGCCAGGGGCGGTTGTACGGCCCCGGAGACACCCGGCGCACCCTGCCGCGGCCGGTCCAGGCGGCTGTCGACGCCGTACGGCGAGAGCTGGTACGAACACCGTTCCGCGCCCCGGAGGCGGACCGGCTGACCGAACTGGGGCTTACCCGGAAGACCTTGGCCGCCGCGGTCGCAGCGGGCGCGCTGCTGAGGGTCGGCGACGGGATCGTGCTGCTTCCGGGAGCGGACGCCCGAGCCGCCGCCGTGCTCCGCGCGATTCCGCAGCCGTTCACGCTGAGCGAGGCGCGCCGGGCTCTCGACACCACGCGCCGGGTGGCCGTGCCGCTGCTGGAGTTCCTGGACACCCAGGGATACACCGAACGCGTGGACGACCAGCGTCGGCGCTGCCGGGCCGGTGCGGAGAGCGGAGGCGGACGGGAATCGAACCCGCCTGCCCGAGATCCTCGGACACCTCGGTTTTGAAGACCGGGAGGGCCACCAGGCACCCACACGCCTCCATCGCCCGCCCAGGCTACCGGAGGGCCGGGGCACCACCGGCGGCCGCCACAGCGCGTCGCTTCAGCACGGCCCCGAGCGGCCGGACGGCGGGTGGTGCGTTCGATCCGCCGTCCGGCGGTACTCAGTCCGCCTCAGCCCTCCTCATTCCCCCGCGGCGGGCCGCCATCGACCGAGAGGACCGTCATGACCACCACACGTGAAACTTCCGTACGTCTCACCCAGTTCGCCCACGGCGGCGGCTGTGCCTGCAAGATCCCGCCCGGTGAACTGGAGGACGTGCTCACCGGACTGGCCAGGCCGCAGACGACCGCGGGCGACAGCACGCTCCTCGTCGGGCTGGCCACCGGCGACGACGCCGCCGTCGTCACCCTGCCCGCTCGGGACGGCGAGCCGGTCCAGGCGGTGGTGTCCACCGCGGACTTCTTCACCCCAGTCGTGGACGACCCGTACGACTGGGGACGCATCGCCGCGGCCAACGCCCTTTCGGACGTGTACGCGATGGGCGGCCGCCCGGTGCTCGCCGTCAATCTCCTGGCCTGGCCGCGGGGTGTGCTGCCCTTCGACCTGGCCCGCGACGTGCTGCGCGGCGGGCTCGACATCGCAGCCGAGGCGGGCTGCCACGTGGGCGGTGGGCACAGCGTGGACGATCCCGAACCCAAGTACGGCATGGCCGTCACCGGTCTGGCCGATCCGGCGCGCCTGCTGCGCAACGACACGGGCCGGCCGGGCTTGCCGTTCTCCCTCACCAAGCCCCTCGGCCTGGGGGTGCTGAACAACCGTCACAAGGCCACCGGCGAACGATTCGAGCAGGCGGTGGCCACCATGGTGGCGCTCAACCGGGACGCGTCGGCCGCGGCCTTGCACGCCGGTGCGACCTGCGCCACCGACATCACCGGCTTCGGCTTCCTCGGCCACCTGCACAAGCTGGCGCGGGCCTCGGGCGTGACCGCGGTGGTCGACACCGCCGCCGTGCCGTACCTCGACGGGGCACGGGAGGCGGTCCGGGACGGGTACGTCAGCGGCGGCACCCGGCGGAACCTGGAATGGGTGGCGCCGTTCACCGACTTCGGGGACACGGACGCCGACACCCGGCTGCTCCTGGCCGACGCCCAGACCTCCGGTGGCTTGCTCGTGGCAGGGGAGGTGCCCGGAGCACCTGTGGTGGGAGAACTGGTCCCGAAGGGGCAGCACTCCGTCGTCCTGAGGTGAGCCCACTCCGGCGCGAGAAGCTCAGGGCTCCGTACCGGTGCGGTCGTCGATGCCCGCCCGCGTCCGGTAGGCCAGCACCAGTTCAGGGGCGGCCGGGCCCCTGGGCCGGCGTCCCGGCCGGATGTCGACGGCGAATGCCTTTGTCTCCTGGATGTGGGTATTGGGGTCGAGAGACATGTGCAACAGCTCGTTGGCCGCGTCTCCCGTGCTGTAGCCGTTCGGCCCCCAGTGGTAAGGCAGGCCGACCTGGTGCAGCGTGCGCCCGTGCACGGTCAGGGGTGGTACGCGGTCGGTCACCAGGACCCGCGCCTCGATCACCCCGCGGGCGCTGACGATCATCGCCCAGCCGGTGTGCTCCAGGCCGCGTTCGGCGGCGAGTTCGGGGGAGACCTCGCAGAAGAACTCCGGTTGCAGCTCCGCCAGGTAGGGCTGCCAACGGGACATGCCGCCCGCGGTGTGGTGTTCGGTGAGCCGGTAGGTGGTGGCGACGAACGGGAACACCTCCGAGCCGGGTTCATTGCCGCTGGGCTGGTAGCGGTTGTCCGGGTGGGGTGGCATCAACTGCCGTACCGGGTTGCGCTGCCGGCCGTACAGCAGGTTGGGGAAAGGAGAGTCCTGCGGCTCGTAGTGGGTGGGCAGCGGGCCGTCGGTGAGGCCGGACGGGACGTACAGCCAGGCCTTGCCGTCGGCCTGCATGATGAACGGGTCGGTGCCCGACAGCGCCTCGGGGCCGGTGGCGTCCGGCGGTGGGCGGTGGGAGGGCGACTTGTCGGGGGAGAAGTCGGGGATGTCGTGCCCGGTCCACCGCGCCTGCTCCTCGTCCCACCACACCAGCGCCTTGCGTTCGCTCCACGGCTTGCCGTCCGGGTCGGCCGAGGCGCGGTTGTACAGGACGCGACGGTTGGCGGGCCAGGCCCAGCCCCACTCGCTCGCGATCCAGTCCTGCTGCTCGCCGGGCTTGCGGCGGGCGGCCTGGTTGACGCCGTCGGCGTGGACGCCGCAGTAGATCCAGCAGCCGCAGGCGGTGGAGCCGTCGCCTTTGAGCTGTTCATAGGACGCCAGCGGGTTGCCCTCGGCGTCATAGCCGTTGATCTCGGCGAGGACCGCCTCCGCCTCCGGCTCGGCGTGCTCCCCCTTGGTCGGATAGTCCCACGTCAGATCTAGCACGGGCCGGTCGACCGGGTCGCTCGACCCGGCCAGCTTCTCCCGGATCTTCTGGCCCAGGTGGTACATGAACCACAGGTCGCTGCGTGCCTCCCCGGGCGGTTCGACGGCCTGGTGGTGCCACTGGAGCAGACGCTGGGTGTTGGTGAAGGTGCCGTCCTTCTCGGTGTGCGCGGCGGCCGGCAGGAAGAACACCTCGGTGCCGATGTCCTCGGTGCGCAGCTCACCCGTCTCGATCTCCGGGCCGTCCTTCCACCAGGTGGCCGACTCGATGAGGGAGAAGTCCCGCACGACGAGCCAGTCCAGGTTGGCCATGCCCAGGCGCTGCATCTTGGCGTTGGCGGACCCGACCGCGGGGTTCTCGCCCATGAGGAAGTAGCCCTTGCAGGTTCCTTCGATCTGGGCCATGACCGTCTCGTAGGTGGAGTGGGAGCCGGTCAGGCGCGGCAGGTAGTCGAAGCAGAAGTCGTTCTCCGGGGTGGCGGCCTCGCCCCAGTAGGCCTTGAGCAGGCTGACAAGGTAGGAACGCATGTTGCCCCAGTAACCCTTGCGTGCCGCCTCGGCCTGTACGAAAGTGTCCAGGTCCTGCTTCTGGTGGGCGTGCGGCATCGGAATGTAGCCGGGCAGCAGGTTGAACAGCGTGGGAATGTCCGTCGAGCCCTGGATGGAGGCGTGCCCGCGCAGGGCGAGGATGCCGCCTCCGGGCCGGCCGATGTTGCCGAGCAGGCTCTGCAGGACGGAGGCCGCCCGGATGTACTGGACGCCCACGGTGTGCTGGGTCCACCCGACCGCGTAGGCGAAGGCGGTGGTGCGGTCCCGTCCGGAGTTCTCCGTGACGAGTTCGCACACCTGGCGGAACAGGTCCTGCGGGACGCCGCAGATCTTCTCGACCATCTCGGGCGTGTAGCGGGCGTAGTGCCGCTTGAGGACCTGGAAGACGCAGCGCGGGTGGGTGAGGGTCTCGTCGCGCTCGGGTTCGCCCTCGCCGACCTCGGCGCCGCCCGACCCGTGGGCCTCGCCGCGCGCCGCCTGAGTCACCGAACTGCCGCCGCCGGTGCGCTTCTCGTACTCCTGGTCCCGCTGGCCGGAGACCGCCTGGACTTCCGTACCCTCGTACTGCCAACTGCTGTTGTCGTAGCTGCGTGTATCGGGGTCGAGGCCGGAGAAGACGCCGTCGAGGTCCTCGGTGTCCCGGAAGTCCTCCCGCAGGACGACGGGCCCGTTCGTGTACGCCACGACGTAGTCGCGGAAGTACTTGTCGTGCTGCAGGACGTGCTTGATGATCCCGCCGAGGAAGGCGATGTCCGAGCCCGCGCGCAGCGGCACGTGCACGTCGGCCAGCGCACTGGTGCGGGTGAAACGCGGGTCGATATGGATCACCTTCGCTCCGCGGGCCTTGGCCTCCATCACCCACTGGAACCCGACCGGATGGCACTCGGCCATGTTCGAGCCCTGGATGACGATGCAGTCGGAGTTCTGCAGGTCCTGCTGGAAGGTGGTCGCGCCGCCGCGGCCGAACGAGGTCCCCAGACTGGGAACGGTGGAGGAGTGTCAAACACGCGCCTGGTTCTCGATCTGCACGGCTCCCAGGGCGGTGAACAACTTCTTGATCAGGTAGTTCTCTTCGTTGTCGAGCGTGGCCCCGCCCAGGCTCGCGATGCCGAGCGTACGCCGGGTGCGGGTCTCGTCGACCTCCCACTGCCAGCCGGCCCGGCGCGCCTCGATCACCCGGTCGGCGATCATGTCCATGGCCGTGTCGAGGTCGAGGCGCTCCCATGTGGTGCCGTGGGGACGCCGGTAGAGGACGTGGTGCTCGCGGGCGCTGCCGGTGGTCAACTGGAGGCTGGCGGCGCCCTTGGGGCACAACCGGCCGCGGGAGACGGGGGAGTCGGGGTCGCCCTCGATCTGGGTGACGCGGTCGTCCTCGACGTAGACGTTCTGGCCGCAGCCCACCGCGCAGTACGGGCAGACCGACTTCACCACCCGGTCCGCGGAGGCGACCCGGGGAGTGAGCCGCGCGCTGGGGCCGCTCTTGGCAGCGGCCCCGCGGCCCAGGGGGTCCGTCCCCTTGAGCTGGCGGTAGACCGGCCAGGAGTCGATCCATGTGCGTACGCCCATGAAGTCTGCCCTTTCGGTAGTGCTCGGTGCCGTTTCGGGTGCCCTGCCTTCGTCCGTCCAGTCGGATCGACCGCCTAGTCCGATCGACGCATTCTCGCGGCTTCCTCCGATCGGTTCCCCTGAGACGGCCGGACGTGCGCCGAGCATGTCCCGATCCGGTCGCTCAGCACCGCCACCAGGCCAGCCGTGGCGACCGCCGCCGGCTCCTGTGGCAGATTCTCTCGCAGCTGGGCGGACACGGCATCCTCGGTCGGCCACAGGTGGCGCTGCTCGGCCGGTTCATGACGCCGCAGCTGGACCAGCGGACTGCCCTTTTGAGTACCCGGCACCCTCTGCGGCTGTTTGAGCAGGGCGGTGATGCTGCCGTGGTCGTGCGTGAGCACGGTGGTCAGCTCGTGCATGCCGCCGGGCGCGCGCACCGGCGGGGCAGGCGTCGCGAAGCCGCGCGGCCCGGCACGCATCGGGCGGTCCGCGGCGGCCCGCCTCTTCAACCACTGACGCACCTCCGGCTTCCCTGTCGGGTTCTCCACTGAGTGTGTCGCCGCCGTCGGCGGCCAACCACGAGGAGGCGCCGCGCCTGGCTCCGGCTGGGCATGTGATTCGCCTCCTTTCGCTTGGCGCTGCGGAGTACCCGGCAAGTCGACCTCGAAACGGGTGACTTCGGGCCGTGCAGGTGCGAGGCCCGCATACCCGGGCACTTCGGTCGGCGGTGTGTCTGCTCGCAGACGCTCCGGTCTGCCCCGTAATGTCCGCATGGCCTCGGTCTCGAAGAGTATGACGGCAGTGATCGGATTGGTTGTCGGGGACTTCCGCCAGACGGCAGGGGCCGGGGCGTGCCTGGGCAGAGGCGCCCGAATGGACGCCACCAACCACGGGGAAAGGGTGGCCCAGTGAAGCAACGTCATATCTTCGGCGACGTCTTCGCTCTGGAGTCGATCGTCGCGGGCGTGGTCTTCCTCGTCGTCCTTGCCCTGCTCGGCTACGCGCTTCTCAGGCGGCGGGCAGCGCGGCAGGTGACCGCCTCCGAGCGTGCGGAGCGTCCACGACTGGAGGCCTACTACGTAGGCGCCCTGACCGCGTTCGCCGTGTTCCTGGTGGCGTGGACGGCGTGGCAGAACCACCGGGAACACCAGGCGGCCGAGCGCTCGCCCGTGCGCGTCGACGTCTCCTCGTTCCAGTGGTGCTGGAACTTCAGCTACCCGCAGGCACCCGCGTCGCGCAGTGTCACCGGGACGTGCCGGGGGGACGACCTGCCGACCCTGGTCGTGCCGACCGGCCGTCCCGTGCAACTGCGGCTGACGTCCCGTGACGTCATCCACTCGCTGTGGGTACCGCACCTGCGGTACAAGATGGATGCCTTCCCCAACCACGTGAACACCTTCACCGTGACCCTGGACCGGGAGGGCCGCTGGAGGGGCAAGTGCGCGGAGTTCTGCGGCCTTCGGCACCACACCATGCACTTCTGGATCAAAGCGGTGTCGCCCGAGGAGTACGACCGGTGGCTGCAGGGCGAGCAGGGCGCCGGCGGGCAGGGAGCGGCCGTATGACGGTCTCGTCACCCGCCGCCGAGGAGCACACCGGCGGGCGGCCGGTCCCGCCGAGCGGCTGGCTGGGCTGGGTGACCAGCACCGACCACAAGCGGATCGGGGTGCTGACCGTCGGCACCTCGCTGGTGCTGCTTCTGGCCATGGGCCTCCTCGCCCTGACCATGCGTGCCCAGCTGGCCCAACCGGAGCAGCACGTGGTGAGCACCCAGACCTTCAATCAACTGTTCACCATCCACGGCTCCGGCATGATCTACATGGTCGTCACCCCGTTCGCGATCGGGATGGGCGTGTATCTGGTGCCGTTGCAGATCGGGGCTCCCGGCATCGCCATGCCACGCTTCACGCTGCTGGGCTACTGGCTGTATGCGCTCGGAGCGGTGGTCATGCTGGCGGGTTTCGCGACACCTCTGGGGGCGCACGCCGACGGCTGGTTCTCCTATCCGCCGATGGCCGACAGCATCCACTCGCCGGGCGTGGGATCGGACCTGTGGATCGCGGGAGTGTTCCTGGCGACCACCGGGACCATCATCATGGGCTGGACCGTGTTGTGGACGGTGCTGCGCAAACGGACGCACGGAGTGACGATGCTGCGTCTGCCCGTGTTCTCCTGGTCGATGATCGCCAGCTGCCTGATGGTGATCGGCGCGTTCCCCGCCCTGCTGGCCGCGCTCGTCCTCCTCGCCGTCGGCCGTGCCGACCCGTCGATCTTCAATCAGAACGTGTGGAACATCGGCTACCAGCACCTCTTCTGGTTCTACGGCCACCCCGTGGTGTACGTGATGTTCTTCCCGTTCCTGGCCGCGGTGGCGGAGGTGCTGGCCGTCTTCTCCGGGCGCCGCTTCTTCGGCTACAAGGGCACGGTGCTGTCGCTGCTGGTGTTCGCCGCGCTGTCCATGAGCGTGTGGGGGCACCACATGTTCGCCACCGGCCAGGCGGCCAACGACTACTACTCGCTGACGTCCATCGCCCTGCTCGTCCCCGCGGGCGTGGAGTACTTCGCCATGATCGGCACCATCGTCGGTGGGCGGCTGCGGTTGGCTCCCCCGATGCTGTTCGCCCTGGCCTTCATCCCGCAGTTCCTGATCGGCGGGCTCAGCGGCATCATGGTCGGCACGCCGGTGATCGACTACCACGTGACCGACAGCTACTTCGTCGTGGCGCACCTGCACTACGTGCTGTTCGCGGGCAGCGCCTTCGGGCTCTTCGCCGGGGTGTACTTCTGGTTCCCGAAGGTGACCGGCGTGATGCTGAGCGAGCGCGGTGCCCGGCTGCACTTCTGGCTGCTGGTCATCGGCGCCAACGTGACCTTCCTGCCCATGTTCGCCCTCGGCTATCTCGGCATGCCGCGCCGGATCTCGACGTACGCGTCCTTCGAGGGTTTCGGCTGGCTGAACCTGCTGTCGAGCTGCGGGGCCGCCTTCCTGGCCGCGGCCATGACCGTGTTCGCCGTCAACGTGCTGTGGGCCCTGCGCAAGCGGACTCTGGGGAGCGCCGAGAAGGCCCCGGACGACCCGTGGGGCGGTCACACCCTGGAATGGGCCACCTCATCGCCGCCGCCACGCCTGAACTTCCCCCCGGACCACCCGGTGCCGCCCGTCACCAGTTTCGCTCCGCTGCTGGACCTGCGGCAGAGGCAGAAAGAGGAGGCCGCGGCCGACGGGAGCCGGCCTTGAAGCGGCACCTGTCCTTCGTCGTCGTGGCGGGCTGGGGTGTGCTCAACGGTGTGCTCCTGGCGGTGCTGGCCATCTACGGCGAGAACTCGATGGTGTTCTGGCTGTGGGGCGGCGTCGTCGTTCTGCTGGAGCTGGCCGCCGTGGCCGTGCTCGCCTCCTCCCGTTCCGGGCCCGACCAGCACGTCCGCTACCGGGTGCCGGACCGCGCGGCCGGTGCGGTGGTGCCTGCCGCCTTCGGTTTCCTGCTCGTCGCGCTGGCGTTCGTCTACGGTCTGTGGCTGCTGGCTCTCGCCGGCCCGCTGCTGATCGTGGCGGCGGCTCTCGCGGTGCGCGGTTCGACGGCCCGGGAGGAGTGAACCGGTGTGATGGACCACTCGGCACACGGGACGCACCTGTCGTCCGTGGGCGCAATGGCCTTGTCGGGCTTCGCGCCGGCCGCGGTGGTGCCGGGCGTCGTGTGGCTCTTGAGGCGGGCTCCGCTGTGGGAGCGCGTGAGCCTGCCCCCGGGCATCGCCCTGCCCCTGCTGGTCCTGTTGCATGCCTGGGCGGTGCTCGCTGACCTGGTGCGTCCGCTGCCCGTCGCTGTCACGTTCGGGTCGGAGCTGGTCCTGCTCTGGGCCGCGGTGACGTTCTGGTTGCCCGTCGTGGCGCATACGCGGCACCGGCTCAGTGATCCCTGCCGGTGCCTCTACCTGTTCCTGGCCGCGCCGCTGCTGGACCTCCCCGCGCTCGGGGTGATCGCCGCGGGGCACTCGGCGGAGGGACTTGCCATGATCGTCGGCATGCTGCCCCTTGGCATCGTCGCGGCTGCCGTGACCTGGTCGTGGATCCACCGTGAGGAGCGGGAGGCGGTGGACGCGCTCCCGCTCATGGTGCGGGCCGGTGATCCGGATGTGCGCTGACAGCCGCCCCGGTGTCCTCCTCTTCGACGTCAACGAAACGCTCAGCGACATTTCCCCGCTCGCCGCGCGCCTGGAGGAAACGGGCCTGCCCGGCGGTCTGCTGCCGGCGTGCTGCGGGACGGCATCGCCCTGACCCTCGCGGGCGGCCACGCCTCCTTCGCCGAGGCCGCCGGGGACGTCCTGCCCGCACTACTCGGCCGGCACGGGCTCCGGGCAGCGGGCCCCGCGGCGGCCGTGGACCATGTACTCGGCGCCCTGCGGGACCTGCCCGTGCACCCGAGGACGTCGCCGAGGGCGTACGGGCCCTGCACGAGGCCGGCCACCGGGCTGGCGGACTGCTGCGAAGCCCACCTCGACCTCCAAGGCGCCGGTGGCCGGTGGAAGCCCGCCCCGGCCGCCTGTGCACCGCGCCGCGCCGCGCCGCGCCGCACGCGCCGCACGCGGTGGACGCGCCGACCGGGTGGGCGGCGACGCTGGTGTCCGGCGCCCCCGTGGGACATCGGCGGCGCCGACCGGGCCGGCCTGAGCACCGCCTGGTCGCGGCGCACGCTGGTTCCGTGTACCCGTCGGCGCTGCGGTCCGCCGACCGGCAGGCGACCGGGGTGGCGGACCTGGCCCAACGCCTGGGGCTGTCGCGTTCGGCTGACCGGTCAGTGGCCGTCGGACCGTGCCTGGGCCTCCAGACGCTCCCGCTGGGGTACGACGGTGTACTTGGGGTCCTCGGCGGAGGCAACGCCGGCGTGGAACACGCCGAACCGCAGGGCCGCCGAACCGGCCAGCAGGGCCGCACCCGCCGTCGCGGCGAGCAGCCGGGCACGGCGGCCCGGGTGGCTTTGGCGGCCCGCGTACGTCGCCAGTGCGGCACCGCCGGCCGTGAGCACCTCGGCCGAACGCAGCAGCCTGTGCGGCCTGTCCTGTTCGTACGGCTCGGCGGCCAGCCCCATGCGCCGCTTCATCAGCTGGAAAGCGCTCAGCTCCAGCGCGGCGCCGAGCGCAGCGAGACGGCGCGCGGGCCCGGTTTCCCGGACCGGCGCGCAGGCCAGCGCCAGCCCGGCCGCCGCGGTGGCGCCCGATCCGGCGAAGACGAACGGCATCTCGCGGTGGCCTTCATGCCACGAGGGCACGGCGGTGTCGGAGAGGAGCACGGCGGTGTAGGTGGCGACCGCCGGGCCGAGGGCGGCGGCGGCCACCGTGGCGGTGGCACCGACGATGCGGTGGCGGCCCGCGACGTCGGCGGCAGCGGCGGCCATCGTGAGCGGCGCGTAGCCCGCCAGCAGCCACGATCCCAGGTTCATGGGGGAGGTGGGCTTGAAGATGCGGAGCATGTTGATGAAGCGGGCGGGGCGGCCCAGGTCGTGCACGAGCGCGGCCAGGGAGACCGAGATCGCCCCGGACGCCCCCAGTTTCGCCGTGCGGGCCAGGCCAGGGCGGCCCGTGAGAAGGCCACCGGCGGCCAGCAGTGACGACGCGCCGGCCAGCCCTCCGAGACAGAGATAGCCCGCGATGTCGAGGGGCTTCCAGGTCGGCTTCTTCAGGATCGGTTCGCCGTAGTACGAGGAGAACTCGGCGTCGGGCACCATGGCCTGCTCGCCACGCCCGCGGCGCCGCCGGCGCCCGGTGTGTGCCCCTGTGAGCGCGTCGCGACCGGGGCGCGCGCCCTCCACCCCGTCGCGGGTGACGCCGGACCCCGTCATCGTGGCCTCCTGACGAAACTGACGAGGGCCATTGCGGCGAGCGACGCGGCTGCCGCCGCCGCGTGCCGCCACATGGCGGGCAGGTCGCGGGTGGTGACGACCGGGTCGGGAGGCAGGCCGTAGACCTCCGGCTCGTCCAGCAGCAGGAAGAACGCGCCGTCGCCGCCGACGCCGTCCTGCGGGTCCTCGCCGTACAGGCGCGCGTCCGTGACGCCGGCTGCGTGCAGTTGCGCGACCCGGGCCGCCGCCCGCTCGCGCAGCTCCTCCAGAGGACCGAACTGGATGGAATCGGTCGGACAGGCTTTGGCGCAGGCCGGTTCCATGCCGACGCCGAGGCGGTCGTAGCACAGGGTGCACTTCCAGGCCCGCCCGTCGTCGGGGCGCTGGTCGATCACGCCGTACGGGCAGGCCGGCACGCAGTAGCCGCAGCCGTTGCAGACGTCCTGCTGGACGACGACCGTGCCGAACTCGGTGCGGAAGAGCGACCCGGTCGGGCACACGTCGAGGCAGGCCGCGTGCGTGCAGTGCTTGCACACGTCCGAGGACATCAGCCAGCGCAGTTCCGTGCGCCCGTCGGGGGCGACGGGCGAGACCGCCCCGGCCGGTGCGCCCGCGGGGGCGGAGCCGGGCTCGGGGGCCGTGGCGCCCGGGCCGGGGGAGGAGGGGGAGGTGCCCAGGTTCCTGGCGGCCGCGAAGACATCGACGTCGTCGTGGCCGACACCGGGTTCCTGCCCGCCCAGCGGCTTGCGCTGTTCGATGAAGGCCACGTGCCGCCAAGTGCTGGCACCGAGTCCCTGGGTGTTGTCGTAGGACATGCCGGTCAGTTCCAGGCCGTCCTCCGGAATCGCGTTCCACTCCTTGCACGCCACCTCGCACGCCTTGCAGCCGATGCACACGGAGGTGTCCGTGAAGAAGCCCACGCGCGGCGGGGCGTCGGCGTACCCGGCGGCTCCTGCCACGTCGGGCTGCGGGCCGAACAGCAGATTGCCATGGAATGGGTCCTCGCCCGTGCCTGCCGTTTGCGCGGCGGTGTCATCCGTCATGCCCGGACCTCCTCGCTCATGTGTCGTCGGCCTTCTCCGCCTCACCAGGGGCGGCACGCACCAGCTCGATGCGGCGCCGCTGCCAGTCGGTGACGGGCAGCTCCACCCGCTTGCCGAAGTACCACCGGCTGAGCGCGTTGCGGATGCGGTGCTTGCGGAACCAGCGCCATACCTCCGTACCCTGTGCCCGTGGCCGTGGCTCGTCGCGCACGAGGATGCGGTAGGCCTCGGCCGGGGGCAGCAGTGTCCGGGCCTGCTCGTAGCCGCCGTCCGCGTTCTGCCGTACCTCGGCGGCCGCCTGACCCTCCAGCAGACGTCGGCGGTCGGCCGCCTGCAGTCCCAGGCACGCCCGTTTGGTGGCCTGGTAGGCCAGGAACGGCAGCACGAACAGGGCGATGCGGAAGGTGTACGTCACCAGTTCCAGCGGGATGTCGAAGACTAGCGCGATGACGTCCTGTCCGCCGGCCATGAGCAGCACGGCGTAGGCGCAGACCGCGGCGACGCCCAGGGCGGTGCGGGTGGGCTGGTTGCGCGGGCGGTCGCACAGATGCTGCTCGGGCATGGGCCCGGTGACCCACCGCTCGAAGTACGGATAGCTGTAGAGGATGAGGAACAGGGTGACGGGCAGGACCACGCCCGGCAGGAACACGTCCCACACGACGGTGTGCCCGGCGACGTCGGTCTCCGCAGCGGGCATCAGACGCAGTGCGCCCTCCAGAAAGCCCACGTACCAGTCCGGCTGGGCGTCAGTGGACACATGGTCGGTGCGGTAGGGGCCGAACGCCCAGATCGGGTTGATCTGCAGCAGCGCCCCGAGGAAGGTCAGCACGGCCGCCACGGTGAAGAGCAGGCCGATGGACTTGGCCGCGTACTGCGGGTAGAGCGGCTTACCGATCACGTTGCGGTTGGTGTGGCCCGGCCGGGCCCACTGGGTGTGCTTGTGGTAGACGACGAACGTCAGGTGGACGGCGACGAGCGCCAGCAGAAGTCCCGGCACCAGCAGGATGTGCGCCACGTACAGGCGCGGGATGATCTCGTGCCCGGGGTACTCGCCGCCGAAGACGAAGAACGACAGGTAGGCACCGACGATGGGGATCGACAGCACGATGCCCTGGGCCGTGCGCAGGCCGGTCCCGGAGAGCAGGTCGTCGGGGAGCGAATAGCCGCAGAAGCCCTCCAGAATGGCCAGGAGGAACAGCGTCACGCCGATCGTCCAGTTCACTTCCCGGGGCCGTCGAAAGGCACCGGTGAAGAAGATCCGCAGCAGGTGCACGCCGATCGCGGCAACGAACACCAGGGCGCCCCAGTGGTGGATCTGCCGGAGCAGCAGACCGCCGCGCACGTCGAAGCTGATGTGCAGCACCGAGGCGTACGCCTTAGACGTCAGCACGCCCTGCAGCGGCTCGTAGGAGCCGGTGTACGGCTGCTTCGCCATGTCGGGGTGGAAGAAGAAGGTCAGGAAGACGCCCGTCAGCACGAGGACGAGCAGGCTGTACAGGGCGATCTCACCCAGCAGGAACGACCAGTGGTCGGGGAACGCCTTGCGCAGGAACTCCTTGCCCGCGGAAGAGAGCGGAAGACGCTGGTCGAGCGCGCTCACCACGCGTGCCCCACCCGCAGCCGACCGGGTCGATCCGTTCTCGCCAGCCACCGCCACGGTGTGTTTCGCCCTCCTGCCGCCCGCTTCGGCGACTGCGCTGCGTGCTCAGTCGCTGACTGCTGGTTTCGAGCCTGGCACGAGTGCCCCCGGCGCGCGCGGACGAAACGGCGGGGAGGGACCGGAAGAGCGACACCGGAGAGCGATGCGGGCGACGGGTGATACAACGGCGCGGCGCAGGCCGTCGGCCGGTGCGCGACAGCGTCGGACGACGGGTCGGCCTACGGTGCGGGAGGTCCACGTGGCCAGCGTCTCCGAGTGCGTTGCGGCACGTCTGCGGGCGTGGGGCGTGGACCGGGTGTTCGGCTTCCCCGGCCGGGACGTGGACGCTCTGGTCGCCGCGCTGACCGGCAACAGGAGAACCCCGGAGTTCGTCCACGTGCGGCACGAGGAGTCGGCCGCTCTCATGGCGTGCGCCCACGCCAAGCTGACTGGACGGCTGGGCTGCTGCCTCGCTTCCTCAGGCCCCGGCGCGCTGCGTCTGCTCAGCGGCCTGTACGACGCGGCACTCGACCGCCGTCCGGTGGTGGCCGTCGCCGCCCGTCTGGCCTTCCCCGAAGTCCCGTGATCGCCCTGGTCGGCGACGGAGCCCTGCAAGCGGGCGGCATGAACGAGCTGATCACCGTGCGGCGGCACCTGGAACGGCTCGTCTGCCTGCCACCGACGATCTTCTGCGTCTTCAACAACGAGGATCTCAGTCGGCTGACCTGGGAGCGCCGGAAAGCGTCTCGGCGGCACACCGGTCGGTGGCTCGCGCCTCGCGCTTCTCCTCCTCGGTGAGGAGCGGGGTGCGCAGCGTCAGGATCTCGTCGATCTCCGCGGCGTCGTGGAGATCGCCCGGGCTCTCCGGCGCCACCTGCGGGTGGTCGGGAAGGACGATGGGCGCAGAGAGCACGGCGTGTCCGGTGAGACCGGCTCCTGCGTACGTGTCCGGCGGGCCCTCGGCGCCGCGGGTACGGACCGCGGGTGCCGGCGATTCGCCACCGAGGACGGGGAAGGTGAACGCGTTGCGGCAGTCGCGCGCGTACCGCTCGAGGCCCGGCGGCGGATCGATCAGCGAGACGAACTCCATGCCGTCGCCGCCAATGAGAGTGTGCGTCGCGATCAGAGCCCGGCGCAGCGCCTCGTCGCGAGCGGCGCGCGGATCCGGTGCGGATTGCGTGTTCTCGGTACGGATCCGAATACGGCAGACGTCTTCCCCGATCTGCTCGGCCAGGATGGTGGTGGTCGCACGGACGGCCGCCCGCCGCCGCACCACCCGACCGGCGCCTGCGGGAAGTGGTCCGACCTCCTCCCCTTCTGACGCACCCACGGGGAAGGTGTGCTCCCGCCGCATCAGGTCGGCCAGCGGAACAACGACATCCTGTTCGAGCGGTACCGCCTCGGCGAAAGTCAGGTGGACCGTTCCGTCGTCCATGTGGAGCGACTCGACGGGGCTGTACCGCTCCTGTGGATCGGCCTCCTCCACCTGCTTGTGCTGCATCTGCAGGTACCGCACCCTCACCCGCACGAGCGCGTCGGACCGGCGACTGCGCAGCAGGCACTCGGTCCGCTGGTACCAGGAGTCGACAGAACCTGAGATGCCAGGAAGGACGGGGCCGTCCCGCTCCACCCAGTTCCGCGGGAACAGGACGCCGAACTGCCACCGCACGCGGTTCTTGGGGGAAGACCGGCGATACGGGCAGAGCAGATAGCCCTCGTACAGGACGGCGTCGGCCACCGCACCGAGGCGGTCCAAGAGACAGCCGTATCCGTCCGACGGCGACCTGGTGCCGTCCATGGCAGCGGCGCACGCCGTGCCCGCCAGGGCCTTGGCCATCCCGCCTCCCTGGATCCGTACGCGCGCCATCCCTTCCACCACCGTGGCACCGTTCACGCTCGCCTGCCCCCTCCGGCATCCCCGCTTTGGGCCGTCCGGGCGAGCTGCGGGCGAGGCCGTGCGTCGAGGGCCGCGGGCGGGCGCATCACATGTCGGCGACGCGTGAATCATGGTTCTGGATCACTTCGAGTGCCGGAGCCACGGAGGGGCACCACAACCGCGTGAACGGCCTCGCGCCGCGAGGAGGACCCGCTTGCGAAGCAGGTCTAAGTTGGCCCGGCCGAACAGCTGTCGCTTCAGAATCTTGATCTTGCTGTTGTGCCCTTCGACGGCGCCCGAGTTGTAGCGCAGGCTCAGTCAACTCTGCCCGGCCGACCGGCCGGGCACGCCTGCTCTCACCCCTGGTCACCCCTCCGGCGGTTGCCTCCGCCGCTCGTTGTGCCAGGCGACGGCGCGCCGGATTTCCGGCTCGTGCAGGCCGGTCCGGCAGGCAAGCTGCTCCATGGTGAGAACCGGGGGACCGGACGTCAGCACGCGGGTGATCTTCGCCGCCCAGAGTTCCTCTTCGATGAAGGGCCGACGTCGGTACGTCTCTCTGATGGCGTCGAAGTGCGCGTCGCTGCAGGCCGTCACGCGGCGAAGCCCGTCGAACCAGTCGTTGGTGGCATGCGCGGAGGAGGAGTCCGGGACGCACCCGCTCACCGCCTCACTCGCCGGGAAAACGGCGGCACACAGGTCGCACAGTTCCACGCGGGTTGCTCGGGCCGGCCGAGCGCTCTTCCTGCGCTTCCACATCGTGCTCCCCATGAGGTGACGAGACGTCGGCTTGTGAGCAGCCGCTGAAACGGGCGGTACGGAAAGCCTCCGAGAATGGGATTCCACACCGACACGGTTTTCTCACTCGTTCCGTCGGCCGGGGAGGTCTTCTCGAAGCACGGCTGCCGCAGGTGGGTTGGTTCCGACCGAACGATTACTGCCTTCCCATGACCATGCCAGCCGCTCACGGCCGGCCGCCATGCCGGACGCCTGTCCCGGGCCCCATCAGCGCAAGACCTGGTACACCGAGGCGGTGGTGAGACCGTACGCGAGATGTGGGACCACGTCGGACGCCCCCGATGTCAGGTCCCACGAGGTGGGATCGGTCACTCCCAGTGCGGCGGCCGGGGCGTCGCTGCCCGCCATGGCGGCCGCGCCGAGCAGCGGGCCGACCGCCCAGGCGGGCAGTGTTCCGCTGCCGCGCCGCAGCAGGCCGTACGCCGCGCCGACGCCGAGGCCGGTGACGTAGCCGAGGAGCGTGCCGGCATGTCGCCGTAGGTCGTGAGGTTGAGCGCGATGGTGCCGACCGCGCCAGCCAGCAGGCCCTTGGTGACCTGGCTGCATGGGACGTACTCCCTCGGCATGTGAGCCGTTGTGACGGTCAGGCCCTCCGGGTTCCCTGGCAGCGGTCGACAAACAGAGCCGGGAGGCTGGTTGGACGCCGGCTCTGACGCCTGCGTCTGGGAGCCGCACTGGCCCATCGCCTCGTCACCAGCAGGTTGGGCTTCTTGGATGGGGGCACTCCGGACATACTGTCGGAATTTTCAGGAAAACGGTTGTCGTCCACGGCAGCGCAAGGCTTGCCCACTCGAACCGACGGCTTGTGTCTGAACATCTGCGCCATGTCAGAACTGACCCCCTGTGCTGCGGGGCGTACCAGCCGACAGGAGAGCTGCGCCGAGCAGACCATCGCCAAGGGGGCAACCAGAAGGGGAGAGAGCCGTGTCCGAACCGAAAAGGACCTGGTCATCGATCAGCCGCGCCGGGGTACGGGGGCTTGTCGCCGCCATGGCGATGACGGGCAGCCGCACAGTGGCGGCCGGTATCGCTCCGGGGGAGCGCACGCCGCCAGAGGCGATCGTGGAGAAGCAGGCGCCGGCCCTCTTCTCGCGCTTGGACAAGCACCATCGTAAAGCCGTCACCGAGTTGCTCCACTGGGTCTACGGCGCCGGCGGCGGTGTGGCTTTCGGCTTGCTGCCTGCACGGATCCGTCAATTCCCCGGGACAGGCGTGGTCTACGGTTTGACGTTCTGGCTGGGCTTCGAGATGGGGGTCGCTCCCATGCTCGGCATCGAGCAGGTGAAGCACCGGAAGGTGGTGTGGCGTGTGGTCATTGCGCTCGACCACGTGTTGTACGGCGTGGTGGTGGCCGGCCGTCTGGCCCCGGAGCCGGCGATCGACGCCGACCGGGCGCCTCGGTGAGGCCCCGCAGGACCTGCGCGTCGGATTTCGGACGCAGGCGGTGCTGGGACCGACCAGTGAGCCCCTCTTTGGGTTGGTGATTGTCCTGATGCCGGTCCCGTATGACAACGGCGTCGGCAGTGTGCGCCTCGCGCGGCGCCGCGTTGTGCGCGGAGCACGCACGGGCGTCTCAGATGCGGGCGTGTCCGTGTGCGGTCGGGGCTGCACCGGGACCCTGGTCCGTGCCGGGGCGCGCGGTCTTCGTCTGTGTCCCGCTGAGGAACCGCGCCGTGTTGACCAGGCCGACGAGGCTGAACGCCTGTGGGGTGTTGCCCAGGTGGCGGCGGGCGCGGGGATCGTACTCCTCACTGAGCAGGCCGACGTCGTTGCGCAGGGACAGCAGGTGTTCGAAGAGCTCTTCCGCCTCGGCCTGGCGCCCGATGCCGTGGAGGGCGTCGGCCAGCCAGAACGCGCAGGCCAGGAAGGCACCCTCGGTCCCGGGCAGGGCGTCGACGTTGTCGTCGGCGCCCGGGCGGTATCGCAGCAGCAGACCGTCGTCGTACAGCTCACGCCGTACGGCCTCCACGGTGCCGTGTATGCGAGGGTCGCTCCAGGGCAGGAATCCGACCCGGGGCAGGAGGAGCAGTGAAGCGTCGAGACCTCGGGAGCCGTAGTACTGGGTGAAGGTGTTGCGCTCGGAGTCGTAGCCGTCTGCGCACACCTCGGCGTGTATGCGGTCCCGTAGGGCGCCCCAGCGGTCCGCCGGGCCGCTGAGGCCATGGCGGGCCACCGTGTCCACGGCCCGGTCGGCGGCAACCCAGGCCATGACCTTGGAGTGGACGAAGTGGCGTCGCGGTCCGCGGACCTCCCACAGCCCGTTGTCCGGCTCCTTCCAACGGCCTTCGAGGTGGTCGAGCAGGGCGCGTTGCATGTCCCAGGCGGTCTCGTGCGGGGTGAGGCCGGTGCTGCGGGCCAGGTGCAGGGTATCGAGGACCGCTCCCCAGACGTCCAGCTGGAGTTGGTCGGCGGCGGCGTTGCCGATGCGCACCGGGGCGGACCCCTCGTAGCCGGACAGCCAGCGAAGGGTGTGCTCGGGAAGTCGGCGTGCGCCGTCGACGGCGTACATGATCTGCAGTTTCCCCGGATCGCCGGCGACGGCGCGCAGGAGCCACTCCCGCCAGGCTGCGGCTTCGTCCACGTAGCCGGTGCCGAGCAGTGCCTGGAGGGTGAAGGCGGCGTCCCGCAGCCAGCAGTAGCGGTAGTCCCAGTTGCGCTCGCCGCCGATCTGTTCTGGAAGGGAGGTGGTGGCCGCGGCCAGGACGCCACCTGTGGGCGCGTAGGTGAGCGCCTTGAGCAGCAGCAGGGAACGCCGCACCTCCTGAGGCCATCGGCCGTCGTGCCGGCACCGGGACATCCAGGCAGTCCAGAACGCCTCGGTGTCCGCGAGTGCTGTGTCGGCGTCCACGGGTTCCGGACGGGCCAGGTGGGAGGGGGCGTGGGTGAGCACGAAGGGCACGCGCTGCCCGGCCTGGACGGTGAACTCGGCGACGGTCGTGAGATCTCGGCCGTGCAGGTCGACGGGTGTGCGCAGCCAGAGGGCATCAGGTCCTGCGACCGCGGCCAGGTCCGGCCCGATGCGGCGCACCCAGGGCACCAGATGCCCGTAGTCGAGTCGGAGCCGCAACTCCACGCGCATGGGCACGCGGCCGGACAGGCCCTCGACCACGCGCACGAGGTCCGCCGCCTCGCCACGCACCGGCATGCAGTCCACAACGCGCACATCACCTTCGGGGGTGTGCCACTCGCTCTCCAGAATCAGGGTGTCGTCGCGGTAGCGGCGCTGCGTGGCAGGGCCCCCGGACGCGGGACCGAGCAGCCACCGCCCGGCCTCCTCGTTGTGCAACAGGGCGGCGAAGCACGCCGGGGAGTCGAAACGGGGCAGGCAGAGCCAGTCGATGGAACCGTCGCGGCCGACCAGCGCGGCGGTGTGCAGATCGCCGAGCAGGGCGTAGTCCTCGATGGCCGCGGCCATAGGCTCTCCGGGCGGGTCGGATGAACGGTCGGCTGAGCTTCGCCCGAGTGCCCGGGACGCCGCTCTGTACACCGCCGGGACCGGCTACCGGTGGCCTCTTACCCGTCCGATCGTCCGCACACGGGGCGATCAGGGTTTCAGCGGTCGTATGCCGTGAGACCCCTAAAGGGCTGAGAGACACCGCCCGGACGCAGAGTGCGTCAAGGCGGTTTCCGATAGGAGGGGACCCAGGTGCTGGATGCATTGACGCTGATCACCGGCGACCGCCAACACGTCGAGTGCGGACAGGAGTTCGCACCTCTCGCCGTCCTGGCGACCGCCGACGGCGAGCCCGTCGGCGGCCGCATGGTGAGTTTCTTCACCGACGATCCCGAGGGCACTGGTACCGACTTCCGAGGCGGCTCACCCGTCCGGGTCACCACGGCCTCGGACGGTACGGGAACCACGGACGTGCCGCTCATCGCAGGCGATTCCCCCGGCGCCGTGCAGATCAAGGTCATCGCCGACGGGGTGAACTCCGCCTTCTCCGTGGAAGTGGGGCAGGGCAGCGAGGCCCAGTAGGCGCTGGGGCTCTCGGGCAGAGCCCGTGGTCTGTCTCGTGCGGCCCTCGTGTCCTTGTTGTCGGCGGGCGGAGCATGTCGTCGAGGTGTGGGATCTCCGTGGGCAGCGGGGAAATGAGAGAGGTGTTCCGATTGGCGGAGATGCGGAGATGCGGCTGTCTCGCACTCGGTCCGTCCACTCAAGGGCCGCGACGGCCGACGCGTCCGGGCCGAGGCGTGCAGGGCGTGTCGCCGGCCGCATGGAAGTCCCGCACCGGCCGGACAGACGCCGAATCACCCCGCCCCGCCGGAGGCCGGTCCGTCCGGGGCGTCGGAAACGCAGGGGCTTGCCGGAGACGGCGTCGGAAGCCCTCAGCAAGGCCTCCCTCCCGCCATGCCGAAGGATCCGCGCAGCGCTGCGGCTGCGCAGATCCGTGACCGCTGACCTGGCTCCAATGGCGTGGCGTCGCGCTCTTTGACGGTTCACTCACGCCTCACAGGGCACTCAGTTGAACCGAAAGTTCTCCGCAGTAGAGGGCGGGGGATGGGGCGGCGTCATTCATGGAGCGGGATCCGCGGAGGAGTTGATTCAGTGCTGTTCCTGCTGGCCGCCCACGCCGGTCTGGCGGCGGTGATTCTCTGGTGGGAGCGGCGGCTCGGCCGTTGGATGTGGATCGTGGCGCCCCTGGTGCCGCTGGCGGTCGTCGCGTGGGCGGGCACGCGGGCGCCACGGGTCCTGAGCGGCGGAGAGTACCGGGAGTCCCTTGCGTGGGCACCCTCGCTCGGGCTGACGGTGGACCTGCGGCTGGACGCCCTGTCCCTGCTGATGCTGTGGATCGTCGCCGGTGTCGGAGTGTTGGTGCTGCTGTACTGCCGGTACTACGTCGAACGGGATGCCGGCCGCCAGGCCGCTCTGCTGCTGGCCTTCGCCGGGGCCATGACGGGACTGGTCCTGGCCGACAACGTCTTCGTCCTCTACGTCTTCTGGGAACTGACCACGGTCGTGTCCTTCCTGCTCATCGCCGGACGCGGCGAGTCGGAGCGGCAGCGGCACGCCGCCCGGCAGGCGCTGCTGGTGACGGCGGCCGGCGGCCTGGTCATGCTGCTGGGTTTCGTCGTGCTCGGGCAGTCGGCGGGAACATACAGCCTCTCGGCGATCGTGGCGGATCCTCCGCGGGGTGGCGCCGTGTCCGCCGCCGTCGTGCTCATCCTGGTCGGGGCGTTCGCCAAATCGGCCCAGATGCCGCTGCACGGCTGGCTGCCCGCGGCAATGGTCGCCCCGACGCCGGTCAGCGCCTATCTGCACGCCGCCGCCATGGTCAAGGCCGGGGTCTACCTGGTCGCCCGGCTGGCTCCCGCCCTGGCGGAGGTGGGGCCCTGGCGGCCGATGGTCCTCGGTGTGGGCCTGGTCACGATGGTGCTGGGCGCCTGGCGGGCCCTGCGCGCGACCGACCTCAAGCTGCTGCTGGCCTACGGCACCATCAGCGAACTGGGGCTGATGATCGCCCTGTTGGGGGTCGGAACCCGGACCGCGGCGCTGGCCGGGGCGGTGATGCTGCTCGCGCACGCGGCGTTCAAGGCGGCGCTGTTCCTGTCCGTCGGCATCCTGGACCACCACTTGGGGACCCGCGACATACGGGACCTGTCGGGGCTGGGACGCCGCCTGCCCGTACTGTGCGCCGTCGCCGCGCTCGCCGCCGCCTCCATGGCCGGTCTGCCACCGCTCGTCGGCCATCTGGGCAAGGAAGCCGCCGTCGAAGCGTTCCTGCACGGCACCGGCATCGACGGCCACGATCAGCTCACGGTGGTGCTCCTGATCGGTTCCGTTCTCACCGTGGCGTATGCCGCGCGGTTCATGCACGGCGCGTTCGGCGGGCGTCCGCAAGAGACGGCGAGCCGGGCGGAGCGCCTCAAGCCGGGATTCGTCGCGCCGGTGGCCGTACTGTCGGGGGCGGGCCTGGTCCTCGGCGTGGGGTACGCGGGCACGGGGGCCCTGGCGACGGCCTACGCCGACGGCTACCCGCCGGGGCCGCACGGTCCCTATGAGCTGTCGCTCTGGCACGGCTTCACACCGGTGCTCGGCCTCTCGGTACTGACACTGGCCCTCGGCGGCCTGGTGTACGCGGGCAGCGGCTCCCTACCGGCCGTGCCGCGTCCGCTGGATGCGGAGCGCGGGTTCGACCGCGTTGTCGCGGCTGTGGACCGGCTGTCCGTGGCCGTGACCCGGCATACGCAGGTCGGCTCGCTGCCGGTCTACCTGACGGTGCTGCTGGCGACCGTGGCTCTGGTTCCTGGTACGGCGTTGGCGGCCGCCGAGCTCTCCTGGGAGCCGCCGCGCACGTGGTGGTCCCCGCTCGAGCCGGTCCTGGCCATGGTGGTGCTGACGGCGGCCGTTGCCGTGGTCGTCACCCGGCACCGGCTGACCGGCATCCTGCTGGCAGGCGCTGTCGGGTACGGAGTCGCAGGCGTCTTCCTGGTGCGAGGGGCGCCCGACGTGGCGCTCACCCAGTTCCTCGTGGAGACCATGACGCTCGTCGTGGTGGTCCTCGTGCTGCGCCGCATGCCGGCCCGGTTCAACCCAGGCCGCACGGCCATGGGTGCGCGTCTGCTGCGAGCAGCCGTGGCCGGTGCGATCGGTGTGCTCGTCACCTGGCTGGCCCTGGTCGCCTCCTCCGCGCGGACGGCCCCAGCGGTCTCCTCCGGATACGTGCGCGATGTGGCGGAGACGGGCGCGCACAACGTCGTCAATGCCATCCTGATCGACTTCCGCGCCCTCGACACGCTGGGTGAGATCTCGGTACTGCTGGTCGCGGCGGTCGGGGTCACCAGCCTGGTCCGCGACCAAGCCCGCGGCCGGTTTGCCGGCCAGGGAGACGGTGGTCGGGGCGGCGCCTTCCCGACGGCACACTGGGACGAGCCCCGGCATACGTGGCTGCCGGGTGCCGGTGAGCGGCCCGGCGGCGAGCGTTCGCTCCTGCTCGAGGTCGCCACGCGCCTGCTGTTCCCCTCGGTGCTCGTGCTGTCGCTGTTTCTGCTGTTCTCCGGGCACTACCGCCCCGGCGGAGGGTTCGCGGGCGGCCTGGTGGCGGGCCAGGCATTCGTCCTCAGGTACCTCGTGGGTGGACGGGCGGATCTCGGGGCCGCCGTACGCGTGCCCGCGGGCGTGGTGGCGGGCACGGGCCTGATGCTCACCGCAGCCGTCGGCTTCCTTCCACTGGCCGTGGGCGGCGCGCCGCTGGAGAGCACTGTGGTGACCTGGGACCTGCCCGTGCTGGGCACGGTGAAGTTCGCCACGAGCCTGTTCTTCGACATGGGCGTCTACCTGCTCGTCGTCGGCGTCACGCTCAGGCTGCTGTCGGCGGTCGGAGCCTCTCTCGACGGCATCACGGCCACGGCAGCCCGACACAGGGGAGGCGCTCCTCGATGAACACGACCGTGAACACCCTCGACGCGACGATGGCCGTGGTTGTCGGCGTCCTGTTCGCCCTGGGCTTCTATCTCATGTTGCAACGGTCCCTGATGCGGATCCTGCTCGGCTTCATCCTCCTGGGGCACGGCACCAACCTGTTGCTGCTCGTGGCGGGCGGCACGCCTGGGAGCCCTCCGGTGGTGGAGGGGAAAACGACCGACCCCGCACGGGTCGCCGACCCCCTGCCCCAGGCCATGGCGCTGACCTCCATCGTGATCACGTTCGGCCTCACGGCGTTCCTGGTGGCTCTGGCCTTCCGCTCCTGGCGTCAGTCCGGACACGACGAGGTGCGCGACGACGTGGAGGATCGCCGCATCGGCACCGCCCGGGAACGCGCCGGCTCCGACGCCGCGCCGGAACGGGACGGCGGGGACGGCGGTGCGTCACCGAAAGAGCACCGATGACCACGCTCCTGCTCACCCTGCCCGTGCTGCTGCCGCCCCTGGCGGCGGGTCTGGCTCTGCTCCGCCTGTCCCGCACGGCCGTGCGCGCGCTCAGTACGGCCGTGCTGGTGGGGGTTCTGGTCGACGCGGCGGCGCTGCTCACGGTCGCCGACAGCCGGGGACCGCTCGCCACGCACGTCGGCGGCTGGCCGGCTCCCCTGGGCATCACCCTGGTGGCAGACCGGCTGTCGGCGCTGCTGCTCGCCGTGTCGGTGCTGGTGGCACTCGCCGTGCTCCTCTTCGCCATCGGCCAGGGCACCGCGGAGGAACGCAGGCGTTCGGCAACGGTCTTCCACCCGGCCTACCTGGTGCTCGTCGGCGGTGTGAGCCTGGCGTTCCTCACGGGTGACCTGTTCAACCTCTTCGTCGCCTTCGAGGTGATGCTCGCCGCGTCGTACGTCCTGATCACCCTGGACGCCGACGAGAACCGCACCCGGGCGGGCATGACGTACACGATCGTCAGCCTGACGTCCTCCCTCCTCTTCATCACCCTGATCGCCCTGGTGTACGCGGCCACCGGCACGGTCACCCTGGCCCAGCTCGGCCCACGGCTGGCCGAGTTGCCCGACGGCCTGCGCGGCGCTCTCTCCCTGCTCCTCTTGGCCGTGCTCGGTATCAAGGCGGCGATCGTCCCGCTGCATTTCTGGCTGCCCGACAGCTACCCCACCGCTCCCGCACCGATCACCGCCGTCTTCGCCGCACTGCTGACGAAGGTCGCGGTGTACGCGCTCCTGCGCACCCAGACACTGCTCTTCCCCCGCACCGGTGTGTGGACCGTGCTGGCCTGCGCCGCGATCGCCGCCATGGTCATGGGCATCCTCGGCGCCATCGCCCAGGACGACATCAACCGGCTGCTGTCCTTCACCCTCGTCAGCCACATCGGTTTCATGCTGTTCGGACTCGCGCTGTTCGACACCAGGGGGCTGACCGGCACGATCCTCTACGTCGTCCACCACATCGTCGTCCAGGCCGCGCTCTTCCTCGCCGCGGCTCTCGCCGTGCGCCGCACGGGCACCTCGCTGCTGCACCGCATGGCGCAGCGGACACCGCCCGCCGTGCTGGTCGCCGTGCTGTTCGCCGTTCCGGCCCTCAGCCTGTCAGGGATTCCGCCGTTCTCCGGCTTCGTCGCCAAGGTGACCTTGCTCCAGGCCGGAACGGCGCACGGTGGACCGATGGCGTACGCCCTCGCCGCCAGCGCCCTGCTCACCAGTCTGCTGACGCTCTACGCCATGACCCGGGTATGGACGTCGGCCTTCGCGGCACGGCCGCGGCGGCCGACGCTCCCGGAACCACCGACGCCCGACACCGTCGGGAGCACGAAGCGGCGCCGTGGCGCCTCGCGCGGGGGCAGGCTGATGGTCGCCGCCGCGGCCGGTATGACGGCGACCGGGGTCGCGGTCGCCGCCTGCGCGGGCCCGCTGGCCCGGGTCGGCGAACGAGCCGCCCAGGATCTGCTGGATCCACGACCGTACCGCTCCGTCGTCCTGGAGGACGAGCCATGATCCGCATGCACCGAACGCCCCGGGGACCGCGCCATCTACCGATGATCGCCTGGCTGTGGCTGTTGTGGCTCCTGCTGTGGGGGACCATCAGCCCAGTGGTGCTCGTCGGAGGTCTGCTCGCCGCCACCGCCGTCGTGATGGCGTTCTCCTTGCCATCGGTGCTTCCGGGCATGGTGCCCAGGCCGCTGCGCACGGGGCGTCTGCTGGTTCACGTGCTGACCGACCTCGCCCGGTCCGGGACCATGGTCTCCTGGCAGGTCCTCCGCCACGGCGGGCGAGTTCCGTCCGCGGTCATCGAAGTCCCTCTGCATGTCGACAGCGACTTCCTGATCGCGGCCGTGGCCGAAGTCACCACCATGACACCCGGCACGCTCGTGGTGGAGATCGACCGGCACCGACGACGCCTGTATGTCCACGCGCTCCCGGTCCGCGATCGGCGCGACATGGCTCGCCGCAGGAAAGAAGTGCAGACCGTGGAGCGACGGGTCATGCGTGCGGTCGGTCACGGCCACCGCACCGGCGGCCACCGGCCGCCGCCCGACCCCCCGGAAAACTCCCGCCGCCACTTTGGTGGGAGGCAACCATGACCATCCTGTACGGCATCACACTGGCCCTGGTGGCAGCCGCCGGCCTGCTCACGCTGCTGCGCCTCGTACGCGGCCCGAGCGCGCTGGACCGCATCATGGCCCTGGACGTCCTGGTGACCATGGTCATCGCCGGGACTGCCGTGGGCATGACGCTGCGCGAGGACACCACGTCCCTGCCTGTGCTGCTCGTCCTCGCCCTGCTTGCCTTCATCGGGTCGGTGACGGCAGCCCACCTGATCGAGAAACGGGAGGGCATGCGATGACCACTGTGCGCGACGTGGTCACCGCCGCGTTGTTCTCGACCGGAGCGGTTTTCTGCCTGCTGGGCGCGGTGGGTCTGCTTCGGTTCCCGGACATCGGCAGCCGTCTGCACGCGGCCGCCAAGGCCCAGACCCTCGGTCTGTTGCTCATCCTGGTGGGAGCCGCCGTACAGATGCCCGTCCACCATGCGCCGGTGCTCCTGCTCGTCGCCCTCTTCCAGATGCTCACCGCACCCATCACCAGCCAGATCATCGGTCGCACCGCCTACCGCACGCACGCACTCGACCGCCGCTTGCTGTTCCGCGACGAACTCGCCGAGCGCCTCGCCCGGGACGGCACTCCCGTGCACGAGCGCGACGGCCCGTCGCACGAGGAAGACGCGGACGAGTGATGCCGTGGCAGTGTCGGTAGCCGCCCTGACCGCACCCCCGAACATGCCGCCGCCTGCTGAGCGGGAGAAGACCGGGGGCACCCCTCGCCCACGGGTCATGGAGGAGCACCCCGAGTCGCCGTTTTGGTGACCGGCCGCTCGCACGATCGGCAGACGTACCCGGACCGCCAGGTTGCCCACTGCGCTCCGGTGGGTAGTGAGCGTGACTGCGCGAAGAGAGGTCACGTGTGGGCACGGCCTGGTTGGGCGGCGTTGGGACTGCTGCGCTGATCCGGGGCGGGCTCACCAGGCGCTGCCTCGGTGTCGCCGGACGCGCCGCGCGCGCCGGTCTCGACACCGTCATCGCCGAGCCACGCCGGGCGCCGGTGGGCAGGTCCAGCAGGTGAGGCGTCGGGCCGTTGAGGATGAGGACGGGTGCCACCTGGTCGGCGCGTCGGCGAGGTGGCACTTGGCGCGGTGCGGATCGTAGGCGGCGCAGCGGCAGGCGGCGATGTACTACTCCAGCCTTGACGTGTCTTCCGTCCCCCGTCTGGCGGGCCGTCGCAGCCGTCGCCAGGCAGCCCATCCTGGTGTGTGGCAGGCTCCTGGAAGCGGGGCCCCTATCGGGCCGTAGCCGCTGGTCCGCAGGGAGCCAGCCGGCCCAGCCCTGGTGAGAGAGTCCTCTCGCTCAGGAGGCGGCCGCGCCGTCACATCCGGTCACGGGCAGCCGGCGAAGCCGCACTGGCCATGGCAGTGCACCATGCGCCTGCCGACGCTTTCCACAGGCGTCCAGTCGGCGCAGCAAACGAGGATCTCGGCGCAAGACCCTGTGGCTCTGCGGGAAGCGGTACTCGCAGCACCGTTGCCGGCCATGCGACCGAGCCCTGAGCGGACACCAGGTCGGCTCAGATCAAGGAGAGGAGCGCCCGCACATGGGGCACGGAGGAAACGTCATCCAGGAGTTGACAGCGGACCACCGGGAGGTGGACGCGCTGTTCGCACAGATCGAAACCCAGACCGCAGCCGACTCCAGGCGCCGAGAGCTGGCCGACCAGTTGACCATCGAGCTCGTACGGCACTCGGTGGCCGAGGAAGAGCACCTGTACCCGGCGGTGCGCCGGTACGTCGACGGCGGTGATGACCTCGCCGACAAGGAGATCGCCGACCACCGCGAAGTGGAGCGCCTGCTGAAGGAGTTGGAATCCTGCCAGCCCGGCGACGCGCGGTTCGACACCCTCATCGGACAACTCAAGTCGTCGGTGACCGCACACGTCAGGGACGAAGAAGACCGCCTGTTCCGCCTGCTGGCCGACGCCTGCCCTCCGGAAGCACTCGGTGAACTGGGCGAAAAGGTACGCAAGGCCAAAGAGACCGCGCCGACCCGCCCGCACCCCGCAGCCCCCGACACCCCGCCGCTCAACAAACTCCTCGCCCCAGGGACCGGAATGGTGGACCGGGTCCGCGACATGCTCACCGGACGCGGCAAGCAGGACTGACGCGAAGCCGAAGACCAGCGTGGAGGGTGGCCGGGGGTACTGAGACGCACGTGGTTCTTCGATGCCACGCTGATGTCAGCCACCTGAGGGACGTGACCGCGGCGTCGCGCGCAGGGGGGGCGCAGGGGTGGACCCGCCTCACGAGTGGTGGGCCCACCCCGCGAGCGCCACTCGTCCCCGGGCGACCTCCGCCCTGATGCAGGGGCCCGGGGCAGCCCGGGGTACTTGGAACGGCACCCGAACGGGCGCACGTGAAGCGGTTTGCGGACCATCGCGGGAGGCAACCCAAGAGCCCACCGTTCTCACCACCCGTTCAGGAGAATCCATGACCGAAGTCGCCGATTTCGTAGAGCCGAAAGCTCGAGAACGTACAAGGTGGCGACCGCCACCCGACACCGCACCCCGCCGGATTCCCGAGGCGCCGGTCGTTGCTGCCCCAACCTCACCGCTCCCACTCCCGTCCCCCAGGCGCGGTGCGGGCAACGGCCGACGTGGGTCGCGAGCGTGGTGAAGGAGGGAACGCGGAGGGTCTGCGCCTGCGCCATGCGCGTACCAGCGAGGCAGGAGGTGGCCAAGGGGGCGACTCCGCCGTGCGCACCGTTCTGTGATCGCTCATTGCCTGTGGTCACTGCCTCGTTGACGTCATTCGTCCGGTGAGGGGGATGTCAGTCCTGGTGCGTCGGTGGCGTC
>NZ_JBEOVF010000078.1:0-39215 GCF_040295365.1 Streptomyces sp. NPDC002838 | reverse complement strand
TGTTTTTATTCTTCATAACCATTAGCCTTAGACACCCTCGGGGCGGCCCCCGAACCCGCAACCGGGGGCGCGCCCCCCCCCGACCGTTGGCGTTACTACGGGGTGAGCCGGTTCGGGCCACGGAACAGGAACGTGGCCTCCCGAATCGAGTCGAGGCCGAGCATCACCATCAGGACCCGCCCGAGCCCCATGCCCAGACCGCCGTGTGGCGGGCATCCGTACCGGAAGGCGTTCAGGTAGTCCTGCAGCGGCTCGGTGCTCATGCCCTTCTCCGCAGCCTGCTTCAAGAGCACGTCGTAGCGGTGCTCGCGCTGCGCTCCGGTCGTGACCTCCAGGCCCTTCCACAGCAGGTCGAAGCTGAGCGTCACACCCGGGTCGTCCGCCGGCCGCATGTGGTAGAAGGGCCGGATGCTTGTCGGATAGTGCGTGACGAACACCCACTCGTGGCCGGTCTGCTCTTTGATGTGCGCTGCGACCCCGCGCTCGCCCTCCGGGTCCAGGTCCTCTTTCACGCCGGCCGGGTCCCAGCCCTTGGCCCGCAGGATCTCCTGCGTCTCAGCCATCGTGATCCGCGGGAACGGCGTTGTCGGCACCGTGACTTCGACGCCGAACGTCTCCTGGATCGCCTCACCGTGTGCGTCGGCGACCTTGGCGATGGCATGAGCAAGCATCTGCTCCTCGAACACCATCACGTCCTCGACCCCGTCGATCCACGCCAACTCCACATCCACGCCCGTGAATTCGGTGGCGTGCCGGGAGGTGAACGACGGCTCGGCGCGGAAGACGGGCCCGATCTCGAAGACCTTGTCGACACCGGCCGAGATCGCCATCTGCTTGAAGAACTGAGGCGACTGTGCCAGGTAGGCGGAGCGGTCGAAGTAGCCGAGCTTGAATACCTCAGCGCCCGATTCCGAGGCGGTGCCCATCAGCTTCGGGGTGTGCATCTCGGTGCACCCCTGCCGATAGGCGTACTCGCGCATCCCTTGCTCGAAGGTGGTCTGCACAGCGAACAGCAGCTGCGCCTGGGGCCGGCGCCGTACGTCCAGGAACCGCCAGTCCAGGCGATGTTCGAGTCCGGTCTGGTCGTCGATGGGTAGTGGTGTTTCTGCCCGGTTCAGAACCTCGACTGATTCCGGGAGGATCTCCAGGCCGCCGAGTTTCACGATCGGGTTGTCCACCACGCGACCGGTGATCCGGACCGCGGACTCAGGTGTCAGCCCCTCCAGCGCGGCCTCAACCTCGTCACCTTCGCCGCCGCGTTTGTGGGTGACCTGAACCATGCCGGTGTGGTCACGCACCACGACGAATTGCATCTTGCGCTGCAGGCGGAGCGTGTTCACCCAGCCCGACACAGAAACGGTCTGCCCGACGTGTTCTCGCAGGTCGGACACCAGTACACGGCTAGTCGTGTGGATCATCGCAGCCCTCCAAGGGGCGTCGTCATGATCCCTTGGGGGCGCGGACGAGAAGGGTACTCGCGGTGCCACCGCGCCTTTACCGCAGCTCAAAGAGCCACAGCCTCATTCGTGCCCGATGACGGGGGCCAGCCGGCGGGGCATTAGGCCTTCCGTGAGGCCGTTCCTCCCCGCGCTCAGGAGGGTCTTCACCTCGGGGCGCAAGGCCGCCTTCCCAGCTACCAGCGGCTCTCTCTGCTTGCGTGATCCCGCAGCTACTCGTCTCCTTCAACGCGTTGCTGTTGAGCATAGCGGGGCTGGCAGGGATACGACAGCAAGATCACGCGAACGAGGCAGCCTGACACCAATCGGCCACCTTCTAGCACCCGCCTCTGACAATTCGGGCTGCCGAAGGGCTTCTTTCAGTCGTCCCGCCGTTCACCACATCTGAGGGTGCCCGGACGTCGCAGGGGACGCAGCCGGCCCCACCCCCCTTTCGCATCGACATGTGAGCTTTCAAGGAATTGGCCGGAAAACGTGGCTGGTGCCCCCTTCCGGACACACTGATGAGCACGATTCCCGGCAGGCACGCACAGGCATGCCGGTTCAGCGAGGGGGAACGGCCATTACACCGACGCAAGGCAGCGGATCAGGGGCGGGGTTCGGGGACGCGATCACCGCCCTGACACGACGGCGGATCGAGATCTTCGACGGGGCGGGAGGAGACTGGCGCTTCGCCGAGAGCCTGAAGTCCGTCAGCGAGGACACGGCCAAGGAGTACGAGGGCCGCACCATCCTGGAGCTCATCCAGAACGGACACGACGCCCTGGCCGCGGGCGGCACCGGCAGGATCGCCGTGCTGGCGACCCGCCACCAGGACGGCGGCGGTGTCCTGTACGTCGCCAACGAAGGCACCGGATTCACCGTGGAGAACTTCAAGGCCATCACCGAACTGGCCCTCTCCAGCAAGGAAGCCGGTGAGGGCATCGGCAACAAGGGGCTCGGCTTCCGCAGTGTGCTGCAGCTGACCGACTGGCCGGAGATCTACTCCAAGGCGTCGCCCGCCTCCGACTCGTTCGACGGCTACTGCTTCCGTTTCGCCCGACCGGACGACATCCACGCCGTCGTCGACGACCCGGCCCTCGCCGCCCGGGTGATCAAGGATGTCTCCCCGCTGGCACTGCCGGTGCCCGCCGAGGCCGCGGACCCCGTGCTCAAGGAACTCGCCACGGACGGCTACGCGACCGTCGTACGACTGCCGCTGCGCAACGACCACGCCTGGAGCCTCGTCGTGGCGCAGGCCGAGAACGTGGTGGACGACGAGGCGCCCCTGCTGCTCTTCCTCGACCGCGTACGGGAACTGGTCGTGGAGATCCGTGACGGGGCCGAGGACGGCACACGACATGTGCTGTCACGTGCCCAACGCCCCTGCGACATGGTCGCGTCCCGGGCCGCGGACTGGATCAGCGAGGTCGACCTCGGTGACGCCGGGCGGTATCTGCTGGCACGGCGGACCCTGGACGCCGAGGCGCTGCGCGTGGCGATCGAGCGCAGCGTCGAGGTCCACGGGATCGACGCGAAATGGCTGGACTGGCAGGGCGAGGCGTGGGTCGGTGTCGCGCTCCGACTGGACCGGCCGCTGTCGCGGAACGGCCGGATGTACACTTTCATCCCGATGTCGGAGGCGTCCTCCGCGCCGTTCCCGGGCCACGCCCACGCGCCGTTCTTCACCAAGCTCGCCCGGCTCGACATCAGCGAGGCGGTGGCCCTCAACGATCTGCTGCTCGACCAACTGGCGGTTCTCTGCGTGGAATCGGCCAGACGCCTGCGTACCGAGACCCCGCACGCCCGCGCCGGGGACCTCGTCCTCGACCTCATGTGCTGGGACACTCCGGCCCGCCTCGGCAAGGCGGTGGACGGGCGGCTCGCCGTCGAGCCGTTCCTCCCCCTGGAGGGCGGGGAGTCCTGGGGCACTCTGAGGGACACCTACGCCTGGCCGGACGGCCGACGCCCCTGGCGGGTCCTCACCGCCGGGGCGCTCGCCAGGGCAGGAGCCCATCTGCTGGCCGCCTCCGCGGGCCAGGTCCGGCACGCCCGTGCCGACCGGCTGGCCAAGGCGGTCGTCTCCCGGGCCCTGCGTCCTCCGCTGCTCAGGACCGCCGACTGGGCCGAGGCGGTGGCCGAGGAGATCCGGGCAGAAGGCGGCGAGTCGCCGAGCCCGCGCTGGGCGGACTTCTACAACGACCTCGCCCAGGCCTTCACCGGCCAGCACACCGCGCTGCGGGGTCGACGGATCGTCCTCGACCAGGACGGCGGCCTGCGGCCGGCGCTCGGCGGTGCGGCGGAGCAGGGAAAGAAGGGCCAAAAGGAAGGCACCGTCTTCTTCCACCCCGGGGACGAGCACGACGACGCCGGCACCCGCGTCCCCGGCGACCTCAAGGCGCTGCGCCGCCGTATCGCCTTCACCCACCCCGACATCACCTGGGAGAGCCCCGGACGGGACTTCCTGCTGCGGGGCGGGCTAGTCCGTTCCTACCAGCTGGACCAGGTCCTCGACGCGCTGCACGACCTGCTCGGGGCACGACCCTCGGAGGCCCTCAGCCGCGACGCCCTCACCTTCGCCCTGCGGCAGTTCCCGGCGCTCACGCCGGGGCAGCGCGACCGGCTGTCGCGGATCGCCTTCCGGGTGCCGCTCGCCGACGGCGGCTGGGCGAGGGCGGCACGCTGCTCGTACTCACCAGGCTGGGGCACCGAAGGCGCGCAACGGCTGGAGAGGTTCCTCAAAGCGGGCGGTTCCCGGATCCCCGAGCTGGCGGACCAGCGGCGGCACTGGATCAGCGGCCCCGACGACTGGCCCGCGCCGGTCCGGGACCGGGAGGCGTACCTCGAATTCCTCACGGCCGTCGGCGTGGTCGACGGACTGCGGCTGTCCGTTGTCGGGGACCGCCTGGGAGCCCAGCAGGGGAACGATCTGGCACCCCGTGGCCTGGCCCAGCGGTTCGGCCTCGGCGACGACCTGGGGCCTGTGTGGACGGCGGACGTACGGTCCCGGTGGACCAAGTTCGCCCACCCGTGGACGCCCTACGCGTTCCAGCGGCCACTGGCCCATCTCCCGGGAGCGACCGAGGTGGCGAACCTCGGCCCCACCGCACGGCGGGAGTTCGCCGAACTGCTCATCCTAGGGTTCCGCACCTGGGGCGACGAGGTGTTCGACGTCACCGTGTACCGGCCCGAGCACCCGCACAAGAGGGACGAGCACTCCTGGCCCACACCGTTCGCGTCCTTCCTGCGGCGTACGCCCTGGCTTCCGGTGGAGGACGCCGAGTCGGACGGCCCGGTCTTCGTCACGCCCGGCGAGGCGTGGTTCAGCACCGACGGGGAACTACCCGGCTTCGTCCCCTCGTTGCCGCTGCCGACCCGGCGGCTTCTCACCGACAGGATCGCGGCCGCCCGGCTGCGCCGGTGCGGGCTGCGGAGCTGGGAGGACCCTCGGCACGCCGGAGCGGCCGTCAAGCACCTCGGCGAGATCCTCCACCGGGGAGACGTGCCGACGCACCTGAGCGTCTCCTTCAAGAAGCACTACGGGCGGGCGTGGTCGCACCTCGCGCAGAACACCCGCTGGCCGTGGCTCACCGGTGAGGAGGTACGGCTCGTGGTCAGTCGCGGCAACGCCCTCGGCACCTTCGTACCGACGGCCGAGGACGTGGCCGTGCACGTCTGCGACGAGCAGGCGCCGCTGAAGGAGGCACTCGTCGAACTGGCGGGCCATCCCGTCCTGGTCGCCGGACCGGAGAGCGGGGACGCCATCGTGGAGATGGCCGACGCCCACGGCGTCCGCACCCTGCGCACGTCGGCGACCGATGTGCGGGTCCGCCACCGCGACGGCACACCGATCACCCCCAGCGGACACGCCGACACGCTCATCGACGGCAGGGATTGGCTGGTCACGGTGGTGGCCCTAGCCGTGGAATTGAAGTCCGGGTCGTTCCTGCGCCGCAGCGAGCGCGGTGTGCGGGCCCTGCTGGAGCGGCTGCGCACCGTGCGCGTCGTCCGCGCCGACGAGGTGGAGGTCGTCATCTCGGGCGTGCTCACCGAACCACCGCCCACCACCCGCGCGCTGCCGCTGCCGGACGCCGACCATCCCACGGTCGTCGTCTGGCGCAGCGAGGAGGGCTGGGACGAACTGCAGGCGTGCACGTCCGCGCTCGCCCAACTGCTGGGCAGGCCGGGGCTGCAGGACGCGCTGGAGCTGGTCCTGGTCAAGCTGGAACGGCAGCTCGACACCCATGATCCTGAAAGGATCGACGACCGCACCCTGGCGATGGCACTGGACACGACCGAGGCCAAGGTCGCCGAGATCAGACGCAATCTCACGGGAGACGTGCACGACACGGTACGGCTGCTGCGCCCGGTCCTGTGCTGTCTCCTCGGCTCCGCATGGGACGAGGAGGCGGTGCGGACGCTCGACCGCGCGGCAGGCGAGGACGAACTCGTCCAGATCGTCGACCGGTACACCGCCTCGCTGCCCGTACCGGCCGCCGAACTCGTCGCCCTCGCCCGCTCCTGCACCACACCGGCCGAACTCCGCGACGAACTGGGCCTGGACTTCCAGCGCTTCAACGAGGCGCTCACCACGCTCGGCCCCGGCTACGCCCCCTACTCCCACCCCGATCTCCACGAGCAGGCCTTCGGCGACTTCGTACGCGGCCACGCCGGCACCCTGGTGGACCGGCTGCGGGAACGGTACGTGGCGGCGGCCCGCGACGGCGCGGACCTCTCCGCGTACGCCGGGGCCCGTCGACTCCACGACCTGCTGCCCGACCCCGACTGGCTGCCCCGGTTCGTCACCCCGCCCGAGGACGAGATGCGGGCCAGGACACAGGCCTGGCTGCGCTCGCACGGCGCCGACGACGATCTCGGCCGAACCACCGATCTCCCGCCCGTCGACCGGCTCCGCGAACTCAACACCGCCGCACTGGACCCCCTGGTTCCGGCGCTGGCCCGGCTGGTGTCCGCCTGGTGCCGCCGGCACGGAGCACCCGTACCGACCGGCTGGCAGGGCGCGCCCCTGCTGGAGGCGCGGACCTTCCTCGACGGCTCCGGCCTGAGCGACCTCATCGAGCTGAGCGAGGGACAACTGCTCGACGTGGTGCGGCGCGGTGTGGGCTGGCCGACCGGCATGCCGCTCACCGCCGACGCGGGGCTCCTCGGCCTCACCCCCGCCGACCTGGCGCCCCGGACCGAACCAGCGCAGGGCACCGCCGGATCACGCGGGGCGGGCCCGGCCACGATCATGATCGGCGAGAAGGAGGTCGCCGTGGGACGCGACCACTTCTCGGCCATCGCGGACCTAGCCTCCAGGACCGTCGACGAGGCCTTCCTTGCCCAGTCCGGCAAGGTACGCCTGGACACGGTCGCGCCGGTGACCCAGCCCGGGCGGGGCGGGAGTTCCGGCACGTCGCGGGTGGTCGTGGCCCGTCTGCACCAGGTGAGTGAGGACCAGCGGTCGGCCATCGGTCTGGTCGGGGAGGTCGCGGCACGAGCCTGGCTCCAGCGCCATTACTCCGAGGTGCGCTGGCGGTCGGGGTACGCCGCGGTCATCAACGGCGACCGGGAGGCATCGGACAGCCTGGGGTACGACTTCGAGGTCGCCTGGCGTGACACCACACGGCTGTACGAGGTGAAGGCGCTGAGCGAACCCGTCGGCGAGCGCGTGGAGTTCGAGCTCGGGCCGTCCGAGGTGGATGCCGCGCGCACCCACGCGCGTGGCGGTCGGTACCGGATCCTGCTGATCACCGCCGCCCTGGACCCGGAGCACCGTCAGGTGTTCGAGCTGCCCAACCCGTTCTCGGCGGCCGGTCGCGAGCGGTTCCGGATCGTGGGCAAGGGTCTGCGCTATCAGTGCTCGCCGCTGCGGAACAGCCGACGGCCGTGAGCTGAAGTGCACGATGTCCCGCGTGCCGGGGATCGAGCCCGGGCATCCCTGACGAGCTCCCGGCCCTGCACTGCATCCCTCTGACCAGGACGCCCCGCCCCCCAGGGCCGCGACATGCCGATCATCCGGCAGGTCACACACCACCTCTCCGCAGGGCCCACCGTGCCAGCAGATCTGCGGACCTTTTCGCCAGGGATTTCTTGGGAGATATCACGGGAGTGATTTTGGGCAGATGTCATCAAGCTTTACGCTGCGTTGGTCAGGTCCTCGCGCGGATTCGCCCACTCCAAGGGTCAGAATGATCTCGAATGCGTCGGCAATCTGCGCAACTCGGCATACATCATTGCCAATTCTAAGCCGACCTGCTTGAACACCGGGCGAACCATCGTCCCGACTTTCCATCACCTACCCTGCGCGAGCGAATCAGCGAAAGGAGCCCTCGCGATGGAAGGAATATCCGCGCCCGGGAATTCGGTTGAGGTAGTCTCAACCCTGCCGTCGGAAGCGCCCGACCGCAGTATCAAGTACGTCTTCAAGACGTCAGACAGGGCTACCTTCGAAGCCGTGCAACTCTGGGAGGGAGAGCACCAGGCCTATTCAGTGTGCATGTCGGCCCAAGCAGGATGCAGATATGGCTGCACGCACTGCGCCACTACCTTCGCCCGCACGCCCTTCGTTCGAAATCTACAGACGGAGGAGATTACCTCTGCGGTGGAGCAGCTGAATGAGGAAGTGCGGACACAGCAAGGCCCCCTCGTCTGGGTTGATTTCGCCGGGGTCGGGGATGCTGCCGCCAACTGGACTCACGTCACCGCCGCCGCGAGAACGATCGTCGGCCGGGAGTTGGCTCGGGAGGTGAAGGTGACCAGCATCGCCCCGCAGGCTTGGGTGCGTAATCTCCTGAAACCCAAGGCTTGGCTCCCGGATCGCTTCATGTTCTCGCTGCATGGCGCCAATGCTGCTCAGCGCAGGGTAGTCATCCCACGCGCGGACGACCCGTCCACCGTCTTGCCTCTGTGGGCGGCCGTGGCTGAGATACGCCCGGTGCGGCTGAACTACGTTCTTTGCGAGCACAACACGAGACCGGAGGATGAGGCGGCGCTGATCGATCTGCTCGCTCCCTACGCCGGACGCTTTCTCCTGTTGCGGCTCTCCAGTTTCAACCCCGTAAACGGCAGCCCCCTGCGCCCAAGCCAGCGGGAAGAGGAATTCATCACCGCTCTCTCCCATGGCTTGAACGGCTGGACGGTCTCCCATCACTTGTCTGCTGGCCGGGAGTCGGCGGCTGCCTGTGGGCAGCTTCGTGCAGACATCCTGGAACTCGCTCCACCGACCAGGCGCCCAGGATGAGAACCTCAGAAAAAAAGTGACCAGTGCTGCTCTTCGTTCCCCAGTGAGGTGCCTGGGGCAACGGGGCCGGGACCGCACGCTTGTTGAGTGTGCGGGCAGTGCCGCCTTGCCAAGGGCGCCTACGGCGTCGCTACGCGATGGGTGGGTGTTTTTGACCCCTGACTCCGCAGGCCAGCCCGTACCGAGCGGCGCAGCAGGTCACGGTGCTGAACGACCTCCGCCTGGCGAACCGCCGGTGCGCTCAGGAGCGTGACTATTAGTAGACGCGTATCCGGCTGTCGCCGAGGACGTCGGCGGCCGCTGCTCGGAGGCCCTTCACGGCCTGGTACAGCACGTGCTCCCGCTCGGCGGCGAGCGCGGTGTCCGCGGCCTTGCGGGAGGTGTCTTCCGCGTGGGCATCACGCACCATCCGTCGCATGACCTCGGCGAGGTCGTCGGCCGCGCGGACCACAACGTAGAGCGCCTCCACCACGGAAGGCGGACCCTCGAGGATGACGAACTCAGCGGCCCGGTGGACGCCGCGGACCTGGGCTGCGAAGCGCTCCATCTTCTCGTCGACGTCCCGCAGGTCCGGCCGGTCCGCCCGCAGCGCGTCGCGCACTGCGTCCAGGGCGACATCGCGGTCGTACACCGCGCCCAGGTAGTTCGCGTAGGCGTCCCGGCGGTGCTGCCGGCGCCACTGGCCGAACTGCGAGCGCGCCGCCGCGCGCCCAGTGACCATCGCGGAGCCGAGGGTGGCAAGTGAGCCTACAGCGGCGCCGAGCAGCGCGGTGAGTCCAGCATCCATGGCCCCATTCTGCCTACCGCCAGGCCGAGTTGAGGCGCAGCCAGAAGCGAAACCAGGTTGCGAGGCGGGGGTGAGCGTCAGGTCGGCCGGCTGTACTGGTAGCTGGTGGACTCCTGGTCAAGGCGAGGGCGCCCCACGATCACCACTTTTCTGCATACATCCCAATCTGGAATGAAGTGCGGTTCGAGGTGGCCGTAAGCCGAGACGCCTTCACGAAAGGGCGACGTCTCTGCCAGGAAGACCACACCGCAGGGCTTACGCAGACTCGAGCTCGGACTCCGCGGTTCGCTGGCGAGGGAGCGCGGTGGGGGCTTTGGGGGCACGAAGGATTGGGCCCGTGAGCTCGATCGGCACATCGAGGCCTTCGAGGAGCAGGACGATCTTGTCGATGTTGGTGAGTCTGCGCACTCCGGATTCCAGCATCGACAGGAAGGCCTGGCTCAGGCCGGTCAGTGTGGCCAGATCATCTTGCCGGAGCGAACCGAGTCTCCGGACGAGTAAGCAGACAGTCCCGAAGTCTCTTTCCCGAAGGGCTAATTGGACTTCACTTGACTCCCAGACGTGCTCCGGTACGCACGGTTGAGCCCCCGGCGCTTCCCTCCACGCTAGGCGGAGGCATGCATTGCAGTATGCGTCGTCGTTGTATCTACTCAGGTGGCACCCGCAACCGTGACAGCGACGCAGATGTCCCGTCATCCCGGGCGCCTGGGCGGTGCGGAGTGCCGACACGGAGATCTTCTCCTTGGTGAACCGAGATACCGATGGGGGCGATGGGTCGCGTTCGCGCTGTCCCCGGCCGATGTTGTCCGTGAACAGTGGGGGCGTCGCCCTATTGGTGCGTTGGGCGGCACCGGCAGTGAGGTTGTTCCTGTCCGAACGTGCGGGGTCTACGAGGCCGGGTCTTCCGTGGACCCACGGCGCTCTCTGCGCGCTTTACTCAGGGCTCGGCGCAACGCGGCGGGTTGTGTGAGAGCCCTGGGAGAACTGGGCAACCTGTGCCAGTGGAGACCGGGCGGCTCGGTCTTGCCCGCTGGCGGAACGATGACGTGGCACTTCAAACCAAGAGCGACCGTCCCCGGCTCTTCCCAATCCGCGGCGGCACCCGCGGGTACGAGGAAGTAGAGACGAGGCTCCGGGTCTTCAGGCGCGAGAACCACAGGGCCCATGGGTTCGCCGGCGTCGGTGAGGATGGCCATCGCTCGGAGGCCGATGGCCTCGACTGTGCGAATGGCGTCCCACCACTGCCCGGCGGCGCACAGTTCGGCCTCCTCGCCGATGGGCATCCATCGGGGCAGAGGGGCGGATGCTCTCGGGTCAGCATCAGACATCATGCGAATGGTCTCCCCACAACTGGTTGTGAGAAGACCATTCCATTCTGCAAGCTCCGTGAGCGGACAGACTGTCCGGGGGGTCCTTCCACGAACCCCCTTGACGTATCGTCAGGCTGTGGTAAGTCCCGCCCAACTCCCGAATGCAGAAAGCTCGTTGGAAGGATGCGTCTCCAGGCGCAGCAGGGCAGACGTCGTCTCGCGGACAGACGGGTGGAACCTGACGTGGTTCGGTGCCACCTTGCGCGCCCGCTGAAGGTCAGCGAACGCCCCTGCCCTGTCCCCTGTCGTGAGCTTCGCCGAAGCCACGTCGATGAAGTGGTGGCTTGACCGCTCGCCAACCGTCGTTGAGGGCGGCATCCACTCCCCGCCAGAGGTGGGGGCCCACTCTCCAAGCCGCGCCAGAGCTTGCTCCGTGTCACCCATGTCGATCATCGCGTGCACTTCATGGATGCGGATGTTCGTCGGCCCGAACGACATCTCGTACGCGAGGGAATCACGGTCGCCGGCCATCCTGGACACCTGCTCCGCTTCCCGTAGGTAGTCGCTCGCACGATCGGGGTTGTTCTCCCGCGCTTCGAGCACGGCGAGCTTGAGCAGGAGAGCGCCGTCCACTGCGAGCGCGTCCTCCGTGTACGAGCGTTCCGGCTGAATTCGCTCAAGCTCGCGTCGCAGTGCCAGTAGCTTGCGGCGAGCGGAACTGTAGGCGCCCTGGCGGAGCATCGCGCCGGTAACCAGGTAGGCGGCAGTGACCTGCATCAACGGGTCACGGGACTGGTCCGCGGCCCAACGGACGCGCTCCAGCGACGTGGTGGAGAGATCGTGATGGCCCAACTTGTGCGCCAGAGAGTTGACCGCCCGGTAGGCGCGGGCGAGATGCCAGAAAGCCGTCCGCTCCTCATCGCCCTGGGCATTGAGCGCCACATGCGTCAGCTCGGTGATGATCGGCGCCAGGAGCGGCCCCATAGGGGCGTACCGCGCGTCGCGGCGCAGCGCCGCGACCTGGTCGACCTCCGAAGCGAGCACCGGCAATGCGCGGGGAGTGGAATTCAGCTCGTCGGGTGTGTCGTAGCACAGCATGATCCGCCGGAGCTCCGGGATCACCGCGTGAACGCCGTCCTCGGCCTCCGGCTCACCGTAGTACGGCTGCCCCGTGAGAACCTCGACGCCGAAGTGCAGGGCCTTCGCGAGCGCCAAGACCAACGAAAGCGGCGCCTTCCGTTTTCCGGATTCGAGCTTTTCGATGTAGCTGGGTGATACGGCGACTTTCTGAGCGAGTTGAGCGACAGACAGTCTCCGAATCTTGCGGGCTATTCGGAGCTGGTCGCCCAGCGTCACATTCTCAGCCATGGGCGGATCAATCCCTTCGCGACGGAGCACTCAGATCAGGGTACGGACAAGACCGCTCCTGACGGGGCGCGTCGCCAAGTGTTTACGAGGGCGCCGGCGGCTGCCGATGATCTCGCAGGCGATGTGCAGGCAGCATCCGTCGCCAACAACCCAATCCGCCAACCGAGCGGCGCATCAGGAACGGAACCAATCGGCCCATTTGCGACAGTTGGGCTGGATCCAGCCGGGATGAACTGGCCTCGCGTCAAGAGGTGGAGCGCAGAAACCCACGGACAGATTGTCCGGTCTCGCTCACCCCTCAGTGACGTCCTAGCCTCGCGCTCAGTTGCTGATTCGAGCTTGAGGGGCAGCTCCTCCTCCACCGCGCACGAGCACATCCAGCTGACCGGCGAACCGAACACAGCACCCCTCCACGCTGGCCGGAAGCATCTACTTGGCAATGCCGCCACGTATCCCTTCGAAAGCTCAGGGGGAGTGCAGATTGCGCATGTGCTGGACGAACTCGCGTGCCTCTCGATCGCCGTCGTACTGCTGGGTTAGGACTGCGCTGAGATCGCCGGCCACCATCATCAGCGAAGGCAGGGTTTGCCGGTCGCCTTGGAGGGTCCCGAGTGCGAGTCCGGACAGTTCTGGACCGAGGAGTTCGGTCGAGCGTGGTGTAGCCGGACAAAGTGTCCGGCCTGTTTTAGGCCCGAGAGCGGAAGTTGAGCACGGCACCGCAGCCCGAATCGCTCGCTGATCTCGCGGCCTGCTCGGCCGCTACCGTGGATGACGGACCAAAGTGGGGGAGGCAGCGCGCATGCGTGGTCTTGGTGATCACCTCAGCATCGGAGAGCGGATCGCGTTCTACCGCGAGCGCCGGGGCTATACGCAGCCTGTGCTCGCCGGTCTCGTCGGTCACAGCACCGACTGGCTGTCGAAGATCGAGCGAGGCGTGCGGAAGCCGCCCAGGATCGACAAGCTCGCTGAGCTCGCTCGTGTACTGCGTGTCCCGCTCGGCGACTTGATGGGCCAGCCCGTCCTCCTGGAGGACGAGGAAAAGCACATGGACGACGTGCCGGCCGTCCGCGATGCGTTGATGAGCCCTCGGCGGCTCTCCAAGCTGCTGTTCGGTCCCACGGCGGAGCGGCAGTTGCCGCGGCCGGACCAGGCGCAGGTCTTCGTCGAACGAGGCTGGGGCGACTACCAGGCCGGCGTCCTTGGCGACGTCATCGCCGTCCTGCCCGGTCTGCTGAGGACCGCCCAGGAGCTGGAAGACCTTCCGCATGGCGATCAGCGGAGACGCGGCCTCGCCGTCTCGGCTCGTACGCATCACCTGGCGGCGACCACTCTCGCCAAGGTGGGCGAGTCCGACCTGTCGTGGCTCGCGGCCGAGCGAGCCATGCGGGCCGCCGACGAGTCCGAGGACCCGCTGTCGCTTGTGTCCGCTGCACGCTCCGGTACGCACGCACTGCTGGCCAACGGGCGCTACGAGGACGCCCTCGAACTCGGCGATACCGCGGCGGCCTGGCTCGCCGGTCAGGTTCGCGACTATGACCCGGCCGCCTTGAGCCTGCTTGGCATGATTCATCTGCGAGCTGCTGTGGCCGCCGCACGTCACCAGGATCGCCCAACCGCCAACTCCCTACTGGAGAAAGCGAAGCGGCTCGCCGACCGGCTCGGTTCCGACGAGAACCACTGGCGGACGTGCTTCGGTCCGACGAATGTCGAGCTGCACCGCCTGTCGATCGAGCTTGACCTGGAGAACATCCCGTACGTCGTCGAGCATGGAGGCATCGACGTTTCCCACATGCCGGCGGAACGCGTCGTGTCCCATCGCATCGACTACGCTCGCGGCCTCTGCCTCAGGGGTCGCGTCGACGAGTCCTTCAGCGAGTTGCGGGAGGCCGAACGCACCTCGCCGCAGCTCGTGCGGAACAATCCACGCGTACGCGAGACCCTTCGCGATCTGAGGAAACAGTCCCCGGTCGCCGGCGGCAGCTACTCGTCCGAGCTGCTGGCGATGGCCCGACGATGCAGGGCGGTGCAGTGAGTTCGATGCAGGGCAAGGTGCTGGGCGTCGTCGGATCGAGTGCCGGCGGGATCGAGGAACTGCGTACAGGGCTCGTGGTCCCGGCGCTCGAACGGGGCTGGACCGTCGCGGTCACGCTCACACCGACCGCAGGTCAGTGGCTCCGCGAGAGCGGGGAAACGACGGAGCTCGAAGGGCTGACCGGCCTTCCCGTACGGGCCGAATCACGCCTGCCGGGTGACTCCCGGCCGCATCCGCCAGTCGACTGCTACGTCGTCGCCCCGGCCAGTGCCAACACCGTCGCCAAGCTCGCCCTAGGTATCTCAGACAACCAGGCGTTGACACAGGTCAACGAAGCCATCGGGACATTGGACCTCCCGGTAGTCGTCTGGCCCCGGGTGAACGCCGCGCATACTCGCCACCCCGCATGGGAGGGGCACATCAAAGCCCTTCACGATTCAGGGGTGCGGTTGATCTACGGAGACGAGGTGTGGCCGCTCGCCGAGCCGCGGGCAGGGATGCCGGGGCGCCGGTACCCGTGGGTAGCGGTACTGAATGAGGCCAGCAGGGTTATCTCCTGACGAACCTTCAATAATGCTAAAACCAAGAGGAATTGGACCCGGACAGTCTGTCCGGGTCCTTCGCTATGACTGGCGCCAGTCTGAGGTCATCACCGACTACCGGAGGCAACGGGTGCCCGATCAGGGATTGAGCACGGCGCTCCCCGACACGAAGGCCTGGGTGACGCATCCAGGAGCTGCCCGAACGCACGCACGGATGGGATGGCCGGCAGTGACTACTCGTCTCGACACTCTTCAGATGCTGCCCTCTCGCCGTCGGGCACGGAGCACATCGTCGTGAACGCCGTGAGAAGCGCTCCCGCACCTGTTGGTGTCACCCGGCTCTGCAGCCTCTGCCGATGCCGTCTGAGTCGGTACAACAGGGAAGACCTGTGCGCCGGTTGCAGTCGCGACAACCGGCACCAGGCACGGACAGCGTGCAGCGTCCCCATGGGCGTCTGGCAGTTACCCGATGTCCGGCAAGCCTTGGTCAACCGAGACTTCGGGCGCATGTGCCAGCTGATCAGACAGCACGGTGGGATCCGCCAAGACGACATAGCCGCAATCACCGGCTTGAGTCAGGCCTTCCTGTCGATGCTCGAGTCCGGAGCCCGCAAGCTGACCAACATCGACAAGATCATTCAACTGCTGGATGGTCTGCAAGCTCCGCCAGAACTCACCGGACCGATGCTGCGGCCTAGCATCCATCACGAGCTTCGTGGCTCTGCGTCGACGGCTCTCTCGCGGCGCTGACCTCGCTGTCTTCACCGCCGCCGCCTGCGAAGACAGCACCACCGCCCGGAACCTCGCAGCCATCACAACGCCGTAGCACAACGGGCATCTGTCCGGTTCCGAAGATTCAGATACCCACACCGCGCCGGATGGCGGGCTCCACGGGCGAATAGCGTCCATCCGGCCGTTCGAGCCGATACTGCTCAGCCGGGTACAGCGGCGGTGTGCCAGGAACCGCGGGGACATCCCGCGATGAGGCTGGCAGCGGCGCCGCAGACACCGTGAGGGTGATGACCGATGGCTGATCCGTCCTACACATCGCAAGTGAGGTGCTGGCCGTCACCGGGTGGACCTGCCAGGTGCTCGTGAGAAATCCGTCGCGCAGACCGATGTACTTCCCTCACCCTGACGGAATGCCGAACATCATCACCCCGCGTCTCCAGTACAGCGCCACTGCCGTGCGCCCGCGCTGGGACGACCTCCCGCAGGACATCCGTCAGCTCATCTCCCGACGCCTGGGTGGTGTGGTGGACGCAGGACCGAGCGCCGGAAGCGGGTTCACCAGCGGTTTCGCCGCCGTGCTCCGTGGAGTTGGCGAGCCCGAGTTCGTCAAGGCGGTCAACGCCAACGACAACGCGGTGATCGCCGCCTGCTACCAGCGCGAGGCATTGATCAACCAGGCCCTGCCGATTGAGGTTCCGGCCCCCCGCCTGCGGTGGACTGAGGAGACGGAAGACGGATGGATCGTCCTTGGCTTCGACGCGATCCACGGTGGCCACATGCCCGCCGCTCCCTGGAAGCCTGACGAGCTTGCCTCAACCCTCGACGCATGCACCACCAAGGCCGAGGCGCTCTCCACGTCCTCGGCGGCACTCCAGAAGGTCGGGCTCAAGCCGATCGGTGACGGCAGCGATTTCGCGGACTGGCGTGACCTCGCCGGAGGCGCCACCAGCCCGAGCATCTTGCCGGAATGGGTGCCTACCAACAGGCTCGACGCCCTGGCCGAGCTGGAAACCCACTGGCGACAAGCCGTGGCAGGCCATGCAGTCCTCCACCATGACCTACGTCAGGACAACGTCCTGCTCGATACGAACGGATCCGCGTGGATCTGCGACTGGAACTGGCCGTGTCTTGGAGCGAGTTGGTTCGACCTGGTGCTCCTCCTGGCCACAGCGCACGCCGACGGGCACGATGCCACGCCCCTCTTCGGGAGCCACCCCACCGGCCGTGGAGTCGACGACGAGCAGCTCGACTCAGCCCTGGCTGCACTCTCGGGCTTCTTCCTGGTCTCCGGAGCACAGCCCCCAGCGGACTGGTCCCCATACATTCGCCAGCACCAGACTTGGTGCGGCGAAGTCGCTCTGCGATGGCTGTCCGACCGGCGCAGCTGGACGTTCTGAGTCGGGCGGCAACCCGTGCGACTTCGACCAGCCGAGGCGATGGCGGGTTCGGCTACGGCGCTACCGATCTGGCCACGCTCGGCAATATCACGTGCGTAATGTGCGAAGTCCCTGTTCGAGTGCAAAGTTGGGCCACCGAAGGCGCCCGATCCTCGCGGTTGAAATACTGGCACCTCGCGACCTGTACGAGACGACAGCAGCGTCGACTATGTCGCGGTCGACCTGCTGAAGAGCTGCCCTGTCCTTCGGTCTCCCCCGTAGCCGAAGGGCAGGGTTTCATCACGACATCTCCCACGATGGTCCGCACGACCGCACACGAGACGGGGAAGCCGGATGATGCTCGCGATCCACCGGCCCGGCTCACCCGCGCCCCATCCGATCCCAATGAACCCTGCGTCGTCTCGGCACACGACTGAGAAGCCTCCGCCGCCTCCCGTCGACGTGATCCGCCGGATGTGCCTAGAAGTCGTACACCGCGAAGTCCGTCACCGGGCGGTAGCCGACCCGCTGGTACAGTCCGTTGCTGGTGGGGTTGGCCAGGTCCGCGAACAGCAGCACCTCGGCCGCGCCCGCCGCCAGTGCAGCCCGGCTGACCTCGCCCGTCGCGGCGCCCGCGTAGCCGTGGCCGCGCAGGTGGGCCGGGGTGTAGACGGGGGCCACCCTGATCTGGCCGGCGACCATCGGGGTCACGCCCGCCATGGAGACGGGGGTGCCGTCCGGGGTCTCCCAGAACGTGATGCGTCCGTGGGCGATGCGTGTGTCGGCCCAGGAGCCGGAGTCCGTGGAGGGGGCTGCTCCGAGGGCTGCGGCGAACTCTCCGTGCCAGCACATGAGTTGATCGCGGTCCTGCTTGCCCGCGACCCGGCCCCGGCCCTCCGGATGCGGCGCCGGCGGGGTGAGCGTGCCGAGGCGGTACAGCCGCTGACGCTCGTGGAGTGTTGGCGTCGCTCCCGTGTGCCGTTGCCAGGCCTCGGCGAAGGCGGCGGCGGTGTCGCGGTCCGCGCTGACGCCGGGAATGGGGAGGCCGAGGCCGGCCAGATGGGCGGCGAGGGCGTCGGACTCGGCGGGGGTGAGGGGGGTGAGGTTCAGGCGGTGGGGCGGGGTGCGGAAGTAGGTCGCGCGGACCTCGCCCGCCCTCTCCAGGATGCCGAAGACAGGGCCTTCGGCGCCGTATGCGTGTGCTCCGCGCGTACGCAGCGCCTCGGTCACCGTCAGGGGGATGGTGTGTAGGGCGGGTCGCGAGTGCAGGAAGTCTCCTGCACGGGCTAGGAAGCTGTCGACGTCATCGGTGAGGTGCCAGTCGTCCGGGCGCATGCCTCATGATCCCGCGCGCTCACGGACTGCGCCCGTAGTTTTCCGACGGGGTGAGGCGACGGGCCGCGGTGAGGATGCCGCCTCCTCTCAGTGACCCCGCCGCCTACTCCAGCTCCGGGTCCGTCGCCAGGCGGCCGTGCATGTGTCCGCTCGTGACGCCACAGGTGTGCCAATAGCGGTGCGTAAGGGTGGAGACCAGCGCGAGTGGGGGCAGCTCAGGCTGCGTGATGCTCGATTCGTGCAGGTGCACTGGTTATTGGCACGGGATGCTCTGCAGCGGCATCAGAGTGTGAGGCGGTCACGGCTGCGGTCTCCTCTACGAAAGCGGGGATCGCCAGTTCGAACCAAGTTTTCTTACCCGCTGTACAAGGCTGTGATCCCCAGTCGGTTGCCAATGCGTCAACGAGGAAGAGACCCCGCCCGTTTTCGTCCATCGCCTCGGCCTGGGACGCACGTACCAAGGTGGGGTCAACGTCGGTGACTTCCACGCGCAGCCGCTCTCCGGTCCACTGCACGGACACCACGCACGCGGCCTGCGTGTGCGTGACCGAGTTCGCGACCACTTCCCCGGTGAGCAACCGCAGGTCGTTGCTCAGTTCCTTATCCAAGGCCAGCCCAAGCCGCTGCGCACGGTTGACAACACGGTCTCGCGCGGCTGGCACCGCCTCGACCGAGGGCTGGACAGTGAACGCATAGGGCGAATCTCCGGGCAACCGGGGCATGGCTGTGACCTCTCGCGGGGCGGGAGCGCTAGGGCATCGACGCGATCTCCCATAAGTGAGCGGATCGCTCGCCGACTTCACCGGGCGCGTCCGCAGATACCCAAGCAATCCGACAACAGCCCAGCAGGTGGCGGAGGACCACCATGGACCACGGGCAGCCTGACTCCCTATCCCTGAGGTGATATCACCACCGCAATGGTCATTTGAGAATGAGCCATTCGGGTTTCCGTGCCGCTGACGTGGTCCACGAACGCCTGCTGGCAGTCGGCCTACCCCGACAATCGAGTGATCAGCAGTGATCCCCGTACCCTCCGGAACCGCGCCCCGCGCAGTGAGACTCGGCCCGGTGTCGGCGTGCACGTGAACGGGCTCGATCCCGATCTTGCGACGGAGCCCCGTACGCAAGACTGGCGCTTTGACAGGGCGAGGCCAACCAAACCTGGTTGACCGACACCAAACGCCAGCCCGGACGCCCCGCACCGCTCCCTATGCGCGGAATTCGGCGAGTGGGTTGGTGACCACCTGCTGCCAGCGCTCCCGGTGGCCGACCGCGTGGAGCCGGTAATACACCGTCTCGCGCCGCCGCCCGTCGGCCGTACCGTCGTGGTTGCCGATGTTGTGTGCGAGCAGGTAGTGCGCGAACAGTACGCTGCCGGCGGGGCCGACCGCCTGCAGCGGCTCGCCGAGCTCGATCTTCGGGTACGGGCCCGGATTCATCTCCTCGACCTGTGCCAGGGCATCCGCACCGCGTTCGACGAGGTACTGCCCGAATCGCAGATGTGTGCCCGGCCAGATCCACAGGTTCCCCCGGTGTGACCGGTCATGGTCGGTGAGCCATACGCCGGCCAACAGCGAGAAGGAGCCGGGGCGCCCGTCCGGTTCGCACGGCGTCAGGCCGTCGACGTGCGGGCCGCCCGGCCGGTGCGGCCAGGGCGGGATTGTCGTCGCCACCTGCGCGAAATTCGGGTCTTCGACGACGAGATCCGAACGCAGCAGCTGGGCGGCGAGCTCCCCGATGCCGGTCTCGCGGTAGAAGTCGAGCAGCGGATGACCCTCCGCAGCGAAGCGTGGCCACAGGAAATACGGTCCGACGTGATCGTCGGCGAAGGGGCGCTGCTCCAGCAGCGCAGTGACGATCTTGCGCCCTGCCGTGATCTGCTCGCCGCCGAGCACACCGGGAATCACCACGAACCCCTGTCGGCGGAACACGGTCCGCGTCTCGCTGGTGATCGTCGTCGCCATACCGTCAGTGCAGCAGGCAGCGCCTGCCGGCAGCAACCAAATTGTTTTGCCACCGTTGACATTCCGCGGGGGCACCTATGCCCTGTGTGAGCGGTTCTGGCGGGCGGTGCTGACTTGCTCTGTCTTGGAATCGCGCAGGCGGGTCAGTTTCCAGTCCCGGATGCCGTCAGGCTGTTGAGGAGGGCGTCGGCGACGGCCTCTTCGTAGAGAGCCTGGTTGGCGTGTTTCATGGCGTGTGCGAGTTCTGGGTCCCAGGGCGTGAACTGCGGCTTACCGCGGAGTTGGATGTGGTCGTCGTCCTGGGCGATGCCGGTGTTGTAGTCGGCTGCGGTCATCATCCACGGGCGGGCGTTGTGGCGCGTGATGAGCTGGTTGGTCATGTCGATGCCGGGCCAGTCGAAGTCGCCGTGGTACAGCAGGGTTCCGCCGCCGGAGGTGATGGCGCGCGCGAGGCGGTGGAAGGCGGTGGAGGGGCGGCCTTCTGCGCAGATCAGCGGTGGGCTGTCGGGGCCGAGTTCTTGTGCGGCGCGGCGCAGGACGGCTGGGTTCTCGCAGGCGTAGACGGTGGGCAGGTTGACCGTGATGGGCAGGGTGACCAGTTGGTGGAGGGTGATGTGGAAGGGGGTTCCGTAGGTGGCGGCGCCGGTGAGCCATTCGCCCAGACCCTGTCCGTGGGCGGGGAGGTTGAGGACGAGGACGCGGCTGGCGAGGTCGTCGACGATGACGTCGAAGGCGTCCCAGAGTTCCCGGCGTTCTTCGGCGGTGGACGGTGGGGGGACGCTGTGGGCGTGGGTCAGGGCACGTAGGACGAGGTTGGGCAGAGGGCCGCGGCCGTGGTTGAGGGCTTTGGTGTCGCCGGTGGCGGTCTCGGCGAGGGCCGGCAGCATGAGCGGCGGGGTGTCGGCGGGGCGGGCGTCGAGGTGTTCCAGTACCCGGATGGCGCGGGCGAGTGTTGGTGTGTCGCCTTTGTTGATCAGGGTGGTCAGTGTGCCGTCGGTTGCGAGGTCGCTCAGCCAGGCCCGGTACCAGTGGTGTCTGTCGTGGAGTGGGCTGGCCTCGGCTTGGGCGAGGAGCTGTGTGCGGGTGTGCTGGAGGGCGGCCTTCTCGGCGGGGCGGTTGCGCATCGGTCCGCCGACTTGGGTGAGAAGGTCTGCGAGCGGGGCCCCGGTGGCGGTGTGGATGGCGGCGTCGAGGTCGGCGAGCCGGACAGTGATCTTTGCGGTGCCGGGTGGGCGGTAGGTGCCGGTGAGACCGATGAGGGCTTCGCGTTCGGCGTCGTCCGGTGCGCTGACGCTGATGGTGCCGTCGAGGCGTCCGCCGGTGCGTTCCAGCGAGCGGCGTGCGGCTGCCAGCAGGCGTGCGTATTCGGGCTGCAGGTAGCGCTCACTGGCTGTCACAGGGGTGGTCATGCCTCGTCCGCTTCTTCTTCCGGCTGATCATCCGGGGTGTCGTGGTCGTCCAGGCCGGCGAGCAGGCCGTCAGCGGATGGGGCATGCCGGCTGGGCGTGAAGCCGAGGAGGGAGGCGGCCAGTTCATCGGATCCGGGATAGCCGAGGTCGTCGAGGATCTGCTGTCCGTCCCAGAGCATGAGCATGGCGGAGACGGTGTGACTGGCCTTGTCATAGTTCATGTCGTAGTGCGCGATACGGGGAACGGTCGGGTAGGTGATCCACAGGTCGTGCCCGGTCATGAACAGGTCGAGATCGAATTTGACGGTCAGGGCGAGCAGATCGGGGCGGTACTGCTCGTCGATGCCGGCGAAGGCTTCGTCGAGGGCGATCAGCCGGGGGCAGGTGGGGTGGGCGGAGCCGTACTGGGCGTGGGCGGCGGCGAACAGCGGAAGGTGAATGGAGGCGGATTTCTCGCCGCCGGACATCTCGCTGTGCTTGGAGCGGGTGAGTTTTTCCTCCTTCTCGCCGGGCCGGGACAGCAGCAGTTCGAAGGTGCGCCAGGAGCGGTAGTCCAGGACGTCGGCGATGATCTGCTGGTACGTCTTGCGGCGGTCGCGTGCTTTGCCGGCGCGGATCTGGGCGCGCAGGAGGGAGCGCAGTTCGGCCAGTCCGGCGGGGCCCAGGGCGGCTGCGTCCTTCTTCAGCAGCTGGTTGACGGCGCGCTGTTCGTCGGTGAGCGCGTCGGACTGCACCCAGCGGATGCCGACGGTGGTGCCGGAGGACATGGGTTTGGCGCGGGTGTCGGCGTCCATGGCCTTGACCAGGTTGCGTGCCTCGATGGTGCGGGAGTGGATCTGCTGGGCCAGTCCGGTCAGCAGGGCGTCTTCCATGACGGTGCGTTCGCGGTCTTCCAGCAGGATGTGCTGGTCGGCGACCTGCTCGGCCAGGCGGCGACCGAACTCGGAGACGGGGGCGGGGCCTTCGGCGTCGGAGACGCGGGCGAGGATGATGTCGCCGTCCGGTTCCCACTCCAGGTGGTAGCCCTGATCGGATTCCGCGAGCGCGTTTTCGAGGTCGGTCAGGGCGGTCGAGATCTTCGTGGTGGTGGTCTTGAGAACGTTCTCGGTGGCCCGTCGGCCGTGGGTGGCGGTATCGACGGCGCCCAGGAGCGTGACCGTGGTGGACGGCAGGGCGCTGCGGGCGGCGTCATCCGGGGACAGCTGCGGTGGGTGCGCGGTGAGCTGGGTGATCACCTGGGCGGCGGCCTGTTCGGCGGTGGGCCACGCGCTGACGGGCGTCCAGGGGGTGTCGGTGGGGGCTTCCAGCAGGCGAAGCAGGTCGGGGCGGGTGTACGGCTTGAGGCCGGCCGTGGTGCGCAGTTGTTCGTCCAGGGCTGTGGTGAGGGCTTCGCTGATGTGCTCAAGGGCGTTCTCGGCGGTGGTGAGGCGGGTCTGCTGCGCCTGGGCCTCCGCGTCGGCCTGGTCGTAGGCCGTATTGGCTTCCTCCAGCGCGCTCTGGGCTTCCTCGAGCTGCCTTTGAAGATCGCGCAAGGGAGCGTCCAGCAGTGCTTCCTCGGTGCGCAGCCGTTCCACCAGGGCCTCGTGGTCGGCCTTGCGAGTGGTCAGCGCCTCGGTCTGTTCGGCATAGTCCTGGCTTTGCTCGGCGATGCTCGCACGGCGGTCGTCAAGATCTTTCTCAGTGCCGCGGATAGTGGATCGCGTGGTGTGGAGGTCATTGCCGGCGGTGACGAAATCGTTGACCGCGCGTTCGACGTCGGCGAGTGCGTCGCGTTGGGCGGGCAGGCCGGCCGCGGTGGCGGCGCGGCGCAGCCGGCGCTCTTTGTCGTGTGTGTTGGCGATGGCCAGATCGAGGGCCCGGTGTGCGGCATCCCGCCGTTTCCGGGCGCCGGCGAGCTGGACGGCGGTGACCTCGACGTCACGGACGGCTTTGACGATCGACGCCGTGGGCGGCAGTTGCTGGCGAGCGGTGTCGAAGTCCGCCACGGTCTCGGCGGCGGCCTGCTGCGCGGCGACCAGGTCGGCGAGATCGTCTTCCATCGCGCTGATCGTCTCGTCCAAGGCGTGCAGGCGTTCGCGGCGCCGGGCGGCGCGAGCGGTGGCGCCGATGTACTCGGGCCGGGCCTTCGGGTGAGCGCCGAGCTGGATCCCCAGGGTGAACTGCGCTCGGCTGCTTACCGCGGGACTCTCGCCGATGTCGGGGGAGAGGTCGTTGGTGAGACGCACCGAGGCCAGGACCGCGGCGACGGCTTCGGCCGGGACGCGGGACTGTTCCTCGGGGACGAGGACATCGGCCAGGGTCTGGCCGGTGGGGCGCTGGGCAGCGGGCAGTGGCAGCAGGTAGCCGTCGGACTCGCTGTCGGTGAAGGCCTGCACGGTGGCGTCGGCGTGGGGGTGAAGCCAGGCTGTGAGCAGCCCCGCCCCATACAAGGCACCTTCCACCGCCGCGGCCTGCTCGTGTGGCACGTGGTCGGCGAAGCGGATGAGCTGCCACAGTGGGGCGCCGGCACGACCGCTACGGTCTGCCGGGCGCAAGTCGCTGGCGGGAGGAGCGTCATCTCGTTCGGCGGCCACTTGCGCGCGCTCGGCGCGGACCGCCGCGAGCTGCCCCTGCGTCTCGGTATGACGGCGCTTGAGGGATTCCTGCTGGGAAAGAGCGCTGGTGCGGCGTTCGTCGGTGAGTGAACGGAAGACCTCGGGCAGCGCGGGCGCATCCGGCTCGCCGACGGCTTCCAGCGCGTCGACGAGAGTCGGCGCGTCCATGGGGATGAGGACGGCGGTCGGGTCCGTGCCCGTCCAGCGGTCGATCATCTTCCGCAGCTCGGCGTCGGCAACGGACCGGGTGGCGGCGAGAACGTCGGCGGACTGGGTGCAGGCGGAGTCGTAGTCCGTGACCTCCTTGTCGGCGGCGTCGAACCGGTCCTGTTCGCGCCGCTGGTCCTGGGCAGCGCGTTCGGCCGCGTCCAGGTAGCCGTGCACCTCACCGATGTCATGGCGGCGCACCGTGGCCCGGCTCTCGACGTGGGTCAGAAGATCAACGGTGAGGTCCAGCGGGTCGTCGTCGGTGACCAGACTGGCGGCCTGCCCTGCCGACAACAGAGTCTGCGTGTGCCGGTCGGCAGCTCCACGCAGCTGATCGAGCCCTTTCCCGACCCCGTCTGCCTCAGATGTCAGACGGGCCACGCGCTGCCGCATCTTCTCCAGGCGGCTTTCGGTGCCGGCGATGTCCTTGCCCTCGCCACGGACGCGGTCACGGAGCTCTCGCAGCCCGACCTCCTGCTTCAGCGCGTCGTGGTTGCGCAGCCCTTCCACGTGGGCGCCGAGCTTCTTACGCTTCGCCGCTGCCTCGTCCCGGTCTGACTTCGCGGCCTGGAGGGCCGCGTCCGCCGCACGTCGGTCCTGGGCCGCTGTGGCGATCTTGTCGCAGTGACCGGTCGTGGCTTCGCAGCGCGCGTTGATCTGCTCGACGCGGTCCCGGGCGTGCGCGCGCAGGTAGGCCGTGTAGTCCCGAAGGAAGTCCTGGACGGCTCCATCGGCCTTGGTCAGCGAGTCCAGGACGGCTTGGATTTCGGCGAGGTTCTCGAAATCCCGTGCGGCTTGTGCGATCAGGGCATCGTCGACGGGCCGCAGCCCGGCCGTCAGGGTGTCGGAGAGCTTGTCCGGGTCGAGGTCCTTGGCCAGCAGCGGGCGGCGCAGCTGGAGCAGCAGGTTGATCAGCTGGGCATAGCGCTGACGGCCCAGGCCGAACAGGCGGTCATCGATGGCCTCCCGGTACTCGGTGGCCGTCTTACAGACAGCGTCCGGGCCGATGAGCTTCTCCAGTTCCTTCTTGCGCAGCGGGCGGGAGTCGGCGGTGAGCAGGCCGAAGTCCACGCCGATCCGGCCATCGGAGACAAAGAAGAAGCGGCCCGGGCGTTCCTTGCTCTTCTGAGCCAGCAAGCCGAGGCCGACGGTCACCGCCTCCAGCAGTTCGCCGTCAGCGGTGGTTCGGGTGAACTCCATCCACACGTACCCGTATGCCGATTCCTGGCCCCGGTAGAGCAGGTTGGACTTCATCGTGCGTTCCTCGCCGCTGAACGGATCCAGCCGGCGCGGGTCGATGCTGCCGTCGAGGACCAGGGGGAAGAGCACCTCCAGCGCCTTGGTCTTGCCCGACCCGTTGTGGCCGCGCAGGACGAGACGGCCGTCGGCGAAGACGAACTCCTCGTCCCGGTAGTCCCACAGGCCGATGATCCCGGCGCGCGTGGGCTTGAAGCGGACGGTCGGAGCGTCGCCAGACGGGCTGGGTTCGGCGAATATGGTCATCAGAAGGTGTCCTCCGCAGCGGAGAAGTCGAATGCGAACTGCCCGTCGGTCTTCGGATGGGGCAGGACGGCGGTGATGTTGCGGTAGCGGCCGGCGGCCGGGCGGACCAGCACGCCGCCGGGCACCGGGTGCACCAACCGCAGATCGGCGAGGAGGACGAGCGCCTCGGTCAGCAGGCCACGCGGGTCGGCCTGCCACTTGTTGGTGAACGAGGCCGGACCGAATTCCTCATAAAGCGCGTTGATCATCTCGACCAGGCGGGCGTCTTCGACCAGGGGCAGCTCCACGACCCGGAGCGGCTCGGCCACCGCGTCATCGGCTTCGGCTCTTTCCGGCGAAGCGCCGCTGTCGGCTGTGGGTGCGTCCAGCGCGAGAGCGGCCAGAGTTCCGGCGTGAGGCAGCGCCAGGTCGATACGGGCGAGCAGGTCGGCGTGCTCTTCCATGGGATCCGGCGGTCGCATGCGCTTCAGCTCGCGGGACCGGTCGGGGTCTTCCTGCAGGTCGGCGATCTTGGCCAGGAGCAGCCCGGCCGTACGGTTGACCGCGCCGCCACGGCCCGGGAAGCGTCTGTCGGTGAAGTGACCGGTGGTGTCGACGAGCATGATGCCCTCGGCCCGGCGCTCGATCTGCAATCCCGTCAGCCGCACCAAGTCCTCCGCCAGCGTGGGCTGCCGCAGTGCGGCGGCGGTCTCCGGGTCGGCGTCGGCGAAGTACACCACCGGATGCTCGATGACGGCGCGGCGCGCCCGCTGCGCGCCGTGCCGGCGTCGGGCATCGCGGCCGACACCGCTGGCCGGGATCTCCAACAATCCGGCGGCGCTCGTCAGGTGCTGCAGGGGCTTGCCGGGACGGAACAGTGCGCTGCAGAGCTCATGGTCGATGTCGAACAGGGCGTCCCCGCGATCCGGATCGCGGGCCCAGGCTTGGGTCGAACCGTCCGAGACGCGTAGCACCCCGTGCTGCACCAGCCAGTCGATGACGTCCACGATGGCGTCCTTGTGCCCAGGGGCGGTCGGGTCGAAGCCGAGGTGATCGATGGCGTTGGCGTGCGGACTGAAGTCCTTCACCAGGTCGGCGAGGGCGATCTCGACCCGGGAACCGTGCAGGCACGCCAGCACCAGACACAGGTACGCCAACCGTCGCCGGTCGAACGGCCTCCGGCCGCTGTTGGCCGCGACGATCGCCTGGCTGCCATCGAACACATCCAGACGCCGAATCAGCCTCGCGTGCCGGGCGGTGGTGTGCAGGGTGTAGCCGAACAGCGAGCGGAAGTCCTCAGCCAGCTCGTCCGCCCAGCGCAGCACCACCGCCAGCGCCCCAGGGCGAGGGTGGCCCTCGCTGATCACACTGTGCAGCAACACCAGCCGGGCGGCCTCCTGGTACGAACCCAGCTGCGCCGGCTCCACCGCCGCAGCGACCCGGTGAACGGTGGCCATCAGCCCGCCTCCGCCGCGCCGCGCCGGACTGGTCCGGCGGCGGCGAGCTCCAGCGTGAAGCCGGGCAGCACCAGCGTGCCGTGCACCGTGCGCAGCCGACTGCCGGTCTGGCTGGGGATGAGCCGCAGCGTCATCACATCGCTCGTCCCGGTGGCCGACCGCAGCTGCCCCGCGACCACGGTCCGGGCCTCCAGTGCCCGGGTGAGCAGCTTCAGCACCGCCCGGGTCTCGGCCTCGTCCAGCACCCGCTCATGGGGACCGTGCTCCAGCAACTGCTCGGCCGCCGCCCGCTCAGCTGCCCGGACTGCCCGCTGTTTCTCCCGCAGCCGGGCGCGCGCCCCCCGCTCCGTACGGATCGGCTGCGGCCCCCCAGGGGAGGGCCGCTTGCCATGCCGGAACAAGCTGATGCTCACATCGACGCCAGGAGCGTCCCACCACGTAGAACGGGACGAGATCTGCTCACCATCGTCATGGGCCCCACCCAGATGCCGGGCCGACCGCAGGTCGAACGCCGCAGCGATCAGCGCGTTCGCCGCCTGCTCGTCCGGCGCCCCCGCGACCCAGGCCGCCAGATGCCGCAACTGCGTCGTGCGGCTCACCCCGCTCCGCCGCGACTCGGTGACCTGCCGCAGCAACGCGATCACACCCGAGATCGCCGTACGCGTCGCCCCCTGCAACTGTTCCGCCTTCGAATCCGCCACTTCACTTGCCAAGAACCACTGGCGAAGCCCCACCCAGCGCCGCCGCCAGTCCTCCCGGCGGGCCTCCGGCCGCATCATCGGCCGCTCATCCGCCTCCGCCGCCCGCTCCAGCAGCGTCTCGATCCCGCTGTCCTCCACCGCGCGGACCGCGTCAGCCAGGCGCGGCGCGTACCGCTCCAGCTCAGCGGAGAAATCGCTCATGTGTGCCAGCAGCGCGTGCTTGTGCCGCAGGAACGTCTCCGGAGAGATGTCCGTGGTCCGCGCCACGTCATTCAACGTCAGATAGAACCGTGCGGCCCGACGGGCCATGTCATCCAGCACGCTGTCCAGCCGGGAGAGCTTGCGGTAGATCTCTTCCCGGTCCGCACTGAGGTTCGCGGCGGCCAGGGCCTTGAGATCGGCCAGGATGTCGGCAAACACCAGCCGGGACAGGTTGGCGTCCTCCACCCGAGCGCCGAGCACATCCTCCACCGCCATGTAGGCCCGGTAGCCGATCTCCGTGAACTGGTACACCGACTGCCGGTTCCGGTACGCAGCCAGACTTCCCGCCCGAGCGGCATCCTCCACCCGGCACAGGACCCGGCCGCCGTCCCGTTCGCGGTCCCGGTCCCCAGACAGGACGTCCAGCATCGCCCGCAGATTGAGATCGGCAACGGCTGGAACGTCGGCATGGCCGGCAGCCAGGTCCTCCAGCGCCGCCGCCACGTCGCTGGTGTGCACCTGCACCTGATGAACCGCCCGCAGCGCGTTCATCGCCCGCAGCACCCACAGATACGATGCCGCGTCGTCGCGCTGGGTGAAGTTGAACAGCCTCAGCCGGTCAGCAACCACCAGACCATCAAGATCAAACGACCCCAGCGAATCGGAACCGTCAAACTGCGGCACCTACGCCCCTCCCTGCAGCCTGGACACCCGGGCGACCATCAGTTTCAACTCTGACACGCCCCTACGACAACCAGCGGACTGATACAGGACGTCAGCGAAGCAACACAAACCGCTACGAGAGACTTTCTGGGGGTGTGGCGCCGAAACCTGGTCTGAGCCTGCCTTCCGTACAGGTGCCGTCAGGATCACCCGTCGTCGTACATGGCGCGGATCCGAGCTTCGTTCTCGGCCTGGGCTCTAGACCGACGGCTGCGCGTCGTGCATCGAGGTGTTCTGGATCTTCGACGGGGTGCATAAGCCATCGTCCGTCGGCATCTCGGAAGCACTGGTTGCCGAACACTTGGGGACGTCCGTCGGGCCGGGTTACGCATGGCGACCGTGACGACGACCGGCTCGTCGTGGCCGTGACACAGGTCGAGGAAGAAGGCGGTCGCCTCGATGGTGTCGGTGCCCTAACGCTGGCCACGGGGGCCCCGGGCAACTGTGCTGTGCCGCTTACAGAACGGTCGCCGTGAGGCGGCAATCCGACGACTACCGGACCGGCGGTTCCGCGGACCTGTTCTGAGGATGCGACGCGTCCAATGAGAAGATCACATCTAGCAGCTGGCGAATGGCGGATGCGGGGAACGTTGGTATGGCGAAGCGATCAGCACTGCGGGGGTACCTGTTGGAGGAGGCGCTGGCCTGGCTGCTGCGGCACAGCGGCTACCGGCTGCTTGTCGACGAGCGGCAGGATCGTGCCGAACTTACTGGAGCCGGTGGCGCGCTTCGTGTTCGCGGCCGTGGTGCCGTCCACCAGGTCGACGTGCTGGGGGAGTTCGCCTTCACACCCGCCTTCTCCCTCCCCATCCGGCTGTTCCTCGAGGCCAAGTACTACCGGGAGAAGTGCCGGCTGGAGGTCGTGCGCAACGCCCACGGCGTTCTACACGACGTCAACGAGAACTTCATGGACCATGAGGGCACGCGGCCCAGGAGGCGCTACCAGTACACGTACGCGCTGTTCTCCGCCAACGGCTTCACCCCAGAGGCGCAGCGGTATGCGCTTGCCCATCAGATTTCCCTGGTGGACCTGTCCGGGGAGTCCTTCACCTGGCTGCGCAAGGCGATCAGGACCGCGGCGGCCGACCTGTACGAGGCACAGGAAGATCACGCTGTGGAGCGTTTTCCCGTGGCGTGGATGCGTAGGGAGCTCCGTGAGGCCCTCGGCACCTGCCCGCCTGGGGTGCCGCTGTCGGGCGACACCAACGCTGTGCAGTTCAAAGCCTCGGCGACCGTGGTCCTCACGCACTTCGTCGATGCCTTGGAGCAGTACGCCGCGGCCGAGCTTCTGCTGGGATTCCCCTCGGCTCCGTTCATCCTGCCGTTGGCCGCCCAGGACCAGGAGCAGTTCCTGTCCTACGTCGAGCAGTCTCCCGACCATGCCGTGCGCCTGCGGCGCTCGGGGCAGGCGGCGACCGCCGAGTGGACGCTGTCTCCCCGGGAAGATGAAGACGCCTACCGCCTGGCCTTCAAGCTGCCGGAGCATATCGAGGAGTGGATCAGCGGGATTGCGGAGAAGGAGCGGCAGCGCACTCTCGACATCAAGGCGCAGTTCTTGTCAAGTATCACGATCTATCGAATGAACGGCAGCGGCGTCCGTGCTTACCAACTCCGTTACGAGCCAAGCGAGCTGCGACTGCCCTGACGGAGCCGGCGGCTGGGAAGGATCGAGGGGCAGTAGGCGCGGGGCCAGCCCCTCGGTCGTGCGGCACGCCGCCGGGTGCTGCGCGCCTGGCCTGGCGCGAGCCGCTGCCTAGCGGTCCAGGCGAGAGGAGAAGCGTACGGGTTCGTTGAGGACGGACGCCGCACGCTCGGTGGATGCAAGACGCTGTGCCACGGTAGTGCGGGCGAGATGGGGCGGGAGGGCTTCGCTGAACTTCAGGCCGCGGAGGGCCTTGTCGTCGATCTCAGGCAGGCACAGGCGTTGGGTCGCATCAGAGGTGTGCGTGGCCCACATCTGGGGTGTCAAGTCGGGACGCATCCGGACGAACAGTTCGTTGAAGCGCTGCTTTTCGTCGGTGAGCCCTGCGAGTGTGGCGGTCAGTGTGGCGTTGGCGCGAAAGCCGGCCCAGGTCCACCAGCGGACGTCGTCGCCGGCGCGTGTGATGACGGTGCCGCCGGGATGGGTCGTGTCGACGGCCGTCTCGCGGAGCTGTGCGAGGTAGGTAACGGCGCGCTCGGTGAGCTGGACTGGCGGGTCCTGTCCGAGTACGACGTCACGCATGGCGCGGGCGAGTTCGTACGAGGCGCCGTCGAGGACGCTGCCGTACCAGCGGGCCTTGCCGCCGCCATCGGCGGGTTCGACAAAGCAGCGGCGTCGGGCCCAGTCGATCCAGTTGACGCGCCAGCTGCGTCCGGCGAGGAGCAGCAGGCGGGGGCCTTCGACCCTCTCAGTGAGCAGCATGGGGTCGGTGCGGCCGATCTCGGTGCGGCCGGACAGCACGACGAATTCCGGGGCGGCGGTGAAGACTGCGGTCAGGTTCATGAAGTGCCGTTGGCCGAAGCGCCGTTCGGCCTCCGGGCCGATGAAGAGCATCCCGTTGTCGGAGTCGACGAAGCCGCTGTCGACGAGGTGCTGGACGATGGGGGCTGCGCTCGGGCCGAAGGGTTCGAGGCCGTTCCAGTGCTCGGCCCAGGTCTGGTCGCCGACGCGCCCTTCTTGGAGGCACAGGGCGAGGAGCTGCTGGGCGGCGATGTGTCGCGGCTCGGGTGGGGCAGTGACGGGTTCGACGAAGCTGCGGCCCCACAGTGAGAGGAGGCCGGCAGCGTGCAGGAGGCGCTGTTCGTCCAGGGCGAGGAATAGACAGTTACGGGTCGTGTCGGCACGGCGTCCGGTGCGGCCGAGCCGCTGGAGGAACGAGGCGACGGTGGCGGGTGCGTTGATCTGGATAACCCGGTCCAGGTCACCCACGTCGATGCCGAGTTCCAGGGTGCTGGTGGCGACGATGACGCAGTCCCGCGCTTCGGCGAAAGCCTCTTCCGCGCGGCGGCGTTCGTCCACGGAGAGGGATGCGTGGGAGAGGAACGTGGTGACGCCCTTGGCTCGCAGGGAGGCCCCGAGTTCTTCCACGAGCTGCTTGGAGTCGCAGAAGACCAGCCGTTTCTCGCCGCGGTGGAGCGAGGCGATGACCTTTGCCGCGTTGGCGACGCTGCCGACATAGTCCAGGGTGATGTCGCCTGCCGGCGGTGTCGCGGCCTCCGCGGGCAGGGCGGGCATGTCCGGGGCGACTACCTGGGCGGGCCGGCTGTCCTGGCCGGAGCCCTGGAACCACGCCAGGAGATCCTGTGGGTTGCCTACGGTCGCCGACAGGCCGACACGCTGGATGGGCCGACCGGTGATGCGAGTCAGGCGCTCGAGCAAGGCGAGGAGGTGCCAGCCGCGGTCGTCGCCGGCGAAGGCGTGGACCTCGTCCACGATGACGGTTCGCAGATTAGCGAAGAACCACTGGTGCTCGACCTTGGTGCTGACGAGCATGGCCTCGATGGACTCGGGGGTGGTGAGCAGGATGTCCGGCGGGTCGAGAAGGATCTTGCGTCGGCTGGCTGCGGTCACGTCGCCGTGCCACAGGGCGACGCGGCGGCCCAGCCATCCCGTGTACGACTCCAGACGCGGCAGCAGGTTGTTGAGTAGGGCCTTGATCGGGCACACGTACAGGACGGACAGGCCCTTCCACTGCTGCTGTTCCATGGCGGACAGCACCGGGAACGCTGCGGCTTCGGTCTTGCCGCCGGCAGTGGGTGCGAGCAGGAGTGCGTCATCGCCGTTCAGCAGTGGCTCGATGGCGGCTTCCTGGAGCGGGCGCAGACCGGGCCAGCCCAGGGAGTTGGCGATGTGGTGCAGGACGACCGGGTGGAGTTGATCGAGAGCGCTGTCCGTCACAGGAGCCTCAGAGGTCCAGTTCTACGTCGCCAGCCGCTGCGGCGGGGGACATCGCGGCGTTGCGTTCGGTCTCGGTCAATTCGGAAGGCGCCAGGGTGAGGGCGTAGTGCTTGCGCGGGTCGAAGTCCTCGAACTGGTCGATGCGGTCGAGGACGTCGCTCACCAGCTTCTTGAGGAACACGCGGGGCGCGATGCCCACCTTGCCGCCCAGTCCTCCGGCGACGGCCTTGGCAAGGTCGGCCAGGTAGGCGTCGTCCGCGCTGGCGGTGATGCGGTCACTGGCGGTGGATCCGGCGGCGTACAGGTCGCGTACGTGTCCGCCGAGTTCGGTGAGGGACTCGACGGTGAAGCCGGGCAGCCGGATCTGTACCGCCCGGGGGTTGTCGAACCGTGCGTCGGTGGTGAAGTCGGTGGCCAGGCGCTGGGCCAGGGGCGGCAGGCGCTGTACCCCTTGCTGGCCGTCGTAGAAGGCGGGCGTGCCGGTGATGATCAGGTAGAGGCCAGGGAAGCGGCCGGAGTGGACTTCGTCGATGAGCTGCCGCAGGGCGTTGAGGGCCTTGTCGCGGGCGTCGGACCGCACCCGTTGCAGCGTTTCGACTTCGTCGAGGACCAGCAGAAGCCCGGGGTGGCCGCAGTCGCGCAGGATGGCGAGCAGTCCTTGGAGGAAGCCGAGGGCGCCGAAGTGGTCGAGATCGCCGCGTACGCCGGCGGCCTTGCGGGCGCTGGCCGCTACATGGGGCTGTCCGCCCAGCCAGGCCAGGATCGCGTCGGCGGTTGCCGCGTCCCCTGCGGCGACTGCGGCGCGGTAGCCGCGCAGGGCCGCCGCGAAGGAGGGTGCGGTGCGGCTGACTTCGGTCAGCCGTTCTGCGAGGAGTGTGTCGACGGCGCTGCCCAGGGCGTCGGGAGTCGCCGTGTCGGTGTCCTGCTCGGCGAGGACGTCTTCTTCGAGCGCGTAGAACCACGAGTCGACGACCGCGCGCAGGGCGCTGGGCGGGAAGCCCGGGGTGGACAGGCGTTCTGTCAGGCGGCGGTAGACCGTCTCCAGCTTGTGCAGCGGGGTCTCGTTCTCGGAGACCTGGACTTCGGCGACGGCGAAGTTGCGGCGCTTGGCGCGTTCGCCCAGCCACCGGGTGACGAAGGTCTTGCCGGAGCCGTACTCGCCACGCACCGCCTTGAACACGGCTCCGCCGTCGGCGACCGCAGACAGTTCCTCATCGAGTGCGGTGTCGAAGCGGGACAGGCCCACCGCGAGGAGGTCGAGCCCGGATTCGGGGACGGCTCCGCGGCGCAGCGCGTCGATGACCTCGCGCCGCTTGGCGGCGCTGACCTGGTTCACACATCCCCCTTCAGCTCGAACTGGCGGCGTAGCAGGTCCTTGTCCAGGCGGACATTGCGACTGCTGTCGGTCAGCGACAGCACGGCGTAGTCGTCCACGTTGAAGATCCGCTGCAGCACGGTGGCGAACCGTACAGCGCGGTCAGGAAGCTCCCCGGCGCGCTCGCCGAGCACGGCGGTGGGCAGGATGCCGCCCGCCTCCAGCAGGGCCCCGATCGCCGCGCGGATCTTCGGCTTGTGCACCACGCGGGGGGTGAGCGTGCGCCGTGCGGTGAAGATGTCGGAGTCGAGGAGTTCGTCGAGCAGGGCTTCCACACCGCGTGTGGCAGCCAAGTCCAATCCGATCTGTCCGTCTGTGGGTTCGGGCGCTTTCTGCTTCCCGCTCCGTGTGGCGGGTGCCGTCCCCGCCAGCTCGATGGCCGGTACGGCAGGGCCGGCTGCTTCCCACCAGGCTGGGCGGCAGTCCCCCAGGGGACGCCACTGCTCGGGCGGAGATGCGGCGCCCAGCGGCAGGAAGGCCAGCAGGGGGATGGTGACCTCGGCGGCCGAGGCTCCGCCGTGATAGCCCGCCTTGCGGGTCGTGTAGCGAAGCCCGGCGTCCCACAACGAAACCACGCGCTGGCCGGGTCCGACGACGCGCGGTCCGACCAATTCCACCTCCCCGGCGCTCGCCGGGGCAGTGCCCGTGCGGTGCCGGGCTGAGACCGAGTCCTGGGCAGTGCGCAGGTGGCCGTCGCGTTCCAGGACGTGGCCGTGGTCACTGGCGATGATCACCGCACGTCCGTGATAGCTCGCGTGCTCCAGCAAGATCCGCAGCACCCCTATGTCATCAAGGCGCCAGGTAGCGTCGCTGCGCTCGCGGTCCTTGTCCAGGGCATCGTCGATCGTGTTCAGGACCACCCCGACGAGCATGTCGGGAGTGGCCAGGGCCTGGGTGAGTTCGGCACCGAGCATCTCACCGGCTTCGCCCCGTACGTCGGCCTTGTGGAACAGGCGCGCCGTGCGGCCGTTCCAGAAGCCGTGCCGGGCAAAGCGGTCGCGCTCCAGATCTTGTCCGCCCTCGCACAGTTCGCCGGCGAACAGTGAAGCGCGGGACACCTTGGTGAGCGTGGGCAGCGCGGCCACTACGCCGCGGCGGCGGGCCGGCTGGCTCTTGGCATTGCGGCTGGTGCCGCCCAGCGGGTCGTACTCCTGCCAGGTGTGGGCCATCTCCGAGGCGATCTCCACCGCCGCGGCGGCACTCATGCCGTCGAGGAGCAGGAACAGCACCGGCCGTTCGCCCGCAGCGACCGGCGCAACGACCTTCTCGAGGAGGTTCTCGACCATGAGCAGCCCATCGCGGGCGGTGCCGTTGCGGGTCCAGTCCTGCAAGCGGAGTGCGAACGCCTCGTCCATGGCCCGGCGCCGCACGGCGACTCGCTCGTGCAGCAGGCGGTACGCGGTCTTGAGGCCCGGGTGGATGTCCTCGCCGGCCCATACCTGGGCTACGGCATGGTCGACCCACCCCCAGTCGCGGATCTGGGCGTCGATGCCGGCCGCGAGCGTCTCTGGGAGCGGAGAGGGATGTGCCAGCCACCGCACCAGGCGCAGCGCCATCCGTGCTCGTTCGACCCGGTGTTGGTGGAAGGCGTGCAGTTGGTGCTCGGCCAGGGCCGCCACGCGGGAGGCGAGAGTGTCCGCGGCAGGGCGGGTGTCGCCGCGCTTGGCCAGACAGGCCGTGAGCGCGTCGGCGACGGCATCGACACGGTAGTTGAACCCGGACCGCAGTACATCGCTGTACGTCGCCGCGTCCTGGGCCCCGAACTGCTCCAGCAGAGCTTCGGCTCGGTCAAGGACCGTGTGCAGCAGCCGGTTGGCGTCCGCGGGGGTGACGCCCGCGCGCTCGGGATCCCATGCTTCGTCGGCCAGTTGAATGACCACCTGGCGGGCGGCCTCCCCGAACGCCTGCATAGTGGCATCGTCGAGCTGCGCGTCGCCGAAGAACCGGTCGACACGGCCCTTTTGCCGGTCCATGCCGACGGCCTGCGGCGACCACAGGGCGTGGCACACCACACCGGCTGCCAGCGCGTCCGGCCCGCGGTCGACATCGATGAGGGCGAACAGAGCCCGGCCCGCTTTGCCCGTTGCGTCGATGAGCCATCGGGTGAGACCGACGCGCTCGGCTGATCGAAGGGAGGCAAGGGACTCGGTCGCGCCCCGCAGAGCCGACCAACGCAGCAGGGCCCTGATGTCCAGGCCCTCGGCACCCAGCCCGAGCCGCTGGTCCAGGCCCAGGCGACTGGCGGCCAGGTGCCGCAGCGCGGTGTCACGGCTGAGGACCTTGCCGGGCAGCCTCGGCCAGCCATTCTGCGGAGGACGGGCCGACATGAGTGCCTCGGCGGCCCAGGCTTCATCCGTGAGCCGCGGCTCCACCTGCTGCGCGCCGAACTGTTCGGCGACCAACGCCCACCGGTCAACGGTGTGCACCCGCTGGCGCAGAGCCACGCTCAACACAGTGCGGCCGAGCGCGGCCTCCTCCTGGTCGGTGAGGACCACCAGAAGGTCCGCGTCCGGTGCGTCGGCGTGCTGCGTGATGTGGTCCAGCACGCCCAGGGGGGACACACCCGCCGCCACGCGGACGGTGCGTCCCTGTACCCGCAGGGGCTGATCCGACTCCCACACCGGTTCGGCACGCAGCAGTACGACCGAGGAGACGGTGTGGTCGGCGGCAGTCGGCCGGTCCAATTGCTGGCGCAGTAGCTGGGAAACACGCTGCTCCACAGCCGCACGGCCCAGCCGGGGTGCGCGAGACGCGGCGGCCTCGTCCGTCATCGTGCTCACTCGACCACCCGCCACTCCAGCTCCACGACGGCCTGCGGGTTGGTCCGCAGGAACGAGGTGAGCTCCGCCAGCGCCTCGGTGAGGCCGTCGCCCGTGCCCCGGTGGCGTCCTGCCGCGGACGAGGAATTCTTGGCCTGGGTGGTCTCGGAGGAAGAGGAAGAGGACTGGTCGGCCGGAGCGTCCTTCGCGCCCTGCCCCTCAGCCGACGGGGACGTCGACCTGCTGAGCGCCCGCTCCAGCAGGGCGGCTGCCTCCTTACGTGCCTGGGCCAGGACGTCGACCAGCCCCATCTTGAGCGTCATCTCATCGGCCTGCGCGGCGCCCCGCAGTTTCGCGAAGAGGTCGTTCGCCTCCACGGTGTAGGGACCACCGACTCCGGCGACCAACTTGAAGTTGTCCCAGGGGGCCTTGCGCAGCGCCTCCACCACACGGGCCGCAGATTTGATGGAGCGCCCGGCCCGCTGCGCGGGCCCGCCCAGGTCGGCGTCGGCCAGGTGCTCCACGATCTCCACGCTGCCACTGCGACTGCCCAGGCCCTCCAGCAGGTCGACGGCCATACGAGCGGTGTGCAGCCGCCCGGAGGTGGCGTTGGGGTCGATGCCCAACTGCGCGGCGTGCTCTTCGAGCTCGGTGACCAGATCAGTGGCAGCGTCACGGTAGCGGCGGGCGTCATCCGACAGTTGGCGCACGAACATGCCCACCAGTCGCCCCCGCCGCAGCGGCGGCTGGTTGATCCCGAAGAGATCCATCGCCCTGGCACGAGCCCGGTCCCAACGCTCCTGGTCGGGCAGGCGCTGCTCGCGCAGCACGAGGTCGTCGGAGATCTGGTTCAGCTCAGGTGCAGGATCCACGATGCCGCCGTGTCGGGTCCATACCCGGTCGGTCATCTCGGCGAAGCAGGCGATCACCAGATTGCCCACCAAGGGCTCCAGCCCTCGCGCCAGAGGGCGATTCGTCCACGCCCGCAGGTCGGGCACCTTCAGTTCGCTGCCGCGGCCAGCCTTGTCGGCCTCGCGCTCGAAATGCTGTGCCCAGGCACGGTCCAGGGTGAAACGAGCCTCGTGCATCGTGCCCAGCCCGAGCGCGTCGGCGACACGTTGCATCACCCCCCGGTCCCCCTTGGCGACTTCGATGCTCGGCTCGGACGACTCCGCGAGCTGACGGATGTAGCCCAGCACGGTGCGAGCGTCGGCCAGTTTGACCGTGGCCTTCACTCGGTCCGGGTCGAAGTCCGGGTGGCCGGGGAACTGATGGGCGAGCGCCTGGTCCGCGATGCTGTGCAGGGCGTTCTTCAGGGTGTCCCCGAACGGCAGCGTCGGCTGCAGCGAGGGGCTCAGCGACAGAAGGTGGTCGTTGTAGGGAACCACGTGCCCGGACTGCTGCTGGGCCAAGCCGTACGCCTGCCGCAGCAGATCACGGAAGAGCGTCATCAGGGCTTCGCGCTGGCTCTCCAGCGCGGCACGGGCCCGCTGCCGGTCGGCAGGGTTTAGATGCCCCGCGTAGGAGTCGAACTTCTGGCCGGTCAGCACCTTGTCGATGACGACAAGCTGCCCGAGATCGTTCTCCCGCTCGTGCGTCAGGCCGGCGGGAATCCAGCACACGGTCTGGGCGTGTACCCCGCGTTCGTTGACGAGCTTGTGGACCCGGTCGCGGGCGTCCGCCGGCCCGTAGGTCCCTTCGTCGAACGGGTAGCCGAGGATGAGCCGCCACGCGGTGTCCTCGCTGGGATGGAACGCATCGTCCCGCACATCGCGTGGATCCCGGACAGTGCCCAGGAGGACCTCGACGCTACGGCGTGAGCCCTTCCACCACACGTCCGCGCGGTTGACGATCTCGCCCTCGATTACCCCGAGTTCCTCCCACAGGAGCCGCTTGACCATGGCTTTGCGGGCGCCGGAGGTGTTGTAGCCGGTGGCGGTGGCGAGCACGCTGTCCACGTCGACGCCGACGAGTTCCAGGCGCACGGCTGGGTCGTCACCGTTGTCGACCTTGATTTCGCCGTGCCGCGTGTGCCACATCCGCACCTTCGTGGCCACCTTGGTGACCTCGCCGCCGGGAATGGGGCTGGTGATGCTGCCGTGGTTGAGCGCGGACAGCCGGCGCACGGTCAGGTTCGCCAGCGCGGGAACTGACGGCGCGAGGGCGGAGAGCAGCAGCGTCTTCATCAGCCGGTCATCGCCGGTGAACTCCTTGACGCGGGCGGCCAGTTCTGCCGACACGCTCTCCCCGGTCGCGGTCTGCCCGGTCCCGCCGGCAAGGCGCACCCGCTCCACGTCCTCCT
>NZ_JBEOVF010000077.1:0-39320 GCF_040295365.1 Streptomyces sp. NPDC002838 | reverse complement strand
GACCGGGCCGCCCCCGGCGAGCAGCACCCCGACCGCGCTGAACTGGGCCGCGCCCGCGTACACGACGAGCGACATCACCACCCGGCTCAGCACCATGAGGCCTGGGCGTTGGCGTATGTCTTGAACGCGGCTTGGGTGCCGGACCCGGCGATTCCGTCAATCGCGCCGGTGTATCCGTAGCCATCCGCGAGCCGCCGCTGCAGCGCCGACACCGTGCCGGATCCGACGATTCCGTCGATCGCGCCGGTGTAGCCGTAGCCGTCCGCGAGTCGGCGTTGCATCGCCTTCCAGCTATTGGTGCCCAGCTGGCCGTCGATCGCGCCGGTGTAACCCCAGCCGGCGTTCTTGAGATAGCACTGGACGTACTTGGCTTGCGTAGTGCTCAGGCCGAGGTTGACCACCGCGAGCGGAGTGGCCTCGCCGCTCGCCACTGAACTCGAACCCCGTCCGGCGGCGAGCGGAGCGGCCTCGTCAGCCGCTGCCGAACTCGAACTCTGTGCGGGGGCTGCGGAGCTGGCGGTCGCACCCGCCAGGCCCCCAACGGCAAGTCCAGCGAGGGCCGTGACACTGACGACCGTGCGCGTCAGCACATTTGTCCCCGTTCTCATGTATTGCCCTTCTTTTTGTGAGTGGCATGGACACGGCTAGACTTCTGGTGCGAACTCCGCACTCATAGGCCAAGAGGGCGGAATGGCCGATACCAGGGTCAAAACTGGCAAAAAACAAGCAGCCCACGGCCATCTGAGCCGTACGGTCCGGTGATTACGACGTAATCACTGCGCTACTGAAGACGGCTCGTCTTGCCCAGGTCCCCGGTTGAGTCATTTGTGCGTATCACTCGACGCGGGACGACACGCCAGATGGCGACGGCGCCGTACCGGGCGACGGCGGCGTCCGAACGGGGCCGTAGCGGCGTAGCCACGGCGGAGCCGAACTCGGACGCTACCCGGGAACGGGGCTACGGGCGGCTGGCCCGGACCGGACAGCGGTACGCGCGCGGCCTGGCCGATGGTCGCAAGGCTTGGCAGGCAGAGGCCGTACGCCGGCCTGACAGGGCAGTGAGGCGATGCCCTCAACTGGCGCGGCCGGCGCGGCCCAAGGACCTGTCCCGCCGTGGCGACGGGGACAGCCGGAGGCCGCACCTTGGATGAACGCGCGACCGCCCGACAGGAGCGGCTCGATCGCACCGCCCAAGACTCCTGCCGCTACCACCGCGCTTCTACGACGGTCAGGACTACCAGTCCGCCCTGATCAAGACGGCCCTCACCGGCCACACGGCCATCGACCACTCCGGCAGCGCCACACCGAACTCGAGGCGAGCGTCACACAGACCGTGGCCGCAGACACCAGCACGCCCGCCACCGCCCCTCCGAGCCCGGGCCCGGCCGCCTGCCGACGATCCTGGTCCACGCTCACGACCACCTGCTCGCGACCCGTTACCACCAGCTCGCCGACTGAGCTTCGACAGCTCCACTGACCTCCGAGATGAGACAAGCATCCGACCTGCTCGATGATGGTGTCGCTCTCGCGGTCCGTGTATCCCTGGATGGGGCCATGGATGGGGGAGAGCAGCGGGACGGTGACGGGCACCTGGCCCATCGCGGCCGCGGCGCAGGCGGCGAGCAGGGTGAGAGCGCCCCGCACCGGGGTCGCTCACTTCATCCCTGCGGCCACTGCTCCCTCGCTCCCGGGGGCCTACTTCTTCAGGCCTGTCGCCGCGCAGTCGGCCGCGAGTTCGGGCGTGCATATGTCGGACGGTTTGTACATGCCGTCCCTGATGACCGTGTCCTTGATGTTGTCCTTCGTCAGGGCGACGACGGGCACGAGCCGCGCGGGAATGCCCTTGCGGGTGGGGCTGTCGACTCTTTGGCTTGTAAGGGCGTCGAACTGTATGTCCTTGCCCTGGGCCTTCGTCACGGCCATCTCGGCGGCGTTCTCGGCCTCCTGTGGGTACGGCTTGTACACGCTCATGTACTGCTCGCCGGTGACGATCCGCTGCACTGCCGAGAGCTCCGCGTCCTGCCCGGTGATCGGCGGCAGGCCGGTCACGCCCGCGGCCTTCAGCGCCTTGACGATGCCGCCCGCCAGGCCGTCGTTGGCGGCGTAGACGGCCTTGATGTTGTTCTTGCCGATTTCGTTGATCGCCTCGGTCATGTTCTTCTCGGCGTTCTGCGGCTTCCAGTCCTTGGTGTCGAACGACTTGGCGATCGTCACCTTGCCGTCGAGCACGTGGAGTGCGCCCGCCTTGAACTGCTTGGCGTTCGGATCGGTGGACGAGCCGTTCATCATGACGATCTTGTCGGAGATGCCGGCGTCCTCGCCGAGGGCCTCCAGCAGGGAGCGGCCCTGCACCTCGCCGACGAGTTCGTTGTCGAAGGTGATGTACGCGTCAATCGGGCCCTCGGCCAGCCGGTCGTAGGCGATGACCGGGATACCGGCCTCCTTGGCCTTCCTCACCCCGCTGGCGATGGCGTGCGCATCGACGGGGTCCAGCAGGATCACGTCGGCGCGCTCGTCGATCATCCGCTGCAGCTGCCGGGCCTGCTTGCCCGCGTCCGCCTCGGCGTTGGCGTACTCGACCCGGCCCTGGCTGCGGGTGAGGGACTCGACCTTCGCCTTGATGATGGGGTAGTGGAATTGCTCGTACTGGGGGTTCGACTTTTCCGGCAGGAGCAGCCCCACGGTGATGTCGTCGCCCTTGGCCGGGCTCGCGTCGTCGCTGCTCCCCGTCGCGTCGAGCGCGCCGCAGCCGGTGAGCGAGACGGAGATCGTGGTGGCGGCCACGGATATGGCGATACGACGCATCGGGAGCTCACTTCAGGTGCGATCCGGACGTGGGCACTGCATGGCGGCCCACCTGACTGAAAAGCCAACGCGGAGACGACCCTCAGCGTCGAGCGGAGCTACTTTACGAGATGAGAGACGGCATCTCGCAGACTGCTCTCCCGAATCGCTCCGACTGCGACATCCCGACCAAGAACATCAACAGGGCCACTCCCGCCAGGGCCATGGCATCGGCTGCCGCCAGCAGCAGGGCGACCGCAGCATGGTCAACGGCGCGGGCCGACGCCCCCTGGCCCCGGTGTCTGTGGGATCCGCGACGCGCTGAGCATCGGAGCCTGCGCAAATGCCGGAATCCGAGCTTGATGCGCACTGATCGCGTCAGCTGAAGACGAACAATCCAGACCGATGAGCTGCGCAGGCCGGTTACTGTCCGTCCCGACGCGCGGTAGCCCACGCCTGACCCAGCACGTACAGAAGACCCGTGACCGCTGCCGCGGCTAGACACCCCACGGCGAGCGGTCCGGCCTCGGGATGGGGGTGCTTCGGGACCTCGTATCCGTTGCGCACGCCGATGTCATGGACCGCTTTCTCGATCGCGCGCTTGTCGGCGGCGCTCAATCCGCCAGCGGACGCGAGTGACTCCGACATCCTGCAGGCGCAGTCGTGCCCCGGCAGACCATCGGCTCTCCTGTTTCGGTGTCGAGGATGAGGTCCGGCGGGTCGCTGCAGCTTTCGGAGTCGGAGAAGGACACCGCGTAGGGCGAAGGCTCAGGGCTGGTCGCGATCCAGTTGATGCCGAATACCGCGGCGAATACCACCCATGCGATCGCACCCATCCCCCCCAACTTCGTGGCGCGAGCGAGCCGCCCCGGCTTCTGAGTCTGCTCGGCAGCCTGTCCGTCATCCCGCGGTGTCTGCGCGCCCTAGGCCCGATCAGCCCCGTGCAGGTCAGGCGCGAACGACGACTGCCGCACCCCGCCTCCCGACACTCCCCTTCCTGTCACGTCGACTCTCGGTTTGCGCGGATACCTGGGTCGCGGTTCGCGCGGATGCCTGGGTCGCATTTGCACAACGTACTGCCCCCTGTCCCCGTGTGACCGGCACCCTCGTACGGAACCGCGAGGGAGCCCTGCCCCAGGGGCCGAGCCGTACGTCAGCCGGCGGGTTCGATACGGAGGACGGCGGCGGTGTCGAGGATCTCGACGACCTCCAGGCTCATGGCGTCGTTGATGGTCGCGGGGGGTCCCTCGCCGCAGCTCAGCCCGACGCCGCCGCCGCCCTCCGACGACACGCCGCCGCCACCGGCACAGCCCGAAACGCTGTAGCCCGACCCCGTCAGCGGCGCGACCATATCGACCCTGCCGCCGGTGATCGCCGTCACCTCGATCGGCCCGAGGCCGTACGTTTCCGGCACTGTCACGACGTCCCCCACGGCGACCTCGATCTCGCACGTCCCGTCAGCGCACGGCCCGGTCGGCGAGGGGGATGGCGGGGCCGTTTCCGTGGGGGTCGGCGTGGGGTCGGCTGCCGGTGACCCGGAGCTGGACCCGCTGGGCCGGCCCTCGGCGGGGGACCCGTCCGAAGAATCCGAGGAACACGACGTGAGAGCGGCGAACACGACAGCGACAACAACGGCGACTACGGCGGTGGATGACGTTCTGCGCATCATGGTCGCCATGAAACCCCGCCCCGGTCGGGACCCCTCCCGGCCCTCGCCCGGGCAGGCGCGGGATCGGCGACACTGTCCTCCACCCTTTCGAGCAGTTCCTCGTCCTGACGGCGCGGAGCGGCGAGCAGGTCGGCGGCGGCCTGGTCGCGGGCCTCTTCCGCGATGCTCTCCCCGGCCCGGCAGGCCGCCAGCGCCCGGGCTGTGACGGCGTACTCGTCTTGGGCGTTCCTCAGCAGGCCTCGTTCGTCGTTCGGCCGCCGGCCACGCGGCATGTCTGTCGTGATCATCGATCCGATGGTCAGCGGCAGCATGGCGCTGCGCGAGAAGGAGCTGCGCCATATAAGGAGCTGCGCCATATGGGGCATCGCTCGGGCTTACTGGCTCCCAGTCCGAGCGGGATGACCTGCGCGCCGGCGTCAAGCGCGACGGCGGGTGGAGCCGGGCCGTGATGGTCATCTGCTCAGCGGTGATTGCTGCGGCTGCTGTGGTGCTTGCCGTTGCGGACCGGCTCGCTTGAAAGATTCAGAGACGGGTGGTCAGGGCAAGTCAGACGGCCCGGGCTCGACTTCGGCGGCAGCCGGGTTGGATGCGGGTGTGTGCCTGCGTGACCAGCTGGCCGAGGCGATCGCCTCCCTTCGCTGGCAGGCAGCGGTGATGCCGGCGCTGGCCTCTGGCCGTGTGAGTGGAGCCGGTGCCACCGGGCCAGAGGGCGAGTCATCACCTGGCTCGGAGCCCAGGGGATCAGCCCTTGGGGAGGGCCGGTGAGGCAGCGTCGGGGCAGGAGGGGCATCGGGTCGAAATTCCGTTGTGGCGGGCGACGGGTCAGACGAAGAGCAGGCCCAGCCGGATCTCTGCGACCTGTGCGGAACGGTGATTTCGGATGGTTCGGAGGGGTATGCGCTGCTTCAGGATTCGCCCGTCATCCACGCACAGGACCCGGAGAAGTTGTATGCGAACCCGGAGTCGCGCCGCCGGGATCAAGCGGCGCGACAGCGCGCTCTCCGCCGCACACGTCGGCCGCTTGCCCCAGAGCTGGCGTCGCGCATGCGAGTGCCTGTGTGGGCTTGGTCAGGTGGACAGCAAGCGCCTGAAGAATGACCGGTACTTGTGCAGGGCCATGCGGAGGTCTTCGGTGTTCGCCTCCTCACCGCGGTTCCACTGCTTCTCGAGATCCTGCTTGTGCTCGGCGAACGTCGCAGCCAGTGTCTGCATCACATCCGCGACGAGGGCGTCGGCCGCGTGCACCGCTTCGCGCGGGTCGTCGACGAACTCGTTCTGAATCTCCTGCCAGCGAGCACGGAAGCCTTCCTCGTCCTCCGTCGTCAGGAGTTGGGGCTGGTCGTCCGCGGCCGCCGTGGTCTCCGGCTCCGTCTGGGCCGGTGATGCGGCGGGCTCACTGGCGGTGGCCTCACCCGGGTAGGCGGAAGCCTCGGGCCGGCTCTCGGGCTCTGCGCCCGCATCCGGGCCGTGGGGCTCGGCGAGGTCCTCGGTGGACAGACCGCTCTCGGTCGGTCCGGGTGTGGGTTCCCTTTGCATCTCTCCTCCGTCCTCCTCCATCCCCCCTTGCGTCCCGTCCCGCCGGAAGCCTCGGCACTGGGACCGCTCAGGCCTTGGCGTGACGAGCTTGGCCCCCGTCGGAGAGCAGTTCACCGAACAGGGTGCGGTAGTGCATCATGGCGCCACGCAGCTGCTCGGTCGTGGCCTGGTGTGCCATGCTGAGCTGGTTGATCTCGTGCGCGGCGCGGTAGTGCTCGATCGTGCGGCCATGCTCGACCGACAGGTCCCTGAGGCGCTGATCCAGGCCCTCAGTGGGGTAGCCGCGCTCGCGCATCAGCGAGGTCACCAGGAGATCCGCGTCCTGTACGGCGTCCTCGGGGCGGTCTACGAATTCTTCCTGCACGTTGGCCCACTCCCGGGCGTACCGCTCCCGGACGCCTCTGGGCAGTGACTTGAGATCGAGCGAGTCATGCCGCTTCTCGCGTGCGCTCAGCTCACGCTCGGCCTTGAGCCGACTGCCAGCGTCTTCGACCGTTCGTTCATACTCCGGGCCGAAACGCTCGCGCAGGCGCCGACGGCGCAGAACGAGAAGGGCTGCCACGGCAAGCACGGCAATCACCACCACAACCGGGATGATGATCGCCAGGAGAGTCCCTGTCGACATCGAACCGACCTCCTTACGCGTGTCCCATATACCCCCTTTAGTGCGTTATGCACCCATCTCGCTGCGGGGAAACGGCGTCGTACCGGCCTCGCATGCCTCAGAGGGCATCTGATCTAGGTAGTTGGTGTTTCGGGATGTTCGTGTGACTGCCGGTGCTGGTGGTCGTCGCCTGGTGTGTGAGTGCTCGTCGTCCGTATCGCAGTGAAGTGTCCGATGCCCGTGGGCGTTGATCGAGCCGGTGTTCACCGCCTGGCGGGCCGCTCGTACCGAGCCCGGTACGGCAGCACGGGTGCATGATCTCCGGGAGATCGTGAACGCGATCCTGTACGTCAACCGCACCGGGATCCTGTGGGAGTACCTGCCGCACGCTTCCCTCCCTACAAGATGCGCTGGAGCCCTCGGTGGTAGTGGCGGGGACGGTGCAGGCTGCCGTTCCGCTTCCAGGAGTCGTGCGGTGCCGGCACCAGGATCAGTCGCGCAGGCGTTACACACCGTTAGGCGTCAACGTCCTCGTCCCCCGCTCAATTAGCCTGTACGCGCCGGGCACCTATGTGGCTCGCCGTGTCATAGGGCCTCGGATCAACAACTCCGCTGTATAGCCCATCAGTTGTGGCACATTCGACGGCGTTTGTCCACTCGGCTGGCTGCGAACAAAGAACGGACCCGTGGTTCGGGGGACACTGGTGGAGCGCGCATGGTAGGTCGTGGTGCCTCTAACGGGATGCCGCAAGGCCGGGGCCAGCCGCATCCCACACGAGTACGTCACGTCGCCGCCCAGTCGAGCCCGGGGGCGGCGAGCTGCTGGTATCCAGAAGCGGGTTTTGTGATCAGCGGAACCTGGAGCCGATATGCCCCCGGCGACCACACACGGTGACATCAGGCCAGGCCTCACCGAGGAATACGCGACACCCCAACATGCGAGCTCACCAGTCCGGAGGGGGTGCTGCACACCGGACGGCAGCAGGGGCTGCCCCAGCGCACGGCAACACCGAGACGGCGCGGTCGACCGTACTCCGGCTCCGCCCTCCGGGAAGAGCTGCGGGAGCCGTTCGAGCTGTGGGAGCGTCTACGCCCTGGCGAATCGAGGGGGGACCAGTGATCAACGAGCCGCAGAGGCGGGACCGATTGCGTCTCGCGCGGCAGCGGCCGGCGCCGAACCATGTCCGAGCACGGGTACGTGAGGAACGCCCCGAGCCGCAGCCCGAGGCCGGGGCTTCCTGGGTACGAAGGGCTTGGCGTCGCTTGCGACGGGCCCACTGGGCGCATGCCATCACGGTCACGGGGACAGCGCTCGCGGCCGTTGCAGCCATCGGAGGGCTTTGGGCCCAGGCCGTTGCCTCGTACTGGAGCCAGCAGACCGCAAAAGACCAGCTGTCCCAGTCCAAAGAAGACGCTGCCCGTCAGACGCAGGATCAGGCATCGAAGGTGACCTACTGGGTCGAGCATCCTTTAGGACGCCGGGAAAACATGAAGCTCCATGTTCTGAACAGGTCGCCTGACCCGGTCTCCGGGGTTCGGATCGTGCTTGACGTCTTCCACGGAAGCGTGGCCTTCGACGGGGACGGGCACGTCTCCGAAGGAGAGAAGCCACAGCAGTGGGAGCTGCTCTTGACCAACCTGGGCCCGTGTGCCGAAATCGTGTACCCGGCACCCAAGATGCGGCTGGAAACTATCCCTCGCAATCACATTGCGTCCCTGGACGAGTGGCCCAAGCTTTCCGACCAAGGTCACTGGAAAGTCGGGTCCATGCAGTTCATCGACAGCAGCGGAAGAGGGTGGACCCGTACCTCGACAGGTTTGGACAAACGCTCATCACCTACCGTTGACGGCGACATGAACATTATTTGGTTCAACGATGAGGAAACGCACGAGGCCGACCTGTGCGAGGGCAGCAGCCGGTGAGGGCATTCCATTGGGCTGGCGCCTCTCGCCGGTATCGCCACGGCCCTGCGCGCAGACCAGCAGGAAGCCGCCCAAGGAATTGCCACCACCCGACTGAAGGTGTGCCACGCGTAGAACTGCGGTAAGAGCTCGTAACACGATCATGGACGGGCTTTCTTGAGGCGTCTCCAGCAGATGAGGCCGCAGGCGAGGGAGACGAGTGCGTCGTGCAGGTCGAGGCGTCTTTCCCGGCGGACGGCCAGCCGCTTGAAGTGGTGCAGGAGTGAGAAGGTCTGCTCGACGACGTAGCGGAGCTTGCCCAGGTCCTTGATGTTCGGGGCGCCCTTGCGGGAGATGACCGACAGATCCGGCGCCTGCGCAGCTCACGACGGTTGGGGTTGCTGTCGTATCCCTTGTCGCCGAGCAGGGCGTCGGGGCGCCTGCGTGGTCGTCCGGGTTTGCCGGCCACGGGCGGGATGCCGTCGACCAGGGTCAGGGTCTGCGTGAAGTCGTTGACGTTGGCCGCGGTGGTGATGACCTTGAACGGGGTGCCCTTCCCGTCGCAGATCAGGTGGTGTTTACTGCCCGTGCTGAAGACCGATTTGAGCGCGGACCAGCTGAAGCGGGCACGGCTGCGGGCCGAGCACGTGCTGGAGGCGGACACCGGCTACCGCGCCGGCCACCCGGCGCGAGCCCTGCCTGGCGAACCGCGACCTGAGTACGACCCGGCCACCACCACAGTGACCCAGCGGCGCCGGGCCAAGGCCGCGGAGCTGAAGGCCCGCGGTCCCGCGGAGGCCGAGATGCTGGGGCTGGCGCACATGAGCGAGCGCCCGCTGCGTCGGCTGGCCGTCGGCAGCATCGAGGACATCGTGCGGGGCTGCGCGGATGGGAGGTGGACCCGCCGGGGCGGCGGGCACCCGAGCGTCACCGAGGAGATCCGTGAGGCGATCTTCGGGGTGAGACGCGAGTGCCTTCAGCGATCGCGCACTAGCATGCGGGTCAAGCACCGGCTGCTGCACCAGTACGTTCGCGAGGTGTTTCCCGACTTCCCGACCGAGAGAGTTCTGGGCTACGACACCCTGGCCGCGGTCTGGGACGAGTGGTTCGGCCCGGACGGAGCCCGGCAGCGCTACCTGCACACGGCGGACGCCATCGGGGACACCTCCACCCGGGTGGTGGTGCACCGCCCGGGCCAGGTGGTTGCACTGGACACCACACCACACCACACCACACCACACCGCTGCCGGTGAAGGTCCGCGAGTCGGTGTTCGGCGATCCGGTGTCGGTGATGCTGACGATCGCGCTGGACTGCTACACGCACTCGATCGTCGCGTTCCGGTTGACCCTGGTGTCGGAGACCTCGGTGGACATCGCGATGCTGCTGCGGGATGTGATGATGCCGCTGCCCCTGCGCGAGGGCTGGGGCACGGAGATGGAATGGCCCTACCCAGGCGTCCCGGCCACGGTGGTCGCCCAGTTCGCGGGCCACAGGGTTGCGGCTTTGCCTTCCTCTCCCCGGAGACGGTCACGACCGATCACGGCAGCCCCTACAAGAACCACCACGTTGTGGCAGCGGAACGGACTCTGGGCTGCAACATCCTTCCCGCTCGCACGCTGCGGCCCACGGACAAGTTCGCCGTCGAGCGGGCGTTCTCCGCGATCAACGGCCTGCTGCTGGAGCACCTGCTGGGCTTCACCGGGGCGGACGTCGCCGATCGCGGCGCCGACCCGGAGGCCGGCGCGGTGTTGTCGATGTCCCGGGTGCCGTTGTAGCGGCGCGTCAGCTGACGAGGCGCCATCGACCGCCTCCTCCAGCACTGCGAGACAACGTCCATCAACGGCCCCAGCCACCGGCTCAAGGCCATCGAGCGGGGTATCGGAAGGACCCTGACGGCTGGGGACGTTCGTCCGTACGCAACTGGGGAGCGGCGGTCGTACGCCGACAGTCCGTGCAACAGAACGAGGGGCGGCCCCGACCCATCCCAGTCACGGGAGGAGAGCAGCACCCCGTCGTTGACGAGGTGCGCTCGGACCACCCCATGCAATGTGCTCCCATGCGTGGCAGCTCAGTTGCCGGACCGCTCGGCGAGGGTGTGCGCTACGAGGGCATTGGCGTGACCGTGGCCCAGCCCGTGCTCGGCCTTGAGCCAGTTCATGAGCTCCATGTGCTTGGTCAGAGGCGAGGAGCGGATCAGGTCCTTCCACTCCGCAATCGGGCGACCGTACTTCTTCTCGATGGAAGGGAAGTAGCTGGCAGGGCCCTTCACGGTGGCGGTCATGTCAGCCATCCTGTCTGTCCGTTGTGTTGCTTCGGTGTTGTCGCTGGTATGACCGAGGGACGCGAACGGAGTCATCGGTCGAAGAAGGTGTGCTGCGTCACACCTCCCGCTCGCCGACGTGCGGGGGCAGGTTGAAAAGCGGGAACAGCCGCTCGGTGTCCCGGCAGACATGGATGTCGGTGATCCGGTCCCCGGAGATGTCGACGACCTGAAGGGCCCAGGGCTCGAATCCCGCTCCGGTGACGCTGGGCCGGTACTGGCCGAAGGCCGGCGAGCCGTTCGCCAGGGTGGGGACCAGCCGGGGTCCCCGGCAGCCGACGGCGGGTCCGGTCAGCCGTGCCTGGATGTCGGAGACGCCTCGCATCCACAGGGCGTAAGGCGGCAGGGACATGGTGGCGTCCACATGCAGCAGCATGTTCAGCTCCTCCATGTCGAGGCTGGGCGTCTGGCCCCCGCCCCCTTGCGCTGATCTCGCTAGCTGAGCCCTGGCCTACGAGGTCGCCTCAGGACCGTCGTCACCGAGCTCGCGCCAGCGCAGATACTCCAGGCTCTGCCATGTCACCCCGGCCTCGATCTGCGCCGGGGTCAGCCCGGTCTCCTCGGCCAGGACCTCCTCGCTAGCTAGCCAGCCGCCGCTCCGTGGCCGCCAGGTACTCAAGCAGCGTCTGGCGGGACTGGACGAGCGTGTCGATCTGCTCGTCCAGTCCGGCGATGCGCGCCCGTAGCAGGTCCAGGGTCTCCGGGCAGGGCCTCAGATCGGGGGCCGCGCCGGTGACGCACGGTTGGAGGTACCCGATCTCCTGGGTCGACAGCCCGGCGTCGAGCAGTTTCCTGATCTGGGCCACGGTCAGCACGGCGTCGTCGCCGTACTCGCGGTAGCCGTTGTCGCCGCGGTCGGGCACCAGCAGGCCCTGCGCCTCGTAGTACCGCAGTTGGTGCGGGTTCACCCCGGTCCGCCGACTCAGCTCCCCGATCAGCATGCGAATTCCCCCTTGACCTTCATACCGGTGTGAATGTTGACGATTGTGCCACCGATCAGAGAAGGAGCACATGATGCCCACTGGTACACCCGTCACGGTTCTGGGCCTCGGACTGATGGGCGGCGCCCTCGCCGGGGCGTTCTTGCGCGCGGGACACCCGACGACCGTGTGGAACCGCACGATGGCCAAGGCCGACGACCTCGTGGCTCGGGGCGCGACGCTCGCCGAGTCTCCGGCGGCCGCGATTGCGGCCGCCCCGCTCGTGGTGGTCTGCGTGTCGGACTACGACGCCGTGGCGGACGTCCTCGACGGACCGCTCGACGGTCGGGTCGTGGTGAACCTGACCTCGGGCACGCCCTCGCGCGCCAGAGCGCTCGCCGAGGAGGTGGCGCGCCGCGGCGGCAGCTACCTCGACGGCGGGATCATGGCCGTCCCGGAGGCCGTCGGCACGGCCGACGCCGTGCTCGCCTACAGCGGCCCGCGACCGCTGTACGACGCCCACGAGGCCACGCTGGGCAGTCTCGGCACGGGCATCCACCTCGGCGATGACCCCGGACTGCCGGCCACGCACGAGATGGCCACACTCGTCCTCATGTGGGGCATGCTCGACGGTTTCCTCAACGGCGCCGCGATCCTCGGCACGGCCGGTGTGTCCGCCACGGCGTATCTCCCCATCGCACAGACGGCGATCGACACGGTGGCCGGCTGGCTGCCGGGCTACGCTCGGCAGGCCGACGACGGCATCTACCCGGCCGACGACGGCACCATCGACACCCACCTGGCGGCGATGGCGCACGTGGTCGAGGAGAGCGAGTCGCTCGGCCTCAACGCCGAGCTGCCGAGGCTCGTCAAGGCACTGGCCGAGCGAGCGGCGATCGCCGGTCACGGCGCCAGCGGGTACGTGGCGCTGGTGGAGCAGTTCCGCAAGCCATGAGTCGCGCGGTGGCGGCCGGGTCACTCACCGGACCGCCCACATCGCCATGGGTCAGGCGTGAACGGACGTCAAGCCGCGCATGGTCGGAGGGTCGCGCTTTTCTAGACGCAAGTCATGCGCTCCTGGACGAAAGACGGATGCCCGACCTCCGGCTGTCTCTCTAGCGTCGACCGGACCGATGACGACCCGGACTTTGAGCCACCACGCGAAGGATCCTCAATGCGTGCAAGATCCACTCCTGCCGCACTGCCGCGGTTCAGGTACCGCTGGGCGGTGGTGGCCGGCCTGCTGGTGCTGTCTCCGATCAGCGCGGAGTACCTCATCGGCTACGGCGAAAGCACAGGTCGGCCGCTGGAGTTGCTGGCGGGCCTGCTCATCCTCGCGCCGCTCTACGGAACCGTCGCCGTGCTCATCCGCGAGATCACTCGGCGCACCGGTCGTGGCTGGCCGACGAACCTGATGTTGAGCGCGGCCTTCGGCATGATCCAGGCCGGTCTGATCGACCAGACCCTGTTCGACAATGAGGTCGAACCGCTCGGCGACGTCGATGGCACGGTGAAGTACGCGGTCAACGCCGCGATGCTCGGTGGTGTCGCCGGGCTTCTCCTCATGGCCGCCCACCGTCTGCGTCGACAGGAGCCGAGCGCATGCTGACCGTCCGCGGCATCTCCTACCTGGTCGGCGAGGCCAGCACCGATGACGTGCGGCGGGACCTGGAGGTTATTTCCCGGGATCTGCACTGCAACACGGTGATGCTCATCGGCGGCGACGGGAAGCGGCTGATCGATGCCGCCCGCACCGCCCTCGAGACCGGTCTCGGCGTCTACATCCGGCCCAACGTTCCCGAGCTGCCTCAGCCGAAGCTGCTGGAGCACCTGGACGCCGTCGCCGAGGCGGCCGAAGAACTTCGCCGGGAGCACCCGGACCGGGTGACGCTCCTGGTCGGCAGCGAGTTCTCACACACCGTGCCCGGCATCGTCCCCGGACCTCGCTCGTTCCTGCGCTTGAAGCTCATCGTGCGTTTCCACCGCGTGATGCGGCGCAGGATCGACCGGCGACTCCACAGACTGCTCACCACCGCCGTGACCACCGCGCGGCGCCGCTTCAGCGGACCGGTCACCTACTCCGCGGCCGGGTGGGAACACGTCGACTGGTCGCTGTTCGACCTGGTCGGCGTCAGCCTCTACCGCTCCGGCCGCAACCACCCCACCTACACAGACCGCCTGCGTGCCCTGGTTCGCGACCACGACAAGCCCGTCGTCATTACCGAGTTCGGGTGCGGTGCCTTCACCGGAGCCGACCAGCGGGGAGCCGGTTCCTTCTGGATCGTCAACTGGTTCGCCGTACCCCCGCACGTCCGCGGCGACCACCCCCGCGACGAGGCCGTCCAGGCCCGCTACCTCGGTGAACTCATCGACCAGTACGACGCGGAGGGCGTGTACGGCTGCTTCGTGTTCACCTTCGCCATGCCCGACTTCCCGCATCACGACGATCCTCGTCTCGACCTCGACAGGGCTGGCTTCGGGGTCGTGGCGGTGACCGGCGACGGTGCGTGCAGACCCAAGGAGGCGTTCCACGAGGTCGCGCGGCGCTACGGCGACATAGCCGTGGACGAATGACCGAGTGAGCGGAGCGGCCAGGCATCCGCCGGCCGGTGACATCTCCAACCGCCCGACCGCCCCGGCTCCATTCGGAGCCGGGGCGGTTTCTCGTCGTGTGCGGTCAGGACTGGGGAGGGTTGCGGCACAGGCAGAACGGATGACCGGCCGGGGCGATGTAGACCTGCCAGCCGTAGCCGGACTCGCCGACGAAGCTCTTTTGGAGGGTGGCGCCCAGCTTGATCACCCGGCGCTGCTCGGGCTCGAACTCGTCCACTTCGAAGTCGAGGTGGAACTGTTGCGGATGCTCCTGGCCCGGCCAGCTGGGCCGCTGGTAGTTCTCCACCCGCTGAAACGACAGCTCGACGCCGTCGTTGCGCAGATTGCCCCAGTCCTCGGTGCTGATGTCGGTGTTGATCTCCCAGCCCAGCAGCTCGGCGTAGAACTCGGCCAGCTTTTCGGGGTTGGGGCAGTCGAGGATGACATCGGTGAACGTCAGCATCCGACGTGCGCCTTCCCGAACGATCTCATCCAACAACGAACCGCCGCTTGGCGTGCTGCCATCCTCGTTGACTACCGTAAGCACGGCGTGCCTTCCCGACCGGCGCGGCAACGTCGGCCTTACTCGATGACCTATCGATCGACCCATCGGGAAGGTACGCCTCCTTCAACCGGGAGTGATCCACAGATGCTGAGCATTGCTCGGCCTGGCAAAGCCCCGACTGCAGGACCGTTCCGCCTGGGAATGTCTCTGGCATGCAGGTGGAGACGTGTGAGGAAGTCCTCTTGCCGGGCCTGAACCTCAAGGCACGGCAACTCGTGGCCTGCGAGGACTACTTGGTGGTCGACGCGGCCGCGTGCGGCCTGCCGGTCAACTGTCCCCAGTGCCAACGTCCCGCTGCACGGGTTCACAGCCGATACTGGCGCCACGTTGCTGGGTTACCCGTCGGCCGGCGGGGGCTGGTCGTCCGACTGCACGTGCGTCGGTTCTTCTGCGATCAGATTCAGTGTCAACGCCGGACCTTCGTGGAACAGGTGACGGGCCTGACCGAACCACGACGCCGTCTTTCCACGCCAGCACGCTCGGCGACGAGGGAAGTAGCGATAGAACTCGGCGGGCGCCCGGGCCAGCGTCTATGTGCAAGACTGCGGCTTCCCGGTCGGCGGACCGCGCTCCTGGGACACCTGGTCGCCCCGCCCGTGCCAGCCCGGGCACCGCGAATACTTGGCATCGACGAGTTCGCGTTGCGCAAGGGACGGACCTACGGCACCGTCCTCGTCGATGTGGAGACCTCAAGGCCCGTCGACGTCCTGCCGGACCGTGAGACCAGCTCCGTTGCCACTTGGCTCCACGAGCACCCCGGCGCCGAGATCGTGTGTCGCGACCGTTTGATGGCTTTCACCAAGGCCATCAAACAGGCAGCCGCTGATGCCATTGAGGTCGCCGATCGCTGGCACCTCCTCCAAAAATCTCTCAACGGCAGTGGAGAGGACGTGCCGTCGGCATCGCGCATGCCTGCGCCGACCTGTCGCCGCAGACGCCAGGTCGACGCTGGCTGCACCGGCGACGCCCCTCCTTGACCGAGTACGCCAACGCCACAGGGAAATCAACGAATTGGCCGCTGCGGGCCTGTCTCTCAGCGCCATCGGCCGTCGCCCGCAACTGGACCGCAAAGACGGTACGGCGCTACCGGAACAAAGACCTCCAGGAGCTCCTCGCCTCGGCACGAGACCGCGGCCGAGGTGTCCTCGACCCGTTCGTTAACTACGTACAGCATCGTTTCGAGGCCGGCTGCACCAACTCGATGCAGCTCTACCGCGAGTTGCTCGCGCTCGGCTGCACCGGCGGCTACCACGTCGTGAACCGCTACGTCAGGGCCATCAGGAAGGGCGTTGCGATCCCCGCCCATGCAGCGACACCCAGCCCTCGCACTATCACCACATGGATCATGCGCCCACAGGACACCCTCCGGTTCGAGGAGATCGTGCAGCTGGAAACCGCACGGAATGCCTGCCCGGAGATCACCGCCGTCTGTGACCTCGCACGGGAGTTCACAGCCATGGTCCGTCACCGTCAGGGCCACCTACTTCGGGACTGGATCCAGAAAGCTGAGCTGAGCGGCCCCGAGGCCATCGGCATCTTCGCCGACTCCGTCCGCCAGGACCTCCGGGCCGTCACCGCCGGCCTCACCCTGTCCTACAGTTCCGGCGCTGTCGAAGGCCACGTCAACAGGATCAAGACGATCAAGCGCCAGATGTACGGCAGAGCTTCATTCAAGCTGCTCAGAGTCCGCATCCTCCTCCAGGCGTAGCCATCACGGAAGAGCGGCCAGAACCCTTCAGATGGCCACTGAGCGCGATAGCTGGCCAGCTGGTTCCACGTGGTGACGGAACGCTCGTCGACAGCGGGCGTGCCCCTTCCGCAGGAAGGGGGAGGATGAACCGCCCGGGTTCGTTGGAGATCGAACCCGGGGCGGTTCACACCCGATGGTTGCGTGCTCGCGGTGTTCGCAACCCCGAGGAGCTCGCGAGGAAGGCGGTGGCTGCCGCCGAGCGGCAGCCACCGCCGTTCCCGGCGCGGCTGTAGTCGCCCAGCTGGTTCGGACACTCGGAGTGTAGAGCGGTTGCAGCCACCCAATCCGGGACACGGAGTGATCGCGGACTGTTGCCCTCCGGGAGCGCGGCCATTCGACACCACTGTTCGCCTCCGATCTGCCAAGGCGGCAGACACGCTCCCCCGTAGAGCAATGCGGAGCCAGAGGCATGGGCAAGTCGTCGGGCGTGGCGGTTCGCACTTCCAGGTCAATGCGTTGTGGGTTGAGTGCTCAAGACGCTCTCGACGGTTAGCCTGCCCGCCATGGTCTCGACCAGCCACTCCGCCAAGGTGATCCCCTGCGGCCAGCAGTCGCCTTCGTGGGTGCACCACATCGGCCCAACGAGGTCACGGAAGTCCACCAAGGACCATGGTGTCCCCCAGTCGTAGACCGGCACCAGGCCAGCGGGGATCCGATCAGAAGGATCCGGTCCCTCTTGATAGATCTCTGCGAGGTCGTTCCAGTCGCCCTGAGGAGCCCCGCCGCTTACGTCCAGGATTCCCTCGGCCGGGCCGAAGCCTCCGTTCGCCACCTCTAGGTAGAGGCGCCGCAGCAGGGGTGGGAGCGGAAAGCCGATGGTCTGCTCCGCTTCCGTGATCGCCGCCGGTGTCGCGGGGGCAGGCGGGTTGCCTCCTGCGGCACGGTCGCGGACCGCCTCGACTACCTCATCATCCACCATGAGGAGCACCTTCTCAGACTTGTTCGGACATCACTGATAATCCCAAAGGGGCACCACGCGCTCGGCCAGGCCCTGTCCGGCGGGCCGCGCCAGAACACGCCGGGCGTCCACGAGAGTGTCTACCTCATGCGGGACGAGCAGGTCCGCGCCGCCTCGACGAGGGTGGTCGCCGAGGGGCTCGAAGCGGCGGTCCAGGACGCCGAGCGGCGTACGCGGATGCGCAGGGCGACCGGCACTGAATATCGGAGTGTGGCAGGACGAACTCGGCCTGTCTGCGCACGATGCGTCGCAGCTGGCGGCGGTCGGCTGGACACCGCCACGGCAGCCTGTACCGATTTCGAGCACAGCCCGTTCTCCGCCTCCGGGCCGTGCGCGGTGTCCTTCCTGATGTGCTTCGCCTGCCCGAACGCGGTGGCCACTGACCGGCACCTGCCCCGGATCGTCTACCTGCACCAGGCGCTGGAATCTCTGCGCTCCACGGTCAGTGCGGCTGTCTGGGCCGCGGACTGGGCCGCTCACTATGCGCGGGTCGAGGACTTCGTACGCGCGCACACGACGCCGGCGTCGTTCAGCCGTTCGCACGCTGAGCTCACCGATGGCGACCGGGCGGCGGTCAACCGGGTGCTGGATCGAAGGCTTGATCCATGAACGTGGCCGCCGCACCGGCGAGTTCGGTGCTTCTGGCCTGCCCTCGCCCGGCACGCCGGTCTTCCCTCTGGAGCGGGCCCGTCCCGGGCTGGCCGCCCGGGATCTGCCCCGCTGCGGCGACGACCGCTGGGACCTGGCCGGCATGGATCACGGCGAGTCAGGCTTCGGCCTGTCCGTGCACTGGGGCGCGATCCAGCAGCCGCTGCGCGACGGCATGAAGCGGGCGGCCTGGGCCCTGATCAACGTCCCGGCACCTGATGCGATCACGCGGAGAAGCAAGTACCGGGCACGCAGCCGGCTGGCTCCGGCGACGCTGAAGAACGCCTTCAAAGCCTGGAAGGCGTTTGCCCGGTGGCTCGCCGCGTACGAGGTCATTGCCCTGTGCGAGGTCACCGCCGACATGCTCGCGCAGTACACAGAGGTCCTGCGCAGCCGTGGCGGTGCTCGAGGAACTCACCGACGGCATCTGGCTGTTCCCCCGCCACCTGAACAAGGCCCCCGAGCGAGGGGCCGCCCAGGCGCTCACCCAGCGCGGAGCCCGCGACCGCATCGCGCACTTCACCTGATGGGCCAACCAGTTCGCCGCCGACCACAACCGCCTCCACGAAGTGGTGCCGGACGATCCGGACGGACGTATCGTCCTGACCCGTTTCCGCCGCACGATCGCCTGGTTCATCAACCGTCGGCCCGCCGGCCGCATCGCGCTCGGCATCCAGTACGGACAGCTGCACGCCACCATGGCCGAGAACTACGTCGGACGCTCCACCACCGACATGCACCAACTCCTGGATCCCGAACGCGCGCTGAGCACCGCTGAGACTCTCGCGGATGCCGCGGAGCACCCGTTCGCCCGGGCGGACGGAGCGAACCTGCAGTAGCACAGGACGACATTCTGGACCTTGAGCAGGGACAGCCAGACGACGCCCTCGTCGGCGCTCCCGTGCCCTCTCGGCGTGTAGCCGGTCGACGCCGGGCACCCTATAACCTTTCAGGTTTCCGCCAGCGTGCTATCAGCAGACGATGAGCGAGCCGTCACCGAGAGGGGTGACGCAGACAGCGAGGCAAAAGGCCGCCTGCGGCGTCTCGTCGTCCCATCGGCCCTGGGCAGAGGCAGCCCGGTTGATGCCGCTGCCTTCGTTCGCAGCGGTGCCGGAACCTCCTTCGTCGTCGAAAGGACCGCACGCATGATCACGCTTATGGACCCTGAGCTGGACACCGAGACCCCGGCTCCGGGCCTGGACGCACCCGCACTCCATCCCGCCACTGCGAAGAACGGTCCGGGTGCCGGCAACCGGAGGCCCGTGCGCCGTTCCGCCACCGCGAAGAGCACCCCGGGCATCGGCGGCCGCTACAAAGGCACTCCGGGCGCCGGTAGCCGCAGGCCCGTGCACCGACCCGCCACCGCGAAGGGCGGCAGTCCGGGTCTCGGTACCCGCAGGTCTGCCCGCCGCGCCGCCACCGCGAAGGGCGGCGGTCCGGGTGCCGGCAACCGGAGGCCCGTGCGCCGTTCCGCCACGGCGAAGGGCACCGGTCCGAGCATAGGTACCCGCAGGCCCGTGCGCCGCCCCGTCACCGCCAAGACCGGTCCGGGCTTCGGCAACCGCAGGTCTGTCCGCCATCCGGCCACGGTGAAGGGTGGCGGTCCGAGCATAGGTACTCGCCGGTCTGTGCGCTGCTCCGTCACCACGAAGGGTGGCATTGGCATCTGCGGCCGCAGTGCCGTCCGTCGCCGTCCGTCGTTGAAGTCGGGCGGTATTGGCGTCGGCACCCGACGCAGGTCTGTCCGCTACCCGGCTACCGCGAAGAACGGGGGCCCGAGTGTCGGTACCCGCGGGGTCGTTCGCCGCCCCGCCACGTTCAAGGGCACCGGCATCGGCGTCGGTACCCGCCGCCCCGTCCGGCACCCCGCTGTGACGAGGTTGGGCATCAGCATCAGGGGCGGGGTCAGCATTGGTGATCGGTCTCGCAGGTCCCTGCCCGTTGGCCCGAACGGCATCTAGGCGACGCAGGCTTCGGCTGGTGGCAGAAGGCGGGACGAAGCGGATGGGCGTCCGCCGGTCACGGTGGAGCGGTGGGAGGGGCTGGAGTGTGCCGTGCAGCTTGATGTCGTGCTGCCGATGTACAAGGAGATCTGGGCCGAACCGCCGTACTGCGAAGGCGTCAAGGAGATCGCCGAGTTCCTGGACCGCTTCGTGCAGGAGGTCTTCCTTCCCCGTGCCCGCCTCGTCATCGCGCGCTGCGGCGATGTGCCGATCGGGTACGCCTTCGGCTACCCCCTGCCGCCCGATACCGGCTGGTGGAAGGCGATGGAGGACGAGACGGTGCCGGAGTTCACGGCCGAGACCGGTGGGCGCACGCTGGGTATCGTTGAACTCGCGGTCCGCGCCAGATGGCGGCGGCAGGGGGTAGCGGCCCAGATGCATGCGCATCTGCTGGAGGGCCTGGGAGTTGAGCGGGTCACGCTGGCGATGCGGCCGGAGGCGGAAGCGGCACCGGCGCACGCCGCCTACGCCGCGTGGGGCTACCGCCAGGTCGGTCACTGGCGGCCGGCCGATGAGGAGCCCGTCTCCCACGTCATGCTGCTGACTCTCCCGGTTGCCGTCCACGAGGCCGGCCGGTGACCGGGAAGACGGCCGCAGCGGTCAGCGGCTGTCGGGGCGGTGCGCTCGCGGACCGGGGTGGTAGTGCGTTGGGGAAGACAAGGACGAAGAGGCGGGCAGTCCACGTGCCGGCGGATTCCGGCCCGGGCGGGTGTTCGCCGCGCGGGTGGCGGATGGCGGGCGGTGGGGGCCCCGGCGTCGGCGGCGCGTCTGACACCGCTGTGCGGACCGTGCGGGTCGCCTGATGAGCAGGGCGGGGACGAGAGCGACGCGCCGTCGTGGGAGCGCGGGGGATGCGCCGTCGTGGGTGGGGCTGCCGCGGGAGCGGGGCTTTCGGCTGTACTGGGGTGCGCAGAGCGTGTCGCTGGTCGGGGACGAGATCAATATCTTGGCGATCCCGCTGGCCGCCGTGCTGTTGCTGGACGCGGGCGCGGCCGAGATGGGCTGGCTCACGGCGGTGGCCCTGCTGCCGTCGTTGCTGCTGTCGATCCCCGGCGGGGCGTGGGCGGACCGGCAGACCGACCGGCGCAGGGCGATGATCGTCGCCGACGTTGGGCGGTTCGCGGCGGTGGCCTCGATACCGCTGGCGTATGCGTGCGGGCGCTGACGATGGCTCACCTGTATGTGACGGAGTTCGCCGTCGGGGCGTTGACCGTGTTGTTCCGGGTCTGCAATCACCACGTGTACGCGTCCGTGGTCGCCGCGGAGCGGTATGTGGACGGTAACGCGCTGCTGTCCGGGAGCAGGTCGGCGGCCGCGGTCGCCGGTCCAGGCGCGGGTGGGGCGTTGGTTCAGGCGCTGTCGGCGCCGTTCGCACTGCTGGTGGACGCCGTGACCTATCTGGTGTCGGCGGTGTGCCTGGGACGCATCAGGGCGCGGGAGGCGCCGCCCGCACCTCGTGAGGCGGGCGGGTTGGCGGCCGGGCTGCGCTGGGCGACAGCGAACCGCACCCCGGGCCTGCTGTTGGCCGGGGTGTCCATGCTGAGTCTGTGCCACACCTTCCTGATGACGCTGTTCGTGCTGTACGGGGCCACCGAGCTGGGGCTGACAGCCGGGGCACTGGGCGCGGTGGTTGCCGCAGCCGGGCTCGGCGGACTGGCCGGCGCCTACCTAGCGCCGCGTGTGGTGCGGCGGATCGGTATCGGCCCGGCCGTCGTCGCCGGCTTCGTGTGGTTCAGCCTGCCCTTGCTGCTGGTGCCGCTGGCCGAGGGCCCGGTGCCGTGGGTGATCGCGGCGCTGGTCGCTGCGCAGCTCGGCACCGGCTGCGGAGCCGCGGTCCTGGACATCGCGGCCAACAGCTATCTGATCGCCGTCATCCCGCCCACGCTGCGCTCCCGCGTGATGGGCGTGGTCCAGACAGCCAACTTCGGCGTGCGCCCGATCGGCGCGGTGCTGGCCGGCACGCTGGGCGCCGCGCTCGGCCTGCGGACCACCCTGTGGATCGGCACGACGGGTGCCGTGCTGAGCGTGCTGTGGGCCCTGACATCCGGGCTACCCCGCGTCCGGGAACTGCCCGAGACCGCCACGCCAGGTATAGAAGAGCATAAAGAAGCGGGGGTTTGACTACCGCACGGTGCCGGTCCGAAAGGTCCAGAGAGCCGGTACGGGCTGCTGACGAGCTGGTGTGGGAAGGCGATGGCGGTCCAGGTCCAGCGGTTGTTGTCCTCGGGGTGCGGATCTTCGGTCGCCTGGCCCTCGGGCGGTGTGGATCGGGCGTCAGAACAATCGTGTACCCGGCCGTGAAAGATCAGTTGAAGGATACGAATTGGCTCCTGTGGCCAGGTGTTGAGGTTCACCGACCCATCAGGGCCAGCCCTGCAACACGACAGACTTGACACGGAATGGTCGTAGTCGACGCCCTCGACCGGCCGTACGTGGTCGGGGGCGCGCACCCACCCCCGGTACTCCGCCGCCTCCACACCGCCGTCCTCGCGATCTCGGTACGACGGCATGCCCACGAGATAGACCGAGCCCGTCTCCGTTTGCCGCCGCTTCCACAGCCGCGCGACGACTTCCTGCTGCTCGGTCCCGAGCAGGGGATCGGCGGGCAGCACGACCCGGACCGGCACAGGCACGTGTTCGGTCGCGTCGTCGGCAGCCGCCATCAGCAAGCCGATCTCGCCTCACAACATGAAGAACCTGGCCTTCATCAGGCTGCTGTACCGCCAGGGCATCGAGCAGTCGCTCCTGCCCGAGCCGCTCTCCTTCACGTCGGTGCTGACCTTCCACGACGCGGTGGAGATGTTCCTCATTGTCACGGCCGAGCACCTGGGCGCCGTCGTGAAGGACCGGAACCCGTTCATCAAACGGTTCTTCGAGGGGCTGCACCCGAGCAGCTTTCCCGGCGGTGTCGAACTCCAGGGGCAGTACGCGATGTCGCGGTGTTCGCCGCGTATGCCTCTCGCCGGGGTCGGACGTTGGTGGACCGGGAGCTGTATCTGCCGAAGTCCTGGACGTCCGACCGTGAGCGGTGCCGGGCGGCGAAGGTGCCCGACAGCCGTGGTTTCGCCACCAAGACGGAACTGGCCCGGATCCTGGTCACCCGGGCCGCTGGCCGCTCCGTTGCCCATCTCCTGGGTGACCGCGGATGCCCTCTTCGGTCAGGACTGGCACTTCCGCCGCATGCTCGAGGAAGCCGGCCTCGGGTACGTCGTGGCGGTGCCGAAGTCGCAGCAGATCAAGTCTCTCGCCGGTTGCTGGCGCATCGACCAGCTCATTGGCGATGCCCCCGGCAATGCATGGGAGCGGCTCTCGTGCGGGGAGGGCGCCAAGGGTCCCCGCGTCTATGACTGGGCAGCCGCCCGGCTTCCCGCCGTCCCGTTCTTCGACGGTGACGAGCCCAGCCATCACCGGTGGGTCATGGCCCGCCGCAGCATCGCCAGGCCGGACGACATCGCCTACTACCTGGCCCATGCTCCCGCCGGCACCTTGGTCAGCGAGCTGGTCGAGGTTGCAGGAAGCCGCTGGGCCATCGAAGCCTGTTTCCAGAGCGCGAAGAACGAGTGCGGGCTGGGTCAGTACGAGGTCCGCTGATACCCGGGCTGGTACCGGCACATCACCCTTGCCGTGCTCGCCCACGCCTTCCTCGCCGCCCTGGCCGCCATGGCCGCCAGGGCTGGAACGGAAAGGGGGGCCGCAGAAACGGATCAGCCCTCGTACCCCTCACCTTGGCAGAAGCCCGGCGGCTCATGGCATCTTGCCGCCCCAGGACAGGACGCCACCACCGCCACATTGATCAGGCACTGAGATGGTCCCGCTGGCGCCGTCGTCACCAGGCGACTGCCAGACGCTGCCACTACAAGCGACGCACCGCCGGTCACGAACTCCCGCCACATGACGGACCGTCAGCTCGATACACTCAGAAACAGGCTCCTGACCAGCAGCGATAGCGAACTGCAACTGGAGTACTAAGGGCTTCGTTGTTCTCCCGCGCCGGTGGGTGGTGGAGCGATCTTGGTCGTGGATCATGCGTGCCCGTCGGCACTGCCGCGACCACGAACGCCTGCCTGAGATGAGCGAATCGCTGATCACATGGGCCGCCATCACCCTGATGCCCCGGCGTCTGACCCGTCGGTCAAGCCACCCTGCCACACAGGTCACGACGTGGGCTCCGGTCGCACAAGCGGCCTGGCAGCCCGCCCCGGTTCCCCATGCCTCCCACGCAGCTCCTCTGTCGGTTTCGGCCGATGCCGCACCTTCCCTGTTGACCGAGCATCACATGAGGAGGCTAAAGTACTAGGCAACTAGATAAATGGAGGAACCGGTGATTGAGTTCCACCTGAACGGCCGGTCTGGTCTGTCTCCGTACCAGCAGCTGGTCCAGCAGGTGCGCCACGCGCTGAGGCTCGGCCTGCTTAAGGAGGGGGACCGGCTCCCCACGGTCAAGGAGGTGGCCCGGCAGATGGCGGTCAACCCGAACACCGTGCTCAAGGCGTACCGGGAGCTGGAGCACGAGGGACTGGTGGCTGCCCGGCCGGGTGTGGGGACGTTCGTGACCCGGACGCTGGCCGACGCCTCGCTCGCCGCGCACGGCCCGCTCCAGAAGGACCTGCGGCGCTGGCTGTCCAAGGCCCGCCTGGCCGGCCTCGACGAGGAGTCCATCGAGGCCCTGTTCATGACCACCTTTCGGACCACCGCCGGAGAGGACGTAGCGTGAGCGCCGTCTTACGGGCCCAGGCCCTGGGCAAGAGATACAAGCAGCGCTGGGCGCTGCAGAACTGCGACCTGAACGTGCCCGCCGGGCGGGTCGTCGGGCTGGTCGGCCCCAACGGGGCGGGCAAATCCACCCTGTTGAACCTGGCCTCCGGGATGCTGACGCCGACCGCGGGCACCATCGAGGTGTGCGGCGGCCGACCCGCCACCGGCCCGGACCAGTTGGCCAAGGTCGGCTTCGTCGCCCAGGACACCCCGACCTACGCCGCCTTGAGCATCACCGATCACCTGCGGCTGGGTGCCCGCCTCAACCCCGGCTGGGACGACGTCCTGGCCCGGGACCGGATCCGGCGGCTCGGCCTGGACCTCAAACAGAAGGCCGGGAGGCTGTCCGGCGGCCAGCGCGCGCAGCTCGCCCTGACCCTGGGCCTCGCCAAGCGGCCCGAGCTGCTCATCCTGGACGAGCCGGTCGCCGCCCTGGACCCGCTCGCCCGGCGAGAGTTCATGCAGGACCTGATGGAGGCCGTCGCCGAGCACGAGCTGAGCGTCGTGCTCTCCTCCCACCTGGTCTCCGACGTGGAGCGGGCCTGCGACTTCGTCATCGTCCTGGTCGACTCCCGGGTGCAGGTGGCCGGCGACATCGACGACCTGGTCGCCTGCCACCACCGGCTCACCGGACCGCGCCGGGACCCGGACACGCTCCCGGCCGGTCAGCACGTCATCACCGCCAGCCACACCGAACGGCAGACCACCCTCCTGGTGCGCACCGACACCGCGGTCCACGATCCGTCCTGGACCGTCAGCCCGCTCGGTCTGGAAGACATTGTCCTGGCCTACATGACCCGGCCCGCCGATGCGGTACATGACACCCGACCCGCACTGGAGGTCCTTCGATGATCTGGCTGACCTGGCGCCAGTTCCGCACCCAGGCCGCCGTGATGTTTGCCGCGGTGGCTGCCCTCGCCGCCACCCTCGCGGTCACCGGACCGCAGCTGGCCGACCTCTACCGAGCTGCCGGCAGCAGCCTGGTGGACCGGCTCTCCAGTTCGGACCAGACCGTCTACTACGCCGGACTGGTGGTTGTGCTTGCCGTGCCGGCGGTCATCGGGATGTTCTGGGGCGCGCCGCTGATCTCCCGTGAACTGGAGACCGGTACCCACTACCTTGCGTGGAACCAGGGCGTCACCCGCACACGCTGGCTGGCGACCAAGCTGGGCCTTGGTGCGGCGGCCGCCATGACCGCTGCCGGACTGGCCGCACTCGCGGTCAGCTGGTGGAGCAGCCCCATCGACCGGGCTGTCAACGGCGGTGGCGCGACGGACACGTACTTCGCGCGGCTCGACCCCGTGGCCTTCGCCGCACGGGGTGTCGTCCCCATGGCCCATGCCGCCTTCGCCTTCGTCCTGGGCGTCGCCCTCGGCCTCGTCATCCGCCGCACCCTGCCCGCGATGGCAACCACGCTCGTCGTCTACGCCGCCGTCCAGATCTCCGCGCCGATGTGGATCCGGCCCCACCTGGCAGCCCCGGACCGGACCACCGTGCCGATCGAGCCCGGCGGCGCCCCCATCAGTGTCCAGGAGGGCGCCAAGCAGATCGTCGCGCACCCCGAAGTGCCCGGTGCCTGGGTCACCTCCCAACAGACGCTGAACGCCGCCGGTCAGCCGGCCCCCGTGCCGTCGTCCTTCGCCGACTGCCTGCACACCGAGTCGGGCCCGCCCACCCTGCAGCAATTCGACCGCTGCGTCGCCGATCTCGGCGCCCTGGGCTACAAGCAGCAGGTGACGTACCAGCCCGCCGGCAACTTCTGGGCCCTTCAATGGACCGAGGCCGGGCTCTACCTCGGCCTCGCCCTGGCCCTGACCGGGTTCTGCGCCTGGTGGATCCGCCGACGCCTGACCTGACAAGGCAGCAGGTCCGGAGCGCGACGCCGGACCGCTGAAGCAGGTGCGAGGGGCAGCCGGGGTCATCCGGCTGCCCCTCGCGGTGTTTCACAGTGTCGTGTGTCATCGGATACGAGGACGCCAGTCTTTGCATGACTGGATCAGACACAGGCACTGAGCTTGTCCTACCTTCCAAGCGTGGGTCTGAGCTGGTCACGTTCGGCGATGGTCTCGGGCCGCCTGACCGTTTTGCCCACGTCGTAGCGGGTGGCGGGATGCCGGTTCTTCGAGCCGAGTGGTCTGCCGGGGCCGGGCCGATTGGGTTTCGGCGCACGGGCCGGGCAAGGCGAGTTCGGGCGGAGGTTCCTGAGCCCCCGGCGGACCCGGGCGGGGGTGAGTCGGCCAGGCTCGGCCGGCTTCTCCCAGGGGCGGCGGAGGTCCGCGGCCAGCGGGCGGGCGAGGCGGAGTTGGGTGTGGGCGGCGACGACCAGCCAGGTCCACCGGTCCGCCGCCTCGGGTGCGCGGAGCTTCGGGCGGGTCCAGCCCAGCGTCTGCTTGATCATCCGGAAGGGCTACGGCCGGACGCTTGCTGCCGTGGCCCTGCTCTGCCCAGGCTCACGCTGTGCGGGACAGAGCGCGTTGCCCAGGGTGCCGATTTCCCGGCGGGACCCGCGCCGGAGCGGGCCCCGCCGGAGAGCCGGACTCAGTTCCCCACGCCGAGGCCGGACATGTGCGCGGACGGGTATCGGTCGCCGCGCGCCGCGCCCGGCGGCACCGCCTTCTCGATCTCGGCGAGGTCGTCCGCGGTGAGGTTCAGCTCCGCCGCGGGCAGCGCCTCGGCCAGCCGCTCGCGGGTGCGGGCGCCGACCAGCGGCACGATGTCCTCGCCCTGTGCGGCCACCCAGGCGATGGCCAGCTGGGCGACGGTGCACCCCTTCGCCTCGGCGACCCGGCGCAGCGCCTCCACGAGGGCGAGGTTGTGTTCCACGTTCCCGCTCGCGAACCGCGGGTTGAGGGCGCGGAAGTCACCGGGGCCGGCAGTCTGGCCGGCGGACCAGTGCCCGGAGATGAGGCCGCGGCCGAGGATGCCGTACGCGGTCAGGCCGATGCCGAGCTCCCGCAGCGTAGGCAGAACGTCCGCCTCCGCCGCGCGGGAGAGCAGCGAGTACTCGATCTGCAGGTCGGCGATCGGGTGCACGGCGTGCGCCCGGCGGATCGTCGCGGAGTCCACCTCCGAGAGGCCGATGTGCCGCACGTACCCGGCGTCGATCGTCTCCTTGATCGCGCCCACTGTCTCCTCGATCGGTACCGCCGGGTCCAGCCGGGCGGGACGGTAGATGTCGATGTGGTCGGTGCCCAGCCGGGTCAGCGAGTAGGCCAGGAAGTTCTTCACCGCCTCGGGCCGGTTGTCCTGCCCGCTGAACTCGGGGCCCGGTCCCCGCAGTTGGCCGAACTTGACGCTCAGCTGGTAGCTGTCCCGGTCCCGGCCGCGCAGCGCCTCGGCGAGCAGCAGCTCGTTGTGGCCCATGGCGTAGAAGTCGCCGGTGTCGATCAGCGTGACGTCGGCCTCCAGGGCGGCGTGCACGGTGGCGATACTCTCCGCGCGGTCGGTCGCGCCGTAAGCGCCCGACATGCCCATCGCACCCAGGCCCAGCGCGGAAACGGCCGGGCCGGTGCTGCCCAGGGTTCGTGTCTGCATCGCGTTCTCTCCTTCGTCGTCGGTCTGGCACCCACCGTGCGCCCGGGCCACGACGTGCGGGAGCGGAGCGTTCATCATGGGAGAGCCGCTCCCTGGCTCGGCTCGCCCCCGCGCGGGACCATGGGGCCATGCAACGTGACGAGCTCGCCGACTTCCTGCGCCGTCGCCGCGAGACGATCCGCCCGGCCGAGGTCGGCCTCGCCGAGGGCCCCCGCCGCCGCACCGCCGGCCTGCGCCGGGAAGAGGTGGCCATGCTCGCCGGCATGTCGGTGGACTACGTCGTACGCCTCGAACAGGGCCGCAGCAGTCAGCCCTCGACCCAGCTGCTCGGCGCGCTGGCCCGGGCATTGCGCCTCTCCGACGACGAGCGCGACCACCTGTTCCACCTGGCCGGCCACCGGCCCCCGCCCGCCGACGAGGTGGCCCGCCTGGCCCGCGCCGGCCTGATCCGCATGCTCGACCTGCTCGGCGACACCCCGGCCCTGGTGCTGTCCGATCTGGGCGAGGTCCTCGCTCAGAACCGGGCAGCCGTCCTGCTGACGGGCGACCACACCGGCTTCTCCGGTGACCGGCGCTACGTCGTATACCGCTGGTTCACCGACCCCGCTGCCCGCGCCGTCTGCCCGCCCGAGGAGCAGGAGCATCAAGCCCGTCAGCTCGTGGCCGACCTGCGCGCGGCCGTCGGCCGCCGGTCCGACGACCCCACGGTCGCCGGACTCGTCGACCGGTTGCGGGCCACGAGCGCCGACTTCCGCCGGCTGTGGGCCGAGCACGAGGTAGCGGTCCGGCGCGCCGCCCGCAAGACCTTCCTGCACCCGCGGGTGGGCCGTCTGCTGATGGACTGCGAGACCCTGGTCACTCCCGACCAGGGTCAGCAGCTGCTGGTACTCACCCCGGCGGACGCCGAGGCCCGCGAGCGGCTCGAGCTGCTGCGGGTACTCGGCATCGAGGAATTCCCCGCGGCGGCACATGGCACGCCCGGACGGTGAAACGGCCAACCACGGGGCACCGGCTCGGTATCCAGCGGCCCGTCGGCGCAGTGGCCGTCCCCGAGCTGCGGGATTGCTGGGCGGCCGACTTGCGGGTCCGCGTCAGGACAGGCGGGGCTCTCCAAGTCGTACCGCTGAACCTGCCAGCGCGCAGCTGGATGTACGACCGTCATCACCCGCTCAGGTACAGCGAACTGCTGCGCGCACTACAGCCTGGCCGCCACATACGAACAGCCGCCCTGAGGCCGGCGGCCGCGGAGATCTACCTGTCACCTGCGAGCCTGCGCCTGCTCGCGGACCTGGCCCGCCGTCCGGCCGCCCAGCTGGCCCGCGCACTGCCCCACCTGCGCACCGGGCACCTCCTGCACGATGACGCACCCCGGGCGCGCAACGCGGTGTGGCTGCGCGGCGCCGGGCGAGGGCCGCTGCCCGGCTGCCCGCTGTGCATGGAAGAAGGTGCGTGGCTGGTCTCCTTCGGCCCTCGGTGGACACCGGGCGGGTGCGGGCGCCAGGTGAGCCATGTAGCGCGGGTCGATCTGGTCGGTGCAGACGGCGAGATCGGGATTGTCGATCAGGGCGTTGGTGTCGACGGTCAGACGCACCGGCCACGGGTCGGTCGGCAGCAGCTCGGTCAGACCACGCAGTTAGCAGCGGCTCTCATCCTCGCGGGGCGCGCCCGGTCCGTACTGCCCGTACAGCTGCGCCAGGCGTTCACGGTTGTCCTCGGCAAAGGCCTCCAGCCGCTGTAGGCAGCCCTCCTGCTGCTCGGCACTGACTGCCTTGAGCACGACCTGGAGGATGTCCGCAGACAGGTCGGGGTCGTGGCCGGTGTAGCCGGTCAGGGACACGAAGATCCGCTGGGTCGCCCTCCCGTCGGTCACCGTGCCATGCCTTTCAACGACCGGACTTCTCCACGCCACTGGGCCGGAATGCGCCTTCCGGATATGGCGAGGATGGCGATAGAGAAAAGGAAGGATGGGGGAGTTGTGAAACTGCAGGGCAGGGGGGACTCATGCGCATTCAGGTTCTCGGGCCGGTTTCCGTCTGGAGGGACGACTCACGGCTGACCCTCGGCTCACCTCAGCGCCGTGCGATCCTCGCCCTGCTGGCCGTGTCCCGTGGCCTGCAACTGCCGTTCTCCGGGCTGGCGGACGCCTTGTGGGGAGAGCGGCCCCCGGCGAGCGCGTCGAACGTCGTCCAGACCCACATCAAGCACCTGCGCCGACTGCTAGAGCCCGAGCGGCCACCGAGAGCGCCCAGCACAGTGCTGCCCCGGCTCGGCGACGGCTACGCGCTGCGCGTCCCCGACGACGCTGTCGACCTGTTGCGCTTCCGCGACCTGGTCACCGCGGCGGACAGCGCACGTCGCAACGGTGACGGGGAGCGGGCCGCCGCTCTGCTGGCCGGCGCGCTCGGCGTGTGGCAGCAGCCGCCCCTCGCCGACCTACCGTCCCTCGCCGCCCACCCGACGGTCGTCGCGCTGGCGGGGGAGCGCCGCGGTGTGGTGGCCCAGTACGGCGAAGCCATGATCGCGACAGGAAGGAGCTCCCACGCGCTCCCCGTCCTGGAGGAGGCCGCCGCCGCGCAGCCCCTGGACGAGGACGCCCAGGCCCGCCTCATCCGTGCGTACGAGGCTGTCGGCAGGCGTGACCAAGCGGTCGCCGTGTACCGGCGAAGCCGCCGCCGGCTGGCCGACGAACTCGGCGTCGACCCCGGGCCCGAGCTGTCCGAGGCCTTCGCCGCCGTGCTGTGCCGCCGCCCCGAGCCCTCCGCTTCCAGCCGCACGCGAGCTGCTGGCCCGGACCGGGCCACCGGCTCGGCCCCGGGGGGCCTCGCCGCCGCGCTCCCCACACGGTCACCCACCCGCTCACCGGCGCAGTTACCCGCCGACGTGCCCGACTTCTCCGGCCGGGACGCCGAACTGTCGGCCCTCGACCGCCTGCTGGCCGCGGCGGAGGCGAACCCCACGGCGATGGCTGTCTCGGTGGTCTCGGGCACCGCCGGAGTGGGCAAGACCGCCCTGGCCGTCCACTGGGCGCACCGGACCCGGGACCGGTTCGCCGACGGCCAGCTCTATGTCAATCTGCGCGGATACGACCCGGACCACCCCATGGCGCCCGGCGACGCTCTTACCCGCTTCCTCACCGTCCTCGGGGTCCCCGGCGAAGCGATCCCGCTCGACGTCGACGAGCGCGCGAGCCGGTACCGGACCGAGATGGCCGAGCGGCGGATGCTGGTGGTCCTGGACAACGCACTGTCCGAGGAACAGGTCCGCCCCCTGCTTCCCGGCTCATCGTCCTGCGCCGTCCTGGTCACCAGCCGGGACAGCCTGGCCGGCCTGGTGGCCCTGCACGGCGCCCGCCGCATCGCACTGCGCCCGCTCCCGCCGCCCGATGCCATCGCCCTGCTGCGGACGCTCATCGGCGCGCGGGTCACCACCGAGCCGGGCCCGGCCGCGGCCCTGGCCGAACAGTGCGTAGGACTCCCGCTGGCACTCCGGATCGCGGCCGAACTCGCCGCCGGACGCCCGTCGCTGCCCCTGGCGGACCTGGTGACGGAACTGGCCGACGAGCAGCGGCGACTGGACCACCTGGACGCGGGCGGCGACCCGCGCGCCGCGGTCCAGGCCGTTTTCTCCTGGTCGTACCAGCGTCTGCCCGCCCACATGGCCCGCACCTTCCGGCTGTTCAGCCTGCACCCCGGACCGGAGACCGACGCCCACGCCGTCGCCGCCCTGATCGGCGACATGCCTCACGCACCGGACGGGAAACGGGACCATGGGCCGGAAGAGAAGCAAGCCGCCGCCCTCGACGGCCCGGCCCGGTCCGCCAGGACGCTGGCACTGCTGGCCCGTGCCCACCTCCTCCAGCCGGCCGGGCCCGGCCGGTACAGCACGCACGACCTGCTGCGCGCCTACGGCCACCGCCTCACCCGCACGCGCGACTCCGACACCGACCGGCAGGCCGCCCTGACCCGGCTCTTCGACCACTACCTGAGCACGGCCGCGGTCGCCATGGACGCCCTGTACCCGGCCGAAGGACATCACAGACCCGCGGTCCCGCCCCCCGCCCACGCCTCGCCGATCGCAGGCGACCCGGACGCGGCACGGGCCTGGCTGGACACCGAACGCCCTACCCTGGCCGCGATCTGCGCGGTCGCCGCAGACCGTGGCAGGCCGCGGCACGCCGTCCAGCTGGCCGCCGTGCTCTTCCGCCACCTCGACGCCGGCCATCACACCGAGGCGCTGGAGATCCACCACCATGCCCTGCGCGCCGCCGAGCGGACCGGCGACACGAAGGGACAGGCCCACGCGCTGACCAACCTCGGCTGCGTGCACTGGCGGCTCGCCGACGCCGCTTCGGCCGCGGACCACCTCATACGGGCCCTGGAACTGCACCGGCGTACGGACGACCGTGCGGGACTGGCCAGGACCCTGTCCAACCTGGGCAACGTCCACTGGCGTCAGGGCCGCCTCCACGAGGCCGCCCGCTGCCACCAGCAAGCCCTCACCCTCTACCGGGACACCGGGGACCAGGTGGGCCAGGCACGCACCCTGACCAACCTCGGCAACGTCTGTCTGCGGCTGGGCGACCATGAACAGGCGGCCGATCACCAGCGGCAGGCCCTCGCCTTGCACGACCTCACCGGTGACCGGATCGGCCGCGCCCGCACCCTCTCCCACCTCGGCAACGCGTGCCTGCGGCTGGGCCGGTACGACCAGGCGGCCGATCACCAGCGGCAGGCCCTCGCCCTCTTCAGGGAGCTCGGACACCCCGGCGGCGAGGCGTACGCATTGTCCGGCCTCGGCGACACCCGGTTGCGGCAGGGCGCGTTCGAGACCGCGGCCGAGCATCATCGGCGCGCCCTCGACCTGTTCCGGGAGAACGGGGAACGCTACGGCGAGGCGTCCGCGCTCAACGGCCTCGCCGAGGCGCTGTACGGCAGCGGCCACTACAACGAGGCGCTTGTACACCACTCCACCGCCGCAATGGTCGCGGCCGTCACCGGCGAGCAGGACCAGCTGGCCCGCGCCCGCGCGGGCGCCGATCGGGCCCGCCACGCCCTGGAGCCCGGGGCCGGTGCCGCCGCGTCGACGGCACCGGGCCCATGAACCCGGCCCCCCGTCTGGGCCGACAGGGGTGAGCCCGCCCGAGCGGGGTGTGCGGGGGCGGGCTCACCGTCACCGGTCGGTTGACCCGACGTTCCTCAGGGGTTGGTGTCGAGCGCGACGGCCACGTCGCCGATGGTCAGCGGGAACCACGGATCGTCGACGGCGACCGCGGTCGCCGCCCCGGTGAGCAGGTCGACGGTGTAGAACGTCGTCAACGTGCTGTTGGGCGGCGTGATGGCGGCGAAGCCCGTGGCCGAGACCGTCTTGCCGTTGACCAGGTCGCTGTAGATGTCGAAGCCCACGTTGGGGCCGGCGTTCACGCCGAGCTTGCCGGTCGGGGCCAGCGCGCCGTTGTTGGCCGGCGACTGGATGACGACCTGGTCCGTGGTCGTGTTGATGTCGAACAGCGTGGTCGCGGTGTCCCCGTTCAGGTCGTTGTTCGTGTAGGCGGCGGCGGTGACGCCCCTGGATACGTTTTCGACCCCCGGCGTGGACAGGATGGAGTCCTCGACGGTGTGCCCGGCGGCGGGGGAGGCGCCCGGGGTCTTGTCGTCGATGTTGTGGCGGAGGTTCTGCCCGTTGTCGCTGATCACCCGCAGCCGGTTGGCGGCCGGGTTGAAGTCGACCCCGAAGTTCGTGCCGTACAGCGGGATGGTGAGCTGGGAGACCTTGGTGACGACGACGTCGACGGTCTGGGGCGGGGTCTGGATCGTGTAGATGCCACCCTGGTTGCCGACGCCGTACATGACGCCGTTCTGGACGCGGAAGTCGATTCCGATAAGGGCGGTGTCACCGCTGAGCCCCTTGATGACTCGGACCCAGTCGAGCACGTCGGGTCTGTCGGTGGTGAACATGGCCATCCGCGTGCCGTCACTCGTGATCGCGAACGCCTGCAGGCTGGCGACCTGGGCCTGGGCCGTGCTGCTGCTCGAAGCGACGACCGCGAGTGCTGCCGCGGCGGACGCGACCGCCACGGCTGTGGTCAGCTTCTTCCTGATCCCTGCTTTCATCGGTGCTTCCTCCCGGTGGGCATGGCGTGGTGCGGGAATCGCGGCAAGGTTCCGCTTGGCCGAATCGTCAGCCGGCGAGCACAAACTATGAGCCGGGACTGGACATCCACTGGACGGCGATTGAACACCCTGGCCGGCAGGCAGCCGGCGATGTCGGCGCCACGGGCAGGTAGGGAGCCCCGCGTCTCAGGGCCCACCGCGACGTATGAGCGGACGTCATCGATGAAGCCTTGGCCCCACCGGTACTCCGAGGCGTGTCGAGCACGCCGTCAGGTCGGGGGCTCTCCTGCACCGTCCAGTTCACCGTCGCGCCGCCGGCACACTGGACGGCAAGCCTGACTCGCCGAGTTCAGCGGCACTTCCTCGCCTTCGGGCTCGGTGAGCTCTACGCACTCCAGGCCAGTGACGAGTTGGTAGGCCTCCATGAGCGCTTCGTTGATCTTGCCGAGCAGGGTCCCGACGTGCTGAGGACCTTCCTCGCCGAGATTGCAGACAGCCAGGTCGCAGCCCGCAAGAACCGTTGGCAAACGGCGCTGTTCCGGGCCCGGTCACAGAGCGCATGGTTCTGCACAGGCCGATTCATCCCGGCATAGGCCGGCACCGTCGTGCATCACCCCGCGACTTAAGAGTTCCGTAAGTGATCTTCGGACCGCTCCGGGGACGGTCGACCTCAACGGTCACGGTGCGCCTACCCGGCGAGGTTGAGGTTGTGCAGGCGGGCGATGCCAGCCATGGCGTCGTAGACGCCGTCACCACGCAAGCGGCAGTCGCGAAGCATCTTCCAGGTCTTCATGCGGGTGAAGCAGTGCTCGACCCGTGCCCGCACCCGTTGTGGCTCTTGTTGTGGGCCTGTTTCCAGGCGGGCAACTCTTCAGGCGTTGGTGCAGCGGTCCGTTCCGCAAAGCGCGACACAATTGGTCGGCGGTATGGGCGGCTGTGGGGTGACCCGTGGCACGGCGGAAGCCGTGGGAGATCAGTGACGAGCTGTGGGCGGTGATCGAGCCGCTGCTGCCGAAGCATGAACGGCGATTCCGGCACCCGGGGCGCAAGCGGATCGACGACCGCAAGACGCTGCAGGGTGTGCTGTTCGTCCTCTACACCGGGATCCAGTGGGAGTACCTGCCGCAGGAGTTGGGGTTCGGTTCCGGCCCTACCTGTTGGCGGCGGCTGGCCGAATGGCAGGAGGCCGGGGTGTGGGAGGAACTCCAGCGGGTGCTGCTGAACCGGTTGCGGGCGGCGGACCGCCTGGGCTTCTCCCGCGTCACCATTGATGCCTCGCACGTGCAGGCCAAGCGGGGGCGAAGCAGCCCAAAAGTCGGTCCGAGCCCGGTCCTAACGATGTCACCCAGCTTCTGCCCCTGGTCGACGGGCTGGCGCCGGTACGAGGCAAGCGCGGGCGGCCTCGGCGCAAGCCCAGGGCGTTGTATGCCGACCGCGGCTATGACCACGACCTTTACCGCCGCCGGCTGCGCGAGCGCGGCATCGTCCCGAAGATCGCCAGGCGGGGACAACCGCATGGTTCGGGCCTGGGCCGCGTCCGGTGGGTTGCCGAGTCCGCCATCGCCTGGCTCCGCGGGGCCCGCCGTCTACGGATCCGCTGGGAGACCCGGGACGACATGCATGACGCCTTCCTCCAACTCGCCCACTGCATGACCCTCGCCCGCAAGACCCCAGCATTCTGAAAGGACCCCTTTGACACCCTCGCGCACACCTGCGCCGCGCTGACCGGCTCCGAGGCGCCACCGGACCCCGAGATCACCTACGCCGACGGTTCGACGGCCCGTACAGGCTGCAGCGTGCGCTGCTGGCACACCTGGTACTGGGCTGCGGCCACGGCTCCGCCGGGGCCCGGTGCCGGCCGGCACCGGCTCGTTCGCACCCGGGACCTTACTCCACTTCCGCAAGCACGCCGTCCGTGTCCATGACCCAGCTTCCGCTCTCGACGCCGTACGCCTTCTTGTCTTTGAGCCACTTCCAGGACATGTGCTGCAGGACCTGGGCGGGTCGACGTTCCCAGAGCGGGTTGTGGTCCCAGCCCTCGAAACGGAACATCAGCTTGTCGGCACCCGGGATCGCCTTGTAAAGCTCCGGAACGGAGAAGTGCAGCACCGGCCCCATCTCCGGTGGCGTGTTGGCCGTTCTGTCCTGGTCTCCGTAGACGATGCACACCGGCACGGTGCTGCCGAGCGTGGAGCCGTGCGGCACGGTGCTCGCGTTCCAGCCCCACCAGTAGGAGTTGCGCCACCGCATGACGCCCTCGGGTGCCCCCGGGGTGGAGCCGCCCCACTTCTGGCCGATGCTGTCGCAGTCCATGATGGCCTCCCACACGTGGTCGGCCAGTTCCTTGTCACTGATGACGGCTTGGAGTCCCGCCTTGCTGGTCAGGTTCATCGGGAAGCCGAAGACCGCGGGCGGCTTGGACTCGGGCTTCGTGGGCAGGGGCGTTCCGGGAGGCGGAGCGAAGGGGTCGGAGGTGTTCGTCGACCATCGGCCGTTCGGGGGGAACATGGGCGCGAGAAGGAACATGCTCGCCACATGCCCGGGATTCTGCAGCGCGTACGGGCCCATGACGAACGCGGCCGCGGACCAGCCGATGAGTGCGACCTTCTCGTTGGCGCACCGCCCCCTGATGAACTTAACGACGGTGCCCAGTTCGTCCCATTCGCTCTTGGAGTTGCCCAGTTGGGACGCGTAGTTCGCTGCCGGGTCGCAGTCCTCCGTACCGGGATTGGTCTTCAGGAGGCCCCGCTGGGCCGGGTTGGCGTTGCACGGGTCGTGCATTTCCGGGCGGGGGGGAGAGCCCGGATCCCTGGAGGTCCATGATGTATACGTTGTAGCCCTTGCCCGCCAGGGCCTGCGCCCAGCTGTAGCTGGTGTCCGGGTGCGGGGAGCTGCCCTGCGCAGGGCGCACGAGGTCGAAGCCGGGGAGGGCCGGAACGCTCCTGCCGTGGAGCATGAGGACCGGCTTGGGGGTGCCCCCGGATCCGGTGGCCTTATATTCCCGTACGAAGAGCTCGATCTCGGTGCCGAAGTTCGCCGGGATGGTCGATTTGTGCTTGACCCGGTGGTTAACCGGACTCATGTGCGGCATGGTCGCCTCCCATGACTGTTTCGCCCTGAGGAACGGTTGGCTCCACCTCGTTCCGACTTCTCAGGTCATTCCGCGACGTCGTATTCCACCCACAGCAGTACGTCCCGCGCGGCGGCGATCCTGTCGGCATCGCTGCCTTTGTCGATCTCGAGATCGACGGCCCGGGCGGGGGAGCCACCGGTGGCTGCATTGAGCGGTTGCGCGTTGGATGGGTTCCCGTCGCTGAGCACACCGAGGTTGGACATCGCGATGCCGTCCACGATCTGGAACGTCGTGAAGGGGGCGGTGCCGAACCGGAGCCTGGCGGTGAACGTCCCGCCGTCTACACCGGGCAGGAGCACTGCGAGGTTGGTGACCTTCCCATTGGGGGGCAGCGGGAGCTTGTTGAGGGCGAAGCTCAGCTTCGCGGTCGGCGGCGGTTTCCGCATAGCTGACAGCGCGGCGGTATTGACCGAGAGCGTCGAGACGAACAGTGAGCGCGACGCGGGTGCCGCGGCGGCGACGGTGTCGCGCTCGGGCCGCCCGGCATCGTAGGCCGCTTGCAGGTCGAAGACGAGGAGTACGTCGGTGACGCGGCCGAGCCCCACGGAGTTTGCGCTCAGGGGCAGTTCCAGTGTCCACGTCGTCGTGAACGCAGTGCCCTCGAAAGGAAGAAGCTGCTCGCCGGGGAGGCCGTGCAACTCCAGGTCGCGTCGGCTCCGGAAGTCGCTGACCGGGTAGGCGTCGGCGAAGCGCAGCAGTGGAACTCGCTCGGCTGCGGGAGAGCGGCGCAGCAGCGAGGATCCCATGTTGGTGTGGATCCCGCGGGGCCGCTCCGTGGTCCCCGGAGCGTCCACCAGGACATCGACGGTGCGGATGCGGTGCGCGTAGGTGCCGGGATGGCCGGCCAGGAGGTCGTTGTCGGTGAGGGTGAATGTGCAGCGGCCGGTCTTCTTGAGCTGACCGAATGCCAGCGGCAGGTCACGCGCGAGAGAGTAGGTGCGGGTGAGCGGCAGACTCAGCCGGGCCGAGCCGAGGCGCACCGCCTCGAGCTCGGCGAGGTCCAGGGACAGCCGATCGACTCCACCGATGTCGCGCATGGAAGGGTCGAAGTATCCCAGCCGGATCACTTTGAGCGGCGTCGCCAGTTGGTAGGCGAGGGCTCGCTCGGCGAACCACGCGGCCTGACCGGCGAGGTCTAGGTAGCGGTGCAGGGAGCGCCGGGCGACGCCTGCCAGCGCGTCCCAGAAGTCGCGGTTGAGGAATCGCTCGTTCTGGTAGGCGATGAGGTCGCAGCTGTAGGCGAGTTCGGTCGCGGCGATCTGACCTTGGAGTTGTGCGATGGTCACCTGGCGCTCGTTCACTTTGACCGCGGCCTTGGCGGCGGGCAGCGTCTCGTCGCGCAGTGCCTTCAACTCGTCCTCGCGCTTGGTGGCGGCATCGGCCATGCCCTGCAGGGCCGTCGTGCTGATCACCGCGAACGTGCCGTATGCACCCACGACACCTAGGGCGTTTCGTTTGGATCATCGGGCGGACCAGAGGAAGATGCCTGCGATGTGGAGTCCGGCCAGGTAGATGGTCGCGGTCTTCTCGTAGCGG
>NZ_JBEOVF010000076.1:0-39487 GCF_040295365.1 Streptomyces sp. NPDC002838 | reverse complement strand
GCCGAGATCGGCATGGAACACAACCTCGGCCTGACCTGTGACCCGGTCGGCGGCCTCGTCCAGATCCCCTGCATCGAACGCAACGGCATGGCCGCGGTGAAGGCCGTCACGGCCGCGCGGATGGCGATGCGCGGCGACGGCTCGCACAAGGTGTCCCTCGACAAGGTCATCAAGACGATGAAGGACACCGGCGCGGACATGAGCGTGAAGTACAAGGAGACCGCCCGGGGCGGGCTGGCGGTCAACATCATCGAGTGCTGAGGGAACAGGCCCCGTGGGAGACCCGGCGAGGCCATGCCTGTGTTAGGAACCGGAAATGTCGCAAAGAATCGTGCCGAGGTGGGCATGCATCTCACGGCCCAGGCCGAGTACTTCCTCGGCAAGGCCCCGGACAGACCGGGCGACATCCTCGCCGTCGACTGGGAGACGGCCGGCGGGCGACGGCCTCTGGATCGCCGACTACGTCACCGCGGGCAAGCCCCGTATCAAGGAGAAGTGGCGTCTCCACCAGTACACCGACGACCCGTTGGACAAGAACGTGGCCGCCTTCGAGAGCAAGGCGGCGTTGCGCAGGTGGGCCGGGGTCGCCCGACAGCTCATCCGGCCCGTTCGGCCCGGCGTCGCACTCCCGTCAGCAGGCGGCGCATGCCGTTCGCGTGAAAGCCGGTGGTGATGACGAGCCGGCGATAGAGGATGCCCGTCACGCCGGGGAAGGCGGCTCGGGTTTCAGCTCGTAGGCGGGTGCGGCCCGGGGTGGGTTCCTCGATGCGGAAGGTCAGGGTGTAGGTCGAGAAGCGGTGCGAGCCCCGGAGGCCAAGAGTGCGGGCCCGGTCCGCGGTGACCACCCGGAAGCCGGGCAGCGTCGAGCCCTCGGCCAGGGGGCCAGGGCCTGACGACGTGCGGTCGGCGCAGCCGACCAGGCGGGCATAGCGGGCGGCGGTCGGGCCGGCGAAGGAGTCGTCCAGGGTGTCGGAGAGGGCATGCCAGACCGCGTCGGGGCGCGCGACGATGTCCGTGGTGTGCTCGTCGACGTGGGGCAGAGCGTCGTACCGCATCCCGGCCTCCCCCTGCGGCCCGTCCGGCCGTCGACAGCAACCGTACGGAAGCGGGCTGTTCGCCGCCATGGCCGGGCGGGCCGCGGAGGTGGCCGGGCTGGCTTGCCCGCGGCGAGAGGGCTGTGCGAGCCTCTTACCTCATCTCTCCGAAAGGGCTGGTCGTGACGCTCGGCATGGTTGTCTTCGACTTCTCCTCTCGCGCTTCGACGCGGGAGCGGTAGCCCTACCTGCCCTGACACACGCGCCCGTGCCGCAGCACGGGCCGTTCGCCCTGCTCCTCGCCGAAGTGCTCTTCGTGCCCCCGCACGTTCGATCACGAGGAGTACGTGGTGTCCACGATCCGCTGGACCGAGACGAACACCCCCCGTTCCGCACACTGGCATTCCGAGAGCGCGACACCGCCTCCCCGCCGGGTCATCGTGGCGGACGACCGTATGAAAGCCGACACCGCTTACCGTCTGGCCTGCGAAGGCACCGCCCTGCTGTGGCGGGGCGACTTCCACAACGCACGTCAACTGCTGCGAGCGATGAGCCGCCGCATCGACCGGAAACCTCCCCGGAGAGGTGACAGCCCGGCAGACTCCTTCCACCTGCACCGCCGGGCCCGCAGCCACCGTGCCCGCGTGCTGGGCAGGCTCCTCGTTCTGCTGGAAGGGGACTACTGCCTGAACCTGCGCAGAGCCCCCGATGTGCGCCGGGCGTGCACCGAGGCGTACGGTCCGCCGTCCGAGCCGATGGCTGTCTCGCTCACAGAGCTCCTGGGCGTGGTCGGAGCGCATCAGTGGCGCACGAAGGGCGTGGAGGTACCGGCCCTCGACGCTCGCGTTCACCCGCGCTACGGCGTGTTCTCCCCCGTCAGGGGCGAATACGTCGACCTCGTCGCACACGCACCACTTCCCACGCCGGCGGACCACCACATGGGCCGCCGCACCGCGTTCGACCTCGGGACGGGGACGGGAGTGCTCGCAGCCGTCCTGGCCCGCCGGGGGATCGACCACATCGTGGCCACCGACATCAGCCCGCGTGCCCTGGCCTGCGCGCGCGAGAACGTCCGCCGACTGGGCTTCACCGGGCGCATCGACGTCATGGGCCCCGGCCTCTTTCCCGACGGGCGCGCGGACCTCGTCGTCTGCAACCCGCCCTGGATTCCGGCCCGGCCCACCTCCGCCGTGGAACGAGGCGTCTACGACCCGGGCAGCGGCATGCTCCGCGGTTTCCTGGACGGGCTCACCGCCCATCTCGAACCGGGAGGTGAAGGATGGCTCATCCTGTCGGACTTGGCCGAGCGCCTGGGACTCAGGACGCGCGGCGAGCTGCTGGCCGGCATCGAGGCGGCCGGCCTGCACGTGGTGGACAGGATCGACACCAGGCCGCGGCATCCACGAGCGAGGGACACCGCTGACCCCCTCCACGCCGCCCGGGCCGCGGAAGTCACGTCGCTTTGGCGTCTTGCCGGTGGTTGACGTTCAGCGCCGGCTGTCGCCGGCCGACGGCGGGCTTTCCAGGGCGTAGGACTGCGGCGGCCCGAACGGGTCCTCCAATTCCTTGCGCACCATCTCCGCCGCCGCTTCCGCGTCCCCGTCCGCGACGGCCAGGTACTCGACTTCGGTGACCACACCGTCGACGGCGAGACGACCGCCTACGCCGAGTGCCGCGTCGACGGCACGACCCGCTGGGGCGCTGGTCAGGACGCTTCCGCTCTCGCCGCGTCGGTCCGGGCGGTGCTGTCCGCGCTGAACCGGGCGATGCGGTGAGGATGGTCCTGCGCACCGTATGACAAGGGGCGCCCGCCGGTAACCCGGTCGGGCGCCCCTTTCGTTCGCGTCACTTGTTCAGGTACGTCCAGAACTCGTCGAACGACATCAGCTTGTCGCCGTCGAGGTCGCGGGAGGCGATGATCGCCTCGGCCACGGACTCGGTGACGTTCCAGTCGCCCCCCTGGGCCAGGGCGGTCTTGAACTCGGCGGGGGTGATGAGGCCGTCACCGTCCGCGTCGATCCGTTCGAACTGCTTACGTGCTTCCTCGATGTCCGCCACCGATCCGCCCCTTTTTGTCTCGTGTTGCTGTGTTGCTCGCGCCTGGTCGGCTTCCTGACGAAGGTCAGATTAGCTGCCCGCCTTCGCTTCCAGCGCGGCGACCACCCATCCGAACTCCTCCCGGCGGGCCGCCGCCGGCCCCTGCCCCTTCACGGTGGCCAGCAGCTCCCGGTAGCGGGCGACCTTGTCGTTCGTGGTGGACCTCAGGCGTTCGAGTACGGCGGCCGGGTCGGCGTCACCCAGCAGGTCCCCCAGGATCCGCTCCGCCTCCGGCGACCCGGGCGCGATGCCCTGCTCCCGCGCCTCGGCCGCCAGCTGCACCAGCCGCCGGGCGAACCACATCGACGCCCCGACGGGAGTCTCGGGCCCACGGCCGGCCGCGTTGAACTCGGCCACCTTGCGCATGTGCGCCCGGAACTGAGGGTCCTGCAGCATCTCGGCCAGCTCCACCCAGGCGTCCACCTGCTCGGGCGTCGGCTCGTCCGGCAGGTCCACGGCCATGCTCCGCATCCGTTCGCGGATCACGGGGTCCGCCGTGTCCAGCCCGTGGAACATCTCGTCCACGAACTCCTCCAGGATCCGCCTCCGCTCGGTCGCCGACAGTCGCGCCAACTTGTTCATGAGCGTCATCTCCTCAGCGGTCGAGCCGCGTCGCGCCACGGTCGACAGCACCGCACGGGTCACCTTCAGCGACCGGATCTGCGCGTCCAGCGCGGCCACGTGCGCGGCCGCGACCGACGCGACGTCCTTCTCGCCGCTGACGACCTCGCGTACGGCGTCCAGCCCCAGGCCCAGTTCGCGCAAGGTGCTTATCAGTTCCAGACGGGCGACGGACTCGGCGTCGTACAGCCGGTAGCCGCCCGCGGAGCGGGTCACCGGGGGCAGGGCGCCCTCGTCGGACCAGTAGCGGATGGTGCGCACGGTCAGTCCGGTGGCCCGGGCCAGCTCGCCGATGGTGAAAAGTCCGGTGCCGTCGTCGATCATGTCTGCGAGTGTGGGCCTTCCAGTGGGTGGAGACTCAAGGATCGGGTGCGCGTTCGTGAGGGACACACTGCGGGGCATTCTCGACGCGGCGGCGCGGGGCGTCTTCCCGCCGGCGGACGGCGGTACGACCGTCGTGCCCCCGATCTCCCCTCGCGACGCCGGGGTATTCGCCTTCACCGCGCACTCCGTGGTCTGCACGGACGAGGACCCGGCGTGGGTGTACGAGACCCTGCGCGCCGTCGACTGTGACGCCCTCGCCGCGACCATGAACGCGCGGTTCCTCGCGGCGCTCATGGACCGTACGGGCCGCCGGAGCGACACGATCGACGTGATGACGGTGGGCGCTCCGCTGCCGGGCGAGCCGCCGCTCGCACTGCGGGAGATCGACGATCCCGCGCACCCGAGGGTCGCGCGTTCCCGCGAGCGGCGCGACGACGTGCGGGTGTGGACCACGGACGGCGGGGTGCTCGTCCTCGGGCGCGGAGTCGCCGGGCGGCTGGAGGTCGCGGTCGAGGTGGACGAGGACGTACGGCATCGGGGGCTCGGGCGGGCGCTGGTGCACGCGGCGCGGCACCTGACCGGGGACGAGCCGGTGTGGGCCCAGGTCTCCGCGGGGAACGCCCGCAGTCTGCGGGCGTTCCAGGCGGCCGGCTATCTGCCGGTGGGGTCGGAAGTGCTGCTCAGTGCCTGACAGGCGTCAGTGCCAGGGCTCGTAGTGCGGGTTGCTCTTGCAGCCGCTCATGTTCTCGACCTTGGTCTTCTTGTCGACCGGGCACACCCCGATGATGTACTCCCGCGCGATGCCGCCGGGGAAGGCGACCTCGACCTGGTCGGCCCACTTGTGGGTGTCGCCGATGGTCCTGTTGACGTCCACGCCGCCGGGGGCGTCGATGTAGTAGTTGTAGTCGGCCTTCCACCACGTCTTGTACAGGTCGTGGTCGTACGACGTCGACACGTACGGGGAGGGCTGGTTGACCAGGACGTACTTCTCGATGTCGTACTGGCCGCCCACGACGTCCTTCGGATAGAAGCCCTGCTCGAAGACGATGTCCGGGCCGCGGCCGTCGCTGCGGTAGAGCGTGCCGCAGGTCTTGCGCCAGACCGGTTTGGGGGTGATGCGGCGGACGTCGACCCGACGGTCGGCGGCGGCCCGGACCGGGTCCGCGAACTGGGGGCAGGCGGGAGTGGCCTTGGTGGGAGGCGTCGTCGGAGCGGTCGTGGCGGGGGCCGTGGCGGCCGTGGTGGCGAGGACGGCGGCCAGGGACAGGACGGCGGCAGCGGCGCGCCGCCGCAGACGAGTGGTGATCATGGGGAGCACGATCCCGGGTGTACGGCGACGGGCCGGGGACCGTCACTCGTGCGGCGGCGTGTCAACTGACCTGGCGTCAGCGGAAGATGCCCGTGTGGCCGAGGGAGTAGCGGCCCGGCTGCGGGTAGACGGCCAGTCCGTGCGGGCCGCTGCCGACGGGGATGCGGGCGAGCTGGGTGCCGGTGCGGGTGTCGATGGCGTACACCTCGGCGTCGTAGCGCCCCGACAGCCACAGGACCTTGCCGTCGGCCGAGACGCCGCCCATGTCGGGGCTGCCGCCGTCGGGCAGGTGCCATTTCTTGGTGAGCTTGTTCTGGGTGAAGTCGAAGACGGAGACGGAGCCTTCGCCGCGGTTGGAGACGTACATCTCCCGGGAGTCGCGGCTGACGTAGAGGCCGTGGCAGCCCTTGCCGGTGGGCAGGAGCTTGGGCTTGTCGAACTTGTCGCCGTCGAGGACCCACATGCCGTGGGCCATCATGTCGGCGACGTAGAACTTCTTGCCGTCCGGGGAGATCTTGACGTCCTGCGGCATGGCGCCCTCGAACGGCAGCTTCTGCTGCCCCACGACCTTCATCTTCTCGGTGTCGACCTTCAGCAGTTCGCCGCTGAACTCGCAGGAGACGATGAAGTACCGGCCGTCGAGGGAGAAGTCGGCGTGGTTGACGCCGTAGCAGCTGACCGGTTCGGTCTTGATCCGCTTCATGGTGTGCGGGTCGCGGAAGACGAGTTCGCGGTCGAGGGAGGCCATGACGACGGCGTACTTGCCGTGGGGCGTGAAATAGAGGTTGTAGGGGTCGTGCACCTCCACTTCCTTGCCCGCCTTGCCCGTCTTCGGGTCGATGGGGGTGAGGGTGTGGCCGCGGTTGTTGTTGACCCAGAGAGTCTTCAGGTCCCAGGACGGCACGACGTGTTGCGGCTGGCGGCCGACGGGGATGGTCTCGATGATCTCGTACGTCTTCGGGTCGATCACGGAGACGGTGTCGGACTCGGTGTTGGGGACGTAGACCCGGGACGGGAAGTCCTTGACCACCGGAGAGAGCCGGTTCGGGCGGTCGGCCGCGTAGACGTCCTCCGGGTCGAGGACGGGTGGCATGCCGGGCAGGCCCTGGACGGTCTTCTTCTTCGGCGGGGCGGGCACGGCGGCCTTGGTGCCGAGGGCTTCGGGGGCACGGTCTTCGGCCTCGGTGCCGCAGGCGGCCAGCGCGGTGAGGGCGGCGCCGGCGATGAGGGTGCGCTGCAGCAGGGTGCGGTGTGTGCGGGGGGCGGTCCGGAGGGCCATCCGGCGGTCAGTCGTGGTCACCCACCCCATTTAAGGGGTGTTACGAGGGAAAACGGGTGATTCATCCGATTGGCGGACCGGTCGGGGTCGCGGGCGACGATGCGCCCCCAGGCATCCTGCCCGGCCGCCGGTGGCGACCGTCAGCGGTCCGCCACCCTCATCTCGAACCACGTCGTCTTGCCCCGGGGCAGCAGGTCCACGCCCCAGCGGTCGGAGAGTTTGTCGACGAGGTACAGGCCCCGGCCGCTGGTGTCCATCGCCTGGACCGGCATGAGGCAGGGCAGACCCCGGGAGGGGTCGCGGACCTCGATGCGGATCCAGCCCCGGCGGCGCCGCATCCGGAGGCCGAAGACGCGGGCGCCGGTGTGCCGTACGGCGTTGCCGACCAGTTCCGAGACCAGCAGGACGGCGTCTTCCGTCATCTTGGGGGTGAGACCCCACTGACGGAGCACCACGACCTGGGCCAGCCGGCGTGCCGTGGCCGCCGACTCGGGGCGGGACGGCAGCGGAACCTCCGCCTCCGTAGGGTTGCCGAACAACTCGAGCGCCTTGAGTCCGTGTTCGTCCTCGACCGCCGGAGACCAGCGCGCCGCGGTCGCACGGCCGTCTCCCCGCGGCTGTTCGATACCCTCCAGCCCCGCCATGCCCCCATCATGGCCGCCCAAAGCGCCCCTCGGGGTCGTTCCCGAGGAATACACCCCCCGGAATCCTTCATTCCGCAGGAGTCGATCGGCATATGCCAGGGGTAGTTCGGAGCCTTCGGCAGCCTGTCCGACCTGCGGTGAAGGCTCGGTCGCGGGCAATCGACAGGTCTCCTCGACAAGGCAGACTTAAGGTTGCCTTAAGGCTCTCATAAACCGCCCCATCGAGGGACCCGGATCAGACGTCACGTCAATTGCAAGAGGTTCGGCGGGATTCCCCGAGATCAATTCGACGAGATTCAGAGGAACTTCGCCTTGCCCGGCCCTTCCTCCACGAAGCTCCGCATGCCTCGCTCGCGGTCCTCCGTCGCGAACAGGCCCGCGAACCAGTTCCGTTCGACGGCCAGGCCCGTTTCGATGTCCGTCTCCAGGCCCGTGTCGATCGACTCCTTGGCGGCACGCAGCGCGATCGCCGGGCCCTGCGCCAGCTTCGCCGCCCAGGCGTGCGCCTCGGCGTACACCTCGCCGGCCGGAACGACCCGGTCCACCAGGCCCAGCGTGAGCGCCTCGTCCGCCTTCACCATGCGGCCCGTGAAGATCAGGTCCTTCGCCTTGGACGGGCCGATCAGCCGGGAAAGGCGCTGTGTGCCGCCCGCGCCCGGGATCAGGCCGAGCAGGATCTCCGGCTGGCCCAGCTTGGCGTTGTCCGCGGCGATACGGAAGTCCGCGCACAGTGCCAGCTCGCAGCCGCCGCCCAGCGCGTAGCCCGTGACGGCGGCCACCACCGGCTTGGGGATGCGCGCCACCGCCGTGAACGAGTCCTGCAGGGCGCGGGCGCGCAGGACCATCGCCGTGTGGTCCATGGCCTGCATCTCCTTGATGTCCGCGCCGGCCGCGAACACCTTCTCCCCGCCCCACAGGATCACCGCGCGCACGTCCTCGCGGCGCGCGGCCTCCTCGGCGAGCTCCTTCAGCCTGTCCTGGGTGGCCACGTCTAGCGCGTTCATCGGCGGGCGGTCGAGGCGGATCGTGCCGACGCCCTCGGCGACTTCGAGATTCACGGTCATGCAGGCAGGTTAACGGGCACTAACGGCATAAGGCCCGGTGCCGTATGTCACAGCACCGGGCCCTACGCCACGCCCTACGTCAGTGAGCGCTCACGCCTTCCACTTCTCCCACGACATGTTCCAGCCGTTGAGCCCGTTGTCCGGAGCGACCGTCGCGTCGTTGGAGTTCTTCACCGTCACCACGTCGCCGATCATCGAGTGGTTGAAGAACCACGCGGCCGGCACGCCGCTGTCGTAGCCGCCCTTCACATCGCGCAGGCCGATGCAGCCGTGGCTGGCGTTGTAGTTGCCGAAGGCGCCGCCGCCCCAGTAGTTGCCGTGGATGAAGGTGCCGGAGGTGGTCAGGCGCATGGCGTGCGGGACGTCCTTGATGTCGTACTCGCCGCCGTAGCCGACCGTCTCGCCGTTCATACGGGTCACCGTGAGCCGCTCGCTGATGACCATCTGGCCGTTCCAGGTGTCGTAGCCGGGCTTGCCGGTGGTGACGGGGATGGTCTTGATGACCTTGCCGTCCCGCATGACCTTCATCTGCCTTGTCTTCACGTCGACGACGGAGACCTGGTTGCGGCCGATGGTGAAGGAGACGGTCTTGTCCTGCTTGCCGTAGACGCCGTCGCGGCCCTCCACGCCGTCGAGGTTGAGGTCGACGGTGACCTTGGTGCCTTCCTTCCAGTACTTCTCGGGGCGGAAGTCCAGGCGGTCGTTCCCGAACCAGTGGCCCGCGACCTCGACGGCCGGTTCGGTCTTGACGGTGATGGCATTCTCGACGTCCTCGGGGTTCGTGATGCCCCGGGTGAAGCGGATCGAGAACGGCATTCCGACGCCGACCTTCGAGCCGTCCTCGGGGGTGAAGTTGCCGATGAAGGTGTTCTTCGGCGTCAGGGTGGTGAAGCCGGCGTTCTCGGCCGCTTCCCGGCCCTCGGAGTCCTTCGCGACCGCGTGCACCGTGTACTTGGTGCCGGAGGCAAGGTGCGTGGACGGCTGCCAGGCGGCGCCGTCGGCGGTGATCTTCCCGGCTATCGCGGTGCCCTCGGCGTCCTTGACCTCGACCTTGGTCAACTTGCCCTTGGCGACACCGACCTTGAGGGCACCGCTGGTGTCGACGGCCTTGGAACCGTCCTTGGGGGATATGGAGACGACGGCCTGCGACTGCTTGGTCTCCGCCTGGGAGGAGTCCTTGGCCTTGGCCTTGTCCTTCCCCCCGGACCCCGAACCGGAGCCGCCGCCCCCGCCGCACGCGGTGACGGCCAGCAGCAGGACGCCGAGTATCAGCGCCAGTACCCCCTTGCCGCCCCGCCCCCGCGCGTCAACCGACGCCCCCGATATCGGTCGCACGTTCAAGTTCTCTCCCCTCGCCGGGCCTGGTCAGACCCGCTCCCCAGCGCGCGCCCCGCACGCATCGGCGCATATTAACCACAAGGTTTTTGGCATCGCGTCAGCCGATGGTCACTGTTCAGTACCGACTTCATCAGTACGGACTTCAACGGAAAGGTGCCCGAACCCGCCCCCCTGTCGGGTTACTTCACCGCACTGCCCGCCTTCCACGCCTTCCAGCCCATATTCCACCCCCCGAGGCCGTTGTCGGGAGCGACCTTTTTGTCATTGCTGTGGACGACCTCGACGACGTCCCCGATGAGGCTGCGGTCGAAGAACCAGCCCGCCGGCGTGTCCGACCCGCCGCCCTTCACGTCCCTCAGCCCCACACAGCCGTGGCTGACGTTGGCCCCACCGAAGACCTCTTCCGGCGCCCAGTAGTTGCCGTGCAGGAAGGTGCCGGAGTCCGTCAGGCGCATGGCGTGCGGGACGTCCGGGATGTCGTACTCGCCGCCGAAGCCGACCGTGCGGCTGTTCATGCGGGTCACTTCGAGCATCTCGGTGACGACCATCCGGCCGTTGTACGTGGTGGTCTTCGGCGCCCCGGCCGTGATCGGCACGGTGGCCAGCAGCGCGCCGTCCCGCCGTACCTGCATGGTGTGCTCGGCCGCGTCGACCAGCGAGACCTGGCTGCGGCCGACGGTGAAGGAGAACGTCTTGTGCTGGAGGCCGTAGACGCCGGGTGCCCCTTCGACGTCCCTCAGCCGCAAGGAGACCGTGACCTGCGTGCCCGGCTTCCAGTAGCGCTCGGGGCGGAAGTCGAGGCGGGACGTGCCGAACCAGTGCGGACGGATCTCCACGGGCGGTTTCGCGCTCACGTGGACGGCCCGCTCGACGGCCGCGCGGCGCTCGATCTCCCGGTTGAACTCCAGGGACACGATCATTCCGGTGCCGACGGTGGAGCGGTTCTCCGGGGTGACGTATCCGACGAAGCGTTCTTCGGGAACGTACGTCGTGAAGGTGGTGTGCCGGGCGGAGCGGCGCCCCTGGCCGTCCAGGGCGACCGCGTCGATCGTGTACTTGGCGGCCAGCGCGAGCTCGTGGTCGTCGGGCTCCCAGCTCAGGCCGTCCTCCGAGAGGTGTCCCGGCACCGGGGACTCCTGGGCGTCCTGGGACTTGACGACCTTCACCGACTCCAGGCGGCCGCTGGGCACCCGGATGCGGAGTTTCTCGTCCGGCCGTACGCCCTTGCTTCCGTCGTCCGGGGAGATCCGGATGACGTCCTCGGGCGCCGGGGGTTTGCCGAACCCGCCGATGCCTCCGATGCCGCCCGCGCCGTCGGCCGTGCAGCCTGCGGCTCCGGCGAGCAGTCCTGCCCATGTCAGTACGGCGGCCAGTGCGACCCCCGCGCGCCGTGCGCGCCCAGTTACGTGCCTCACGACGATCCCAACGACCGGGCCTGCTTCGGGGAAACGTGAGTGCGACCCAAGCTCTGGGCAGAACAGTGGGGAGAACGACGCGAGGGGGTGCCGTGGCCGGGACGTCACTTGCCCTTTCCCACGTCGTTCCGCGAGCCGTGGGAGGCTGACAGGTGTCCAGCGCAGCCGAGCAGGAGGCGGTGCCTGCCGCCGAGAAGGGGCGTCCTGCCGCCCCGGTGAACGGCGCGCAGCGCAAAGCGCCGGCCGTGCCCGTGTGGCCGGGTGCGCCGATGCCGCTGGGGGCCCGGTTCCGGGTCGGTCCGGACGGGGTGGCGGGCACCAACTTCGCGTTGTGGGCGGGCGGGGCCGAGGCGGTCGAACTGTGCCTGTTCGACGAGGCCGGCAAGGAGACCCGGGCCCGGCTGACCGAACTGACGCACGAGATCTGGCACGGCTTCGTGCCGGGCGTGATGCCCGGGCAGCGGTACGGCTACCGGGTGCACGGCCGCTGGGACCCGTGGACCGGCGGCCGCTGGAACCCGGCGAAGCTGCTCCTCGACCCGTACGCGCGTGCGGTGGACGGCGCCAAAGGAAATGATTACAGCAGCCTGCCGCCGGAGGTGTACGGGCACGTCCGAGACTGGCCGCAGCAGCACGTCGCGGACACCGTGCGCGACGACCGGGACTCGGCGCCGTACGTCCCGAAGGGCGTCGTCGTCCACGACGACGCCCCCGACGACGAGTGGATGGACGACCGCCGGCCCAAGACGCCGTGGGCCGACTCGGTGATCTACGAGGTTCATGTACGGGGGTTCACGCAACTGCACCCCGGCATCCCGGAGGAGCTGCGGGGCACGTACGCCGGGCTGGCGCACCCGGCGGCGATCGAACACCTGGTCAAGCTGGGCGTGACGGCCGTGGAGCTGCTGCCGGTGCATCAGTTCGCGCACGAGGACCATCTGCTCAGGCGCGGGCTGAAGAACTACTGGGGCTACAACTCGATCGGCTACTTCGCGCCCCACGCCGCCTACGCCGCCTCCGGTACGACGGGCCAGCAGGTCGGCGAGTTCAGGCGCATGGTGCGTGCCCTGCACGCGGCCGGCATCGAGGTCATCCTCGACGTGGTCTACAACCACACGGCGGAGGCCGGCGAACTGGGGCCCACGCTCTCCCTGAAGGGCATCGACAACCGGGGGTACTACCGGTTGCAGTCGGACGCCCGGCGGTACGCCGACTACACGGGCTGCGGCAACACGCTGCACGTGGTCCAGCCGCACGTCCTGCGCCTGATCACCGACTCGCTGCGCTACTGGGTGACGGAGATGGGCGTGGACGGCTTCCGCTTCGACCTGGCCGCCGCGCTGGCCCGCTCGATGCACGACGTCGACATGCTGTCCCCTTTCCTGGCGGTGATCGCGCAGGATCCGGTGCTGCGGCGGGTGAAGCTGATCGCCGAGCCGTGGGACGTGGGGTCGGGCGGGTACCAGGTAGGGGCCTTCCCGCCCCTGTGGACGGAGTGGAACGACCGCTACCGCAACGCGATCCGCGACTTCTGGCGGGGCGCGCTGCCGGACGTACGGGACCTGGGTTACCGGCTGTCCGGGTCGAGCGACCTGTACGCCTGGGGAGGGCGGCGGCCGTACGCCTCGGTCAACTTCATCACGGCACACGACGGTTTCACCCTGCGGGACCTCGTCTCCTACGAACGCAAGCACAACGAGGCGAACGGCGAGGGCAACCGGGACGGCACGGACGACAACCGGTCGTGGAACTGCGGCGTCGAGGGAGAGACGGACGACGAGCGCGTACGGGCGCTCAGGCGCCGCCAGCTGCGGAACCTGCTGACGACGCTGCTGCTGTCGACGGGTGTGCCGATGCTGGTCGCGGGCGACGAGCTGGGGCGCACGCAGCGCGGCAACAACAACGCGTACTGCCAGGACAACGAGATCAGCTGGGTGGACTGGGGCCTGCTGGAGGACCCGGGCTGGCAGGCCCTGTTCGACCTGACCGCCCGCCTGACAGAGCTGCGCCACCGCCACCCGGTGCTGCGCCGCCGGGCCTTCTTCTCCGGGCGGGCGCACTCGGCGGACGGCCTGCGGGACCTGGCCTGGTTCACGGCACGCGGCACGGAGATGACGGAACAGGACTGGTACGCGCCCGCCGCCACACTCGGCATGTACCTCTCGGGCCGGGACATCCCGGGCCGCGACGAGCGCGGCGCCCCGATCCTCGACGACAGCTTCCTCGCCGTGCTGCACGCCGGGGACCGCCCGACGAGCTTCGTCCTGCCGGGGCCACCGTGGGCGGAACGGTACGAGGTGGTCGTCGACACGGCACAGGAGGAGCAAGGGGAGGCGCCGGGGGTGGTGCACCGGGCGGGGGCGGCCATCACGGTGCCCGCGCGGGCTGTGCTGCTGCTCAAGGTGGTCGGGTGAGGCGGACACGCGGCCGCCTGGTCAGCCCAGGATCCCCCGCTGGTACGCCGTCGCCACCGCCGCCGCCCGGTCCTTGACGCCCAGCTTCGCGTACAGGTGGGTGAGATGGGTCTTCACGGTCGCCTCGCTGATGAACAGTTCGCGGGCGATCTCGCGGTTGGACGTGCCCCTGGCGACCAGGGCCAGGACTTCGCGTTCGCGGGCGGAGAGGGGCTCGTTGCCGGGGGCCCCGGGGGTACGGACCGCGGAGACCAGGCGGGAGGCGACGGCCGGGGACAGGACGGTACGGCCGTCGGCGGCGGCTCTCACGGCCGTGAACAGTTCGTCGCGCGGGGCGTCCTTGAGCAGATAGCCGGTCGCGCCCGCCTCGATCGCGGGGAGCGTGTCGGAGTCGGTGTCGTACGTCGTCAGGACGAGGACCTTGGCGCGGGCGCCCCGGCGGGAGAGTTCCCGGATCGCGTCGACTCCTCCCCCGCCCGGCATCCGCAGGTCCATCAGGATCACGTCCGGGTCGAGGGCAACGGCCAGTTCCAGCGCCTCGACTCCGTCGGCGGCCTCGCCGAGCACGGTGAATCCGGGTGCCGACTCGAACATGCCGCGCAGACCGTCCCGTACGACGGGATGGTCGTCCACGATGAGGAGCGAGATCTCGGCGTCAATGGTCATGGCGGACCAACGGTACGCGAGCCGACACCGCCGTACCGTGTCCTGGCTCGGACTCGACGGTCAGGGACCCGGCGATGCGTTCGGCGCGGGCGCGCATGCCGTCGAGGCCGAAGCCGCCGGTGCGGGTGCGCTCGGGGAGGGTGAGCGGGTCGAAGCCCTGCCCGTCGTCGCGGATGTCGAGGATGACCTCGTCGCCCAGGAAGGTGAGGGTGACGCCGAGTCGGGTGGCCCGCGCGTGACGGGACGCGTTGGACATGGCTTCCTGGGCGATGCGCAGGAGCGTGGCCGCGAGCTCCTCGTGGAGTTGTTCCGCCGTGCCCGTGACCGTGAACTCCGCCCGTACACCCGTCCGTTCGCCCCACTCCGCGACCGTGTTCCTCAGCGCCTCGGGCAGTCCGTCGTCGGCGAGGGCCACGGGGGCCAGGTTGTGCACCGAGCGGCGGGCCTCGCCGAGGCTGTGGCGGGCCAGGGCGGAGGCGCGGTCGAGGTGGGTGCGGGCGGTCGGCAGGTCGGGGGCGTTCGCGACGACCTGGAGCTGGGCGATGATGCCGGTCAGGCCCTGGGCGAGGGTGTCGTGGATCTCGGCGGCGAGGCGGCGGCGTTCGTCGGCGACACCGGCTTCCCTTGCCTGGACGAGGAGTTGGGCGTGGAGGGCGGCGTTCTCGTCGAGGGCCTGTTGCAGGGCGGCGTTGGTGCGTTCCAGTTCGGCGATGGTGGCGGCCTCGGCCTCGGCCCGTTCCTGTTCCTTCTCGGCGAACCGGGCGAAGACGAGGGTCAGCCCAACGTGCAGACCGAGCAGCGCCGCGAACACCGCCCAGTCGAGCCATGACCGCAGCTGTGACATGCCGCCGAGGTTCGAACCGGCCATGACGACGGCGGTGGCGAAGAGCCCCGCCTTCACCCACCGAGGGGGCATCAGCCGGTCCGCGGTGAAGTAGCCGATGATGGCGTAGACGCCGAAGAAGCCGTTGAACCAGGTAAGTGCGAAGGAGATGGCCCAGCGCGCGAAGAAGTGAAAGACGCCGGCGACGGATGGGCCCCGGGGCACCCGTCCCCACCAGAACTGCAGGCCGAGCGCGACGGTGACCAGCAGCGCGACGGCCGTCCACGCCACCCGGTCCATGCCGATCAGTTCCGACGTGGCGACGGAGAGGAGCAGGCCGGTCCCGAGCAGGGCGTACGGCCCCCACCGGTCGAACTGGGCCCACCGCTGCTCACTCCCCCGCGCCTGCGCCATGGACTGAGTCTGCACCGCCCCGTTCACTCCCAACGGAACCAGCGCGAGGCCCCGGCCGTCAGCAGCACCGTCCAGGCGACGAGCACGCCCAGGTGGTCCCAGCCGGGCCAGTCACCCGCCGCCGCCTCGTTCAGCGCCTGCGCCGCCGCGCCGAACGGGGTGTAGCCGACGATCCGGGCGAGGACGTCCGGCATCGTCTGCACCGGCATCCAGACGCCCGCGCAGAACATGGCCGGGAAGAACACGGTGGTCCCGACGGCGCTCGCGATCTTCGTCGTCCGGGACAGGGCCGAGATCACCGCGCCCAGCGCGAGGGCGACCAGGACGGCCAGGACCAGCGCCAGGGCGTATCCGAAGGGCTGCCGGGGCAGCCGTACGTCGAAGGCGAGCCGGCCGGCCGCGAGGGCCAGCAGCGCCGACACCAGGGCACCGCCCGCGTACACCAGCATCTGCGCGGTCAGCAGCGCGGACGGCCGAACCGGCGTGGTGGACATACGGCGCAGGATGCCGCGCTCGCGATAGCCGGTGAGGGTCTGCGGCATCGCCTGCAGACCGCTGACGATGAGGCCGAGCAGCACGGTCACGGGGACGTAGGCGTCCACCACCCGCAAACCGTCGAGGCCGGGGTCGGGGTCGCGGAAGGCCGGGATGGAGCCGAGGATCACCAGCAGGAGGACCGGAAACAGCATGATCCAGAAGTAGTTGCCGGCTTCCCGGCGGAAAAGACGGACCTCGGTCTTCAGTACGGCGGTGTTGACGACGGCCGTGCTCATGCCGCTGCCTCTTTCGTGAGGTCGAGGAACGCGTCGTCCAACGTGGCTTCGGTGACGCGGAGTTGGTGGGCGGTGATGTGGGCGCGGGCGAGGAGTGTGATGACGGCGTTGACGGTCTCGTCGGTGCCGGAGAGCGTGATACGGCCGTCCTTGTGCTGGACGGACGCGAGCGCGGGCAGCGCGTTCAGGTCACGGTCGTCCAGCGGGGCCGACGGCGTGAAACTGATGACGGTGGCACCGGCGGACCGGCCGATGAGGCCGGCCGGAGTGTCCAGCCCGGCCACCCGCCCCTTGTCGATCACGGCGATCCGGTCGCACAGCCGCTGTGCCTCCTCCATGAAGTGGGTGACGAGGAGGACGGTGACGCCGTTCGCGCGGATGTCCTCGATCAGCTCCCAGGTGTCCCGGCGGGCGCGCGGGTCGAGGCCGGTGGTCAGCTCGTCCAGGACCACGACCCGGGGATTGCCGACCAGGGCGAGCGCGATGAACAGCCGCTGCTTCTGGCCTCCGGACAGCTTGGCGAACCGGGTCGTCAACTTGGCGGTCAGGCCGAGGCGTTCGGCGAGGGGCCGCCAGTCGAGCGGGCTGGGGTAGAAGGCGGCGTACAGCTCCAGCGCCTCGCGGACGGTGAGCTTGGCCTGAAGCTCGCTCTCCTGGAGCTGGGCGCCGAGGACCTGGCGGGTGGCCACGTGCTCGGCGACGGGGTCGAGGCCGGTGACGCGGACGCGGCCGGCGTCGGGAAGGCGCAGACCCTCGACGCACTCGACGGTGGTGGTCTTGCCGGCGCCGTTCGGGCCGAGGATGCCGAAGATCTCGCCCTCCTCGACGGCGAAGGAGACGCCGTCGACGACGGCTCGGCCGGCGTACGACTTGCGCAGGTCGGTGACTTCGATGACAGGCATGGCATCAGAGTCGCGGTGAGGGGGCGGCGCGGGCATCGGCCGTCGCGCTCGAACGGACATCAACCGATCGGCTGATGCGGCCGTACGACTGCTCGAACGCGCAGGTCGTAGGACCAGCGGCCGATCCGGGTCCGGCCAAAACTCGGTGGGCGATGTCAGTGCCGATCCGTAGGCTCACAGATGATGCCGACGCCACCTGCCACCGCCAAGGACCCGGGACAACCGGAACAAACCGAAGAAACCACAGACCGATCCGCCGTACGCACGCTGCTGCGGCTGTGGCCGTACGTCCGGCCCGTGCGGGTGCGGCTGTTCAGCGCCGCGTTCGTCGCGGTGCTCGCCTCCTGCGCGGGGCTGGTGATCCCGCTCGTCCTGAAGTGGATGGTGGACGGGCCGGTCGCCGACCGGGACCCGGCGGGCGTCTGGCTCGGAGCGCTGTATCTGCTGCTGCTCGGGTTCGCGGAGGCGCTGCTGTTCGGTCTGCGGCGGTGGCTGGTGGCGCGGCCGCTGGCGGGGGTCGAGGCGGCGATGCGGGCGGATCTGTACCGGCACTTGCAGCGGCTGCCGGTGGCCTTCCACGACCGGTGGGCCTCGGGTCAGCTGCTGTCCCGGGGGACGACGGACCTGATGCTGCTGCGCATGTTCCTCGCCTTTCCGCTGACGTTCCTGCTGGTCAACGGGGTGACGATCGTCGTCGGCGTGATCATCATGCTGATGCAGGACTGGTCGCTGGGGCTGGTGATCCTGGGGCCGGCCATCCCGGTGATGGTGACGTGCGTGGTCTTCGAGAAGCGGTACGCCGAGGTGGCGCGGCGCGCGCAGGACCAGGTGGGGGATCTGACCACGGTCGTCGAGGAGAGCGTGCTCGGCATCCGGATCATCAAGGGCTTCGGGCGGCACCGGAGCCAGGCGCGGGCCTTCCGGGAACTGTCCCGCACCCTGCGCGGAACCGAGCTGCGGAAGGCGGGGCTGCTGGCGACGATCTGGGGCGTCATCGTGACGCTGCCGGAGGTGGCTATTGGGGCGGCGTTGGTGCTGGGGGCTGTGCAGGTGGCCGACGGTGCCCTCTCGGCCGGAACGCTGGTGGCCTTCTTGTCGACGGCGCTCGCACTTCGGTGGCCCGTCGACTCGATCGGCTTCCTGCTGGCGATGAGCCAGGAGGCGGCGACGGCTACGGAGCGGTACTTCGAGGTGATGGACCAGGAACCGGAAACCGCTGTGGGCAGTCGGTCCCCCCGCTCGAGCGAGGTCGAGAGTGGGGGAGGGTGGGCACAGCCTGCGGCGCCGAGCACCGGTTCAACACGCTCCAAGGGCAACGGCCTTCAATTCCACAACGTGCGGTTCCGCTACCCCGACGCCCCCGTCGGCTCCCCACCCGTCCTCGACCACATCAACCTCCACATCCGCCCCGGCGAATCCATGGCCCTCGTCGGCGCCACCGGCAGCGGCAAGACGACCCTCACGGCCCTCGTCCCCCGCCTCCACGAGGTGACGTCCGGCCGCATCACGCTCGACGGCGAGGACATCACCGCGATGCCCAGAGAAACACTGCGCGCACTCGTCGCCGTCGCCTTCGAAGAACCCACTCTCTTCTCCGCCGCGGTCGGCGACAACGTTCTCATGGGCGCCGAAGACACCGCCGGCACCGCGGAGCTACAGCGCGCCCTCGCCGTCGCGCAGGCCGACTTCGTGTACGCCCTCCCCCAGGGCACCGACACCCAGGTCGGCGAACAGGGCCACAGCCTCTCCGGAGGCCAGCGGCAGCGCCTCGCGCTGGCCAGGGCCGTCGTCGGCCGCCCCCGCTTCCTCGTGCTGGACGACCCGCTGTCCGCCCTGGACGTGCACACCGAGGCCGCCGTGGAGGCCGCCCTGCGGGACGTCCTCGCGGACACCACCGCCCTCATCGTGGCGCACCGCCCGTCGACCGTTCTGCTCGCCGACCGCGTCGCCCTGCTCTCCGGTGGCCGTATCGCCGCCGTCGGCACCCACCACGAACTGCTGCGCACCAACGCCGAGTACGCCCATCTGATGGCCGGGACCGAGGAGGCCGCCCGATGACGGCGCCCACGACCACCCCACCGGACAAGGAGCAACCGGACCGGGAGAACCCGGCCGAGGAAGCCCAGACCTCGGGCGACGCCTTCGACCGCGACGTCCTGCCCACGCCCCCGGGTGCCACCGCGGCCCTTCTGCGCTCCCTCCTCGCCCCGATGAAGGCCCGCGTCGCCGTCACCACTCTCCTGCTGCTGCTCCAGCAGGCGGCCGTGCAGGCGGGCCCGCTGCTGGTGGCGTACGCCATCGACAGCGCCGTCCCCGCGTTCCGCGACCACGACAACGGTCCCCTCGTCGCGGTCGGCGTCGGCTATCTGCTCTGCGCACTCGCCTCCGGCGGCCTCCAGTACGCGTTCATCATCGCCTCCGCCCGCGTCAACCAGGACGTGCTGCTCGATCTGCGCGGCCGTATCTTCCGCCACGCGCAGGCGCTCAGCATCGACTTCCACGAGCGCTACACCTCGGGCCGTCTCATCTCCCGCTCCACCACGGACGTGGAGTCCCTGCGCGAGCTGCTCGACGAGGGCCTGCAGGAGCTGGTCACCGTCATCCTGTCCTTCGTCTACATCGCGGCGCTGCTGCTCTGGCTGGACCTGGGCCTCGGCGCGGTCGCCGTGGCGTCCTTCGTGCCGCTGTATCTCCTCGTACGGCTGTACCGGCGGCGTGCGGCACGGGTGTACGGGAAGCGGTCGACCGCCATCGCCGCCGTGATCGTGAAGTTCGTCGAGACGATGAACGGCATCCGGCCGGTGCGCGCGTTCCGCCGCGAGGCCACCAACGACGCCGACTTCGCCGTACTCAACAAGCGGCACGAGCGGACCAACGGCGACGCGCTTCTGGAGATGGCCCGGTATGTCGTCGGCTCCCGGCTGGTCGCCAACGCGGCCGTCGCGCTGATCGTGCTGTGGGGCGCCTACCGGGTGGCGGACGGGTCGCTGGAGCTGGGCGTGCTGGCGGCGGCGGTGCTGTATCTGCGCCGGCTGTACGACCCGATAGACCGGCTCGGCATGTTCCTGAACTCGTACCAGTCGGCGGCGGCCTCGCTGGAGAAGATCGCCGGGCTGCTCGCCCAGACGCCGTCCGTGCCCGAGCCCTCGACGCCCCGGCAGCTGCCGCCCCTAGGGCCTGTGTCGGAAGTGGCGCCTGCCGGGCGGACGACGCCACTTCCGACACAGGCCCTAGCCTCCGAACAGCCCGGCCGCGAGGTCGTCTTCGACGGGGTCCGGTTCGCCTACCGCACCGGCGGCGAGGTGCTGCCCCGCTTCGACCTGACTCTGCCGGCCGGGCAGACGGTCGCGGTCGTCGGCTCGACCGGCGCGGGCAAGTCGACGCTGGCCAAGCTGCTCGCCCGGTTCTACGACCCCTCCGACGGCCGGGTCCTCCTCGACGGCGTCGACCTGCGCGACCTCGCCGTGCCCGAACTGCGGCGCGGGGTGGTCATGGTGACGCAGGAGGCGTTCCTGTTCTCCGGCACGGTCGCCGAGAACATCTCCATCGGACGGCCCGACGCCACCCGCGAGGACATCGAGCAGGCCGCGAAGGCCATCGGCGCGCACGACTTCATCAGCGAGCTGCCCGACGGCTACGACACGGACGTACGCAAGCGGGGCGGCCGTATCTCCGCCGGTCAGCGTCAACTCGTGGCGTTCGCACGGGCGTTGCTGGCCGATCCGGCCGTACTGATCCTGGACGAGGCGACCAGCTCGCTGGACATCCCGGGCGAGCGGGCCGTGCAGCGGGCGATGTCGACGGTCCTGCACGGCCGTACGGCCGTCGTGATCGCGCACCGGCTGTCGACCGTGGAGATCGCCGACCGGGTGCTGGTCATGGAGCACGGCCGGATGGTCGAGGACGGCACGCCGGCCGAACTGATCGAAGGCACCGGCCGGTTCGCGGATCTGCATCGGGCGTGGCGGGACAGTCTGGCTTAGGGGAATCGGGGGCTCATGATCGACGCGTACGAGGATCCGGGTAGGCCCGACTGTCGCGGTGGTTGGTCGTACCTGTGGTGGCTGGTACGGCGGCAGCCGGGGCGGTCCGTCGCGGGGGCGCTGCTGGGAAGCGTGTGGATGGTGCTGCTGTCGGCCACGCCGTACCTGATGGCGCGGGCCGTCGACGACGGGCTGGAGCGGGGCGACATGGGCGCCCTCGCCGGATGGACGGCGGCGCTGGTCGCGGTCGGGGCGTTCAACGCCTGGCTGAGCATCATGCGCCACCGCACCATGACCCGGGTGCGGATGGACGCCAACTTCCGCACGGTCAAGGTCGTGGTCGGCCACGTGGTACGGCTGGGGGCGGCGCTGCCGCGGCGGACGGCGGCCGGGGAGGTCGTGACCATCGGTGTGGGGGACGTGCAGACGATCGCCTCCGCGCTCACGGTCGTCGGGCCCGGCGTCGGCGCGGTCGTCGCCTACTGCGCGGTCGCCGGACTGCTGCTGTCGGTGTCCGCGCAGCTGGCCGTGGTGGTGGTGCTCGGGCTGCCGCTGATCGCCGTGCTCGTCGGACCGCTGATGCGGCGGTTACAGGCCACGGAGTCGGAGTACCGGGAGCGGCAGGGCGTGCTGACCGCGCGGATCGGCGACCTCGCGGGCGGGCTGCGCGTCCTCAACGGCCTCGGCGGGAAGGGGCTGATCGCCGACGGGTTCCGCCGGGACTCGGGACGGCTGCGGGACCAGGGGTACCGGGTCGGTGCCGTCACCAGCTGGATGCAGGCGGTCGGGGTGGGACTGCCGACGCTGTTCCTGGCCGTCGTGACCTGGCTGGCGGCCCGACTGGCCGCCCAAGGGGCGATCACCGTGGGCGAGTTGGTGGCGGTCTACGGCTATGTCGCCGTGATCGTGCGTCCGGTGGGGTACTTCATCGACTGGGGCTACATGCTCGGCCGGGGCGCGGTGGCCGCCCGGCGCGTCGTCGGGCTGCTGCGGCTGGAGCCGGAGCCGGACGGCGGCACCCGCGAGGCGCCCGTCGAACCGGCCGTGCTGCACGACCCGGAGTCCGGGGTGCGGGTGCTGCCGGGCCGGCTGACCGCGCTGGCCGGGGCCCGGACGGCGGACACCGCGGCCGTCGTCGACCGTCTGGGCCGGTACGCGCCCTCCGAGGCCACCTGGGGCGGGGTGCGCCTGGACGAGATCCCGCTGCCGCGGCTGCGCGCCCGGATCCTGGTCGCCGACCCCGAGGCCGACCTGTTCGCGGGCCCGCTGCGCGCCCTGGTCGGCGGCTGCCGGGAGCCCGACGAGGCGGAGATCCTGCGCGCGGTGCACGCGGCCGTGGCGGACGACATCGTGCGGGGTCTGCCGGACGGGCTCGACTCACCGGTCGACGCGCAGGGCCGCAACCTCTCCGGCGGCCAGCGGCAGCGTGTCCGACTGGTGCGGGCGCTGCTCGCCGACCCCGAGGTACTGCTGGCCGTGGAGCCCACGTCGGCGCTCGACGCGCATACCGAGGCCGCGGTCGCGGACCGGCTGCGGGACGCGCGCGAGGGTCGTACGACCGTCCTCACCACCACGTCACCGCTCGTGCTGGACCGAGCGGACATCGTGTACCACCTGGTCGACGGCAAGGTCGCGGCGAGCGGCAGCCATGCGCGGCTGCTGGCGGAGGACCCCGGCTATCGGTCTCTGGTGGCGCGGGACACGGATGCCGAGGAGGTCGTGGGATGAGCCAGGGACACCTGCCCATCGCCGAGCCCGCCGATGTGCGCCGGGCCGCGGTACGGCTGGTGCGGGCCGACCGGCGGGCCTTCGTGGCCGTACTCGCCCTGAACGCGGCAGCCGCCGCGGCGGGGCTCGCCGGGCCGTGGCTGCTCGGCCGGATCATCGACGAGGTGCGGGCCGGGGGCGGGTCGGGAGCCGTGGACCGGTTGGCGCTCGGCATCCTGGTGTGCGCGGGGGCGCAGCTGCTGCTGGCGCGCTGGGCCCGGTACCTGGGGCACCGGTTCGGGGAGCGGACGTTGGCGCGGGTGCGCGAGGGGTTCGTCGACCGGGCGCTGGCGCTGCCCGCATCGGTGGTGGAGCGGGCCGGCACGGGCGACCTGACCGCCCGCGGCACCGCCGACGTGACCACCGTCGGCACCACGCTGCGCGACACCGGTCCCGTGCTCCTGATCAGCATCGTGGAGGCGTTGTTCCTGCTCGGTGCGGTGTTCTTCATCGACCCGCTGCTCGGCGCGATCGGCGTGTTCACCCTGATGCCCATCTGGTGCGTCCTGCGCTGGTATCTGCGCCGGGCCCGCGCCGCCTACCTCGCCGAGGGGGAGGCCAACTCCCAGGTCGCGGAGATCCTCGCGGCGACCGTGTCCGGCGCCCGGACGGTCGAGGCGTTCCGGTTGGCCGAGCGGCGGATCGCGGCGAGCCGGGACGCGCTGGAGGTCTCCCGGCGCCGGCGCTTCCACACGCTGTACCTGCGCAGCGTGTTCTTCCCCGTCGTGGAGGTGTCGTACGTCCTTCCCGTGGCCGGGGTGCTGCTGGCCGGCGGGGCGCTGCACGCGCAGGGAGCGGTGAGCCTGGGGTCGGTGGTGGCGGCCGCGGTGTATCTGCAGCAGTTCAGCGCGCCGTTGGACGAGATCCTGGTCCGGGTCGAGCAACTGCAGAGCAGCGGCGCCTCCTTCGCCCGGGTGGAGGGGCTGGCCCGGGCGCCCAAGGCGGACGAGACCGACTCCCCCACGCCGGACGGCGACCGCATCGACGTGACCGACGTGCACTACTCCTACGGCCGCGGCGGCGAGGTGCTGCACGGGGTGGACCTCACGGTCCGGCCCGGGGAGCGGCTGGCCGTCGTCGGCCCCTCCGGCGCCGGGAAGACCACCCTGAGCAGGCTGCTGGCGGGCGTCGACGCGCCGACCTCGGGCACGGTGACGGTGGGCGGAGTACCCGTCGTCGGGCTCGGTCCCGAGCAGCTGCGCCGCCAGGTCGTCCTGGTCACGCAGGAGCACCACGTGTTCCTGGGCACGGTCCGTGACAACCTGCTGATCGCCGAACCCGGCGCGAGCGACGAGGAGTTGTGGGCCGCGCTGGTCGCCGTCGGCGCCGAGACCTGGGTACGGGAGCTGCCCGACGGCCTCGACACGATGCTGGGCGAGGGCGGTTGCCGTACGGACGGCTCGCAGGCCCAGCAGCTCGCCCTGGCCCGGGTGGTGTTGGCCGACCCGCACACGCTGATCCTCGACGAGGCCACCGCTCTGCTGGATCCGACGACCGCCCGGCACACCGAGCGCGCCCTGGCCGCCGTACTCGAGGGCCGTACCGTCATCGCCATCGCCCACCGCCTGCACACCGCGCACGACGCGGACCGGGTGGCGGTGATGGAGGACGGCCGGCTGACCGAACTCGGCACGCACGAGGAGCTGGTGGCGGCGGAGGGGGCGTACGCGGCGCTGTGGGGGTCGTGGCACGGGGATGCCCGCCCTTGAGCCGACCCCTGATGGCCCGTCTATGAATAGTCCGTATAGCGAACATGAACCCCCGGACAACGAACGATTTCCAGCCAACTCCTGACGCGCCCCTGACAGAAACCGCGATCTGCTGCCACTCTTCCCACGGCCCCTCCACAGCAACCCCACCTGTTCACCGCTGTGGACGCGGCCTGGGACCGAAAGGTCCCGGCTCCCGCACGTGGTTCCGCGCACCGCCCTGCTCTGCCCGGACGGCCCACCCGCCGACCGGTCTCCCCTGGCCGCGCGACCCGCGGCCGCGCAGAAGGAGTCAGTGTTGAGAAGTTCCTCCCACAGACGCACCTCCCACACCCGCACCATCCGCCCGGCGCACCGCCGGGCCGCCGCCGTCGCTCTCGTCGGCGTCTCCGCCCTGATCGCCGCGGCCGTCCAGTCGGGCGCCGCCACCGCCGCCCCGGAGAAGGCACCGTCGGCTGCGGGCAAGGTCATACCGGGCTCGGAGTCGGTCAAGCTCACCCCCGCCCAGCGCGCCGAACTGATCCGCGAGGCCGACGCCGCCAAGGCGGACACCGCGAAGGACCTGGGCCTGGGCGCCAAGGAGAAGCTGGTCGTCCGTGACGTCCTCAAGGACGGCGACGGCACGGTCCACACGCGCTACGAGCGCACCTACGACGGCCTGCCCGTCCTCGGCGGCGACCTGGTCGTCGAGAGCACGAAGGCCGACGCCACCGAGGCCGTCGTCAAGGCCACCCGGGCCGCCATCAAGCCGGCCACCACGACGGCCGCCCTGCCCGCGGCCAAGGCCGAGAAGCAGGCGCTCGCCGCCGCGAAGGCGGAGGATGCCAAGAGCCCCGACGTCAACCGCGCCCCGCGCAAGGTGATCTGGGCGGGCGACGGCAAGCCGACGCTGGCGTACGAGACGGTCGTGGGCGGTTTCCAGCACGACGGCACCCCGCGGGAGCTGCACGTCGTCACGGACGCGGCGACCGGCGAGAAGCTGTACGAGTGGGAGGCCATCGAGACCGGCACCGGCAACACGGTGTACAGCGGCACGGTCACCCTCGGCACCACGCAGTCCGGATCGACGTTCAACCTCACCGACGGCGCCCGCGGCAACCACAAGACGTACAACCTCAACCGCGGCACCTCCGGCACCGGCACGCTCTTCTCCGGCCCCGACGACATCTGGGGCAACGGCAGCCCGTCCAACCTGGAGTCGGCCGCCGCCGACGCGCACTACGGCGCCGCGCTGACCTGGGACTACTACAAGAACGTGCACGGGCGTTCCGGAATCCGCGGCGACGGTGTGAGCGCGTACTCCCGCGTCCACTACGGCAACAACTACGTCAACGCGTTCTGGTCCGACAGCTGCTTCTGCATGACGTACGGCGACGGCTCGGGCAACGCCAACCCGCTGACGTCGATCGACGTGGCCGCGCACGAGATGACCCACGGGCTCACCTCCAACACGGCCGGGCTCAACTACAGCGGCGAGTCCGGCGGTCTGAACGAGGCCACGTCCGACATCTTCGGCGCGACGGTCGAGTTCTACGCCAACAACGCCTCCGACGTCGGTGACTACCTCATCGGCGAGGAGATCGACATCAACGGCGACGGCACGCCGTTGCGGTACATGGACCGGCCGAGCAAGGACGGCTCCTCCAAGGACAGCTGGTACTCGGGCATCGGCTCGATCGACGTGCACTACTCCTCGGGCCCCGCGAACCACTTCTTCTACCTGCTGAGCGAGGGCAGCGGCACCAAGACCATCAACGGCGTCACCTACAACTCGCCCACCGCGGACGGCCTTCCGGTCACCGGCATCGGCCGCGACAAGGCCGAGAAGATCTGGTTCCGCGCACTGACCACGAAGTTCACGTCCACGACCAACTACGCGGGCGCCCGCACGGGCACCCTGGCGGCGGCCGGTGAGCTGTACGGCACCACCTCGCCCGAGTACACGGCGGTGGCGAACGCCTGGGCGGGCGTCGCGGTCGGCGCGCGTCCCGGTGGCGGCGGTGGCGGTACGTCCTTCGAGAACGACACCGACGTATCGATTCCGGACAACGGCGCGGCGGTCACCTCGTCGATCACCGTCTCCGGCCGGACGGGCAACGCCCCGTCGAACCTCGCCGTGGCGGTCGACATCGTCCACACCTACATCGGCGACCTCCAGGTGCAGCTGATCGCCCCCGACGGCACGGCGTACACGCTGAAGGCGTACGGCACCGGCGGGAGCTCGGACAACATCAACACCACGTACACGGTGAACGCCTCCTCCGAAGTCGCCAACGGGGTCTGGCAGTTGAGGGTCCAGGACAACGCGGCCCGGGACACCGGCCGGATCAACGGCTGGAAACTGACCTTCCCGTAAACCGCGGGCCTCGTAGGCAGGGTGCCGTCCCGGTGGTGCGAATCCCCGGGGCGGCACCCGGGGCGAAGGCATGCCCGGGCGCCGCCCTACCCTTGTCTCCCATGTCCTTCACGTACGACGACGTCGGCGCGACCCGGCAGACCGGCTTCTGCCCACCGGGCTTCCACCCCATGCACGTGCGCGCACGCATCGGCGAGGGCGAGGAGGTCTTCCGCAGAGCCGCCGAGGCGGTCCTCACCTGGGAGATGCACCGCGCGATGGGCGTCGGCATCGACGCGACCGCGGACCGGGCGGCCCCCGACGTCGATGTCACGGTCACCCTGGCCGGAATGATCAAGGCGCCGTGCCGGGTGGTCTGGACGGTCGAGGAACCCCGCCGCGCCGGATGGGCGTACGGCACGCTGACGGGCCACCCGGAGTGCGGCGAGGAGTCGTTCGTGGTGGAGCGGACGGGGGACGGCACTGTGTGGCTGACGGTGAACGCCTTCAGCCGGGGTGCGAAGTGGTACGCGCGGGCGGGCGGGCCGGCGACGCGGGGATTGCAGCATGCGTATGCGCGGCGGTGTGGGGTGGTGTTGCGGCGGTTGTGCGCCGGGTTGGCCGAGGACTGAGAGGTGGCCGAGCGCAGGCCCCACCCTTTCTGACCACACCTCCGCACTCAGCTGACGGCAGCGCCGAACCACTTCTGCAGCCGGCCGAGCAGACCCTGCTGATCTTCACCGACCCACGCCACGTGGCCGTCCGGCCGCAGCAGCACCGCGGGCACGTCCAGTTCCTCGCTGGCATCGACGACGTGGTCGACCCGATCCGTCCAGCCCTCCACAGAGAGCCGGCCGGTCTGGTCGAGCAGCAGGCCGCGCCCGCCGTGCATCAGCTCGTAGAGGCGCCCCTGCTTCAGCTTCACGTCCCGCATCCGCCGGCCGAGCAGTTCATGGCCCTCACCGAGGTCGTAGCGGACCCCGACCGCGGTGATCATCCCGGTCACGTACCGGTTCACCTCCTCGAAGTCCATCAGCGTCGAGAACAGCTCCCGCAGCGCGGCCGCACCCGGATCGGTCCCCAGCAGCGTGATCTGCGCGCGGGTGTTGTCCAGCACGCGGGCGCCCACCGGGTGCCGTTCGGCGTGGTAGCTGTCCAGCAGCCCTTCCGGCGCCCAGCCGTTGACCTCGGCGGCCAGTTTCCAGCCGAGGTTGAACGCGTCCTGAACACCGAGGTTGAGCCCCTGCCCGCCGGTCGGCGGGTGGATGTGCGCCGCGTCGCCGGCCAGCAGCACCCGGCCGACCCGGTAGCGCTCGGCCTGCCGGGTGGCGTCGCCGAACCGGGACAGCCAGCGCGGCGAGTGCACGCCGAAGTCGGTGCCCGCGAAGGCCCGCAGCTGCTGCTTGAACTCCTCGAGGGTCGGCGCGGTCGCGCGATCCTCGGCCACACCGTCGGCGGGCACGACGACGCGGCACACCCCCTCCTCGCTGGGGCTGACGCCGAACCGCAGTTGGGTCTTGCGGACTTCCTCGACGACGGCGGCAATCGTCGCCGGATCCTCGGTCACCTCCATTTCACCCAGCAGCGTCTCGACCTTGGCGGGCTCGCCGGGGAAACCGACGCCGAGCAGCTTGCGCACCACACTGCGGCCGCCGTCGCACCCGGCGAGGTACCGCGAGCGCAGGTGCGTGCCGTCCGCCAGTTCGACGGTCACCCCGTCCTCGTCCTGGCTCAGCCCGGCCACTTCGCAGCCGCGCCGGATCTCGGCACCGAGTTCGAGGGCCCGCTCGTTGAGCAGCCGCTCGGTGACCGGCTGCGGAGTGGCGACGCCGTACGGGTGAGCCGTGTCCAACCGGTCCGGCCACGGCTTGACGATGCCGCCGAAGAGACCGCCGACCTGGAACTTCTCACTGACCGCGAGGAACCGGTCCAGCAGGCCGCGCTGGTCCATCATCTCGACGCTGCGCGCGTGCAGGCCCTGCCCGCGGGACTGCTCGGTCGGCTCGGTCAACTTCTCCAGCACGACCACGTGCACTCCGGCCAGTCGCAACTCGGCGGCCAGCATCAATCCGGTCGGTCCACCGCCGGCAACGATCACGTCGATCATGACAATCCCCCATGTCCGCAGATTCGTGCTTCGGCCGGCGATTCTGCGGCACGACCCGGGTCTTGCCGCAAGCCCCCCAGTGCGCTATAGGTTGAGAGTGGCAAGGAGTGAGTACCCTCCTTGCCTTTCCTTCTGTCCAATGGAGGGATGGACGGTCACCTGGGGGGATGGACGGTCACCGCATCAAAACCCCCGCCCCCTCCACCACATCCTCGGAGGGCACCACCACCAGCCCCAGCTCCGCACCGGACGCCAGCAGCCGATGCGCGGGGAGGATCCGGACCGTGTAGCCGTACGGCCCCGTGCGGTCCAGGGAGAGCGGGCCCTCGTACACCCACCGGCCCTCCGCGTCCGGGCCGCCCGCCGGTTTCAGGGGGACCGTCGACGCGTCGGTGATGTGGTCCTCCTCGTCCACGCGACCAGAGACCGCCTGGACCTCGACGTCGTCCGGGCCGAGGTCGCCGAGGCCGACCCGGACTCGGAGGCCCAGGGTCGTGCCCAGTTCCGCCGTGGCCGTCGCGGCGGTCGTCTCGACGTGGTCGACCGTGACGCCGTGCCAGGACGAGCGCAGGCGGGACTTCCACTCCGCCAGTTCGCGCGCGGAGTCCGGGTCCATCGTGCGGTGGGCGTGGGCCGCCGGGGCGTAGAGGCGCTCGACGTACTCGCGGACCATGCGGCCCGCCAGCACCTTCGGGCCGAGCAGGGTGAGGGTCTGGCGGACCATTTCGATCCAGCGGTCGGGGAGGCCGCCCTGACCCCGCTCGTAGAAGCGCGGGGTCACGCGCTGTTCGAGGAGGTCGTACAGCGCCGCGGCCTCTATGTCGTCCCGGCGGTCGGGGTCCGTGCCGGCGCCGTCCGCCGTGGGGATCGACCAGCCGAAGTCCGGCTGGAACCACTCGTCCCACCAGCCGTCCAGGACGGAGAGGTTGAGGCAGCCGTTCAACGCCGCCTTCATGCCGGAGGTGCCGCAGGCCTCCAGGGGGCGCAGGGGGTTGTTCAGCCAGATGTCGCAGCCGGGGTAGAGCTTCTGCGCCATGGCCATGCCGTAGTCCGGCAAGAACACGATCCGATGGCGGACCCTCGGATCGTCGGCGAAGCGGACCAGCTCCTGGACCAGTCGTTTGCCGCCGTCGTCCGCCGGGTGTGCCTTGCCCGCCACGACGATCTGGATCGGGTGCTCCGGGTGCAGGAGCAGGTCCATCAGCCGGTCGCGGTCGCGGAGCATGAGGGTGAGGCGCTTGTACGACGGGACTCGGCGCGCGAATCCGATGGTGAGGACGTCGGGGTCGAGGACACCGTCGATCCAGCCCAGCTCGGCCGTCCCCGCGCCGCGTTGCCGCCAGGAAGCCCGCAGCCGCTCCCGTACCTCCGTCACCAGCTGCTCACGCAGGTTCCGGCGCAGCTCCCAGATGTCCTGGTCGGGGATGTCCGCGACCGCGTCCCAGCGCTCCGAGCCGCCGACGGTCATGGCGTCCTCGGTGCGCTGGGCGCCGATCTGCCGGGCGCCGAGCCGGAAGACCTCGGGGGCGACCCAGGTCGGGGCGTGCACACCGTTGGTCACGGAGGTGATCGGTACCTCGTCGGAGTCGAATCCCGGCCAAAGGCCCGAGAACATCTCCCGGCTCACCCGGCCGTGCAGGAGCGAGACGCCGTTGGCGCGCTGGGCGAGGCGCAGGCCCATCACGGCCATGTTGAAGAGGTTGGGTTCGCCGCCGGGGTACGTCTCCATTCCCAGGTGCAGGATGCGTTCGACGTCGATGCGCGGCAGCTCGGCCTCGGGTCCGAAGTGGCGGGCGACCAGTTCGCGGTCGAAGCGGTCGATGCCGGCCGGGACGGGGGTGTGGGTGGTGAAGACGGTTCCGGCCCGGACCGCTTCGAGGGCGCAGTCGAAGTCCAGGCCCTCCGCGCAGAGTTCGGCGATCCGCTCCAGGCCGAGGAAGCCCGCGTGGCCCTCGTTGGTGTGGAACACCTCCGGCTCGGGGTGGCCGGTGAGGCGGCAGTACGTCCGTACGGCCCTGACTCCTCCTATGCCGAGCAGCATCTCCTGGAGGAGGCGGTGCTCGCTGCCGCCGCCGTAGAGCCGGTCGGTCACCCCGCGTTCGCCGAGGTCGTTCTCCTCGACGTCCGAGTCGAGCATCAGGAGGGGGACGCGGCCGACCTGCGCCAGCCAGATCCGGGCGTGCAGCTGCCTGCCGCCGGGCAGGGCGAGGGAGACCTGGGCGGCGGTGCCGTCGGCCTCCTTGAGCTGGGCGACGGGCAGTTCGTTGGGGTCGAGCACCGGATAGTGCTCCTGCTGCCAGCCGTCCCGGGACAGGGACTGCCGGAAGTAGCCGTGCCGGTAGAGCAGCCCGACGCCGATGAGGGGTACGCCGAGGTCGCTGGCCGCCTTGAGGTGGTCGCCGGCGAGGATGCCGAGGCCGCCGGAGTACTGGGGCAGGGCGGCCGTGATGCCGAACTCGGGCGAGAAGTAGGCGACGGCGGCGGGGAGTCCGGCGGTCTGGGTCTGGTACCAGCGCTCGCCGGTGACGTAGTCGTGGAGGTCGTCGGCGACCGCGGTGAGCCGGCGCAGGAAGCGGCGGTCCTCGGCGAGTTCGGCGAGTCGTGCCGGGCGGACGCTGCCGAGCAGCCGTACGGGGTCGCCGCCCGAAGCGGCCCAGCGCTCCGGATCGACGGACTGGAAGAGGTCGCGGGTCTCCGCGTGCCAGGACCAGCGCAGGTTGCGCGCGAGGTCGCTCAGCGGCCGCAGGGGTTCCGGGAGGACGGGTCGGACGGTGAATCGACGGATCGCCTTCACTTGCCACCTCGTCAGACGTGTGGAAGGGGACGCACGGCGGTGGGCGTCCCATCGTCACTGTCGACGGTAGTGGTTACCGCGGGGTCGGTGGGGGAGAGCCCGGTGTCACGGTCGTTCGGGCTCCGCGAACTCGATGTCGTCGGGGAGCGCGTGGCCGAGTTGTTCGAGGCGGCGGGCGACTGCGGTGGGGGTGTGGTTGAGGTGGTCGGCGGTGCGGAGGATGTGGGTGAGGGGAACGGGTTCGCCTGCGGCCAGCCACACAGCGGTCGATCCCCAGCCCCTGCGGAGCAAAGCCAGGTCGTCCCCATGAGTCCAGCCCTCGGCCGACGGCTCGGGCGCCACGAAGTGGCCGCAGCGGATCAGTCGCTCGACGATCTCCTCGGGCGTCAGTTGACGCGTGTGGGCGGCGCGTACGACGTGATGCCAGGGCACCTGGCGCTCCGCGTCGAGCCAGGGTGCCCTGCCGTCCTGGTGGCGGCTCATCAGCACCACGTCGAGGTGGTCGCGGGGCTGTCCCGGGTACTCGTCGACGCCTCGGACGGCATAGCCGAGGTCGGTCAGCATCCGCACGACTTCCCTCTCCGGGAGCACGTTGTCCCGTGCCAGATCCAGGACGGTGTCGGACTCCACGGGACAGGGGTCGCTGTCGCCGTAGTAGCGGTCGAATCCGTAGACCGCGCCCATGTCGTCGGTGAGCCGCCGGTATGTGTTGCGTTCCTCGGTGAAGGGCAGCTCGGGCGGCGTGAGCCCGAGGGCGGCCAGCCGCTCGACGAGCAGTTCCACGCTCGTCTCGCGGGAGACGCGGAACACATGGTGCAGCGGGAAGGGCTCGTCCTCGGAGATCCACGGATCACGGCCGTCGCCAAGCTTACTGATGAGGGCGAGGTCGATGTCCTCGACCCGCTCGGGCAACGCGCCCGGCGGGATTCGGTAACCGGCCGCGGTGAGCGCCTCGGCGATACGGTCCTGCTGTCCGGGGAAAGCACCCACGGCCAGAACCAGATGCAACGCCGTCACAGGCTGATCCCGGGGCAGTTCGCAATCCGCTGGATCGAGATGCCGCCGGACCACCAGCCTCTCCAGATCCCGACCGGCTGGTGGCCACCTGCCCGGCACCGTGTCGAACTCCTCGTCGTCAGGCACCCGGACACCCAGTCCGGCAAGCAGGGCGACGACCTCACGAGGAGTGGATCCGGTACGGCGGGCGATGCGGCGGGCCTCTGCGGCGTTCAGCTCGTCCTGTGGTCGAAGCCAGGGAGGGATGCCGTCCCCGTCCCGGCTGAGCAGCCGTTCGTCTTTGACCTCCATGAGTCGCTCGAGAATCTCGTCATCGGGCAGCGTCAGTCCGAACTCCCTCATGCGGTCCACGACGTATGCGAAAGGCAGTCCGCTCACCAGAACGCCGGTCAGCACCGTCCCCGGTGGGAGGGGGGTGCCGTCCGACTCCCCGACGCAGTTCAGGAGCAGTTCGTCGGTGGGGCGCGCGATACGCAGCGGAGACCGGGGCAGCACCCCGGCACCCGGGTTCGCGGCCGCCCAGACGCGGGCTCGCCATTCCTCGAAGACACCGGAATTCCCGGCTACCACCGCCGCGCCGGCCGTCCGTGTACGCACGACGAGCTCCTGGTCACCGGGACAGCAGCCGACGGCCGCGGCGTCCGCCACCATCTCCGCCTCTTCACGCGTGCGGAACGCGAACCGGTGGCCCCGGGATACGGCCTGCGCGGCGATCACATCGGCGAGCTGCGGCTGACGCCCCTTGGGCATGCCTCGAGGGGCAGGCAACCGACGCCCCGGCTCCGGCCATTCGCCGACCGTCAGCGCGTGCAGCCACTCCAGCGACAGCACACCCCCGCCCTCGTCGAACAGCACCGGAATCTTCTCGGCGAGCAGCCCGGCGACATGCTCCTCGTGGTCGTCCAGCATCGCCCCGCGGTCCAGCCTCAACGTGGGGGCGTGCTTCCCCGTGAGGTTGACCACGCAGCCGAACCGGGGCTCCCCGGCCCACAGCCCGTCCGCGAGGACCGCCCCGCGACCCCCGCACCACCACACCCCGTCCCCGGCGTCCTGCACCGGAGCGCTGTCCCCGTCTTCGTACCGCCACGTCGCGGAGGGATCCGCATCGCGACCGACGTACTCCGACAAAGCACCGGGCCGCCATACCAACGGCTCCTTCTCCCCCTCCTCCACCCGAACGGCGAAGTCCGACACCCACAGGTGCTTGCGCATCACCTCTCCGCAGGACACCTTCTCCCCGGGATTGCGCAGATACAGTCGCACCGCCGTTCCTGCCTGCCGCCTCGTCCCCCTCGGCCGGATCCGGAACAGCGCCCCCGGCCCGTCGATGTCGACTTCCAGCGTCTCGCCGGGGAGGAGATTGGAGTCGAGCCGGGTGGTCGTCACCCGGATCTCGTCGGCGAGCATGAAGTAACTCAGTACGCCGATGCCGAAACGGCTGTTGGCGTGGAACGGGATCCCCTCCGCGGCCCACTCGGCCCGCTCCTCCAGGAACTTCCGTTCCTCCACGAACCGGCTGCCCGCGAACGCGAACAGGTGACGCAGTTCGTGGCGCCCCATGCCGATGCCGTTGTCCCGGCACTCGATGTAGGGACGGCCGTCCTCCTCCCCCTGGACGAAGACGATCTCCCCCTTCCAGGTGTCCCGGTCGTCGGGGTGACGCAGGTTCCACAACTCGGTGCGGGCGCGCCGGTAGCGGCACGCGTCCAGCGCGTTCTGGTACAGCTCGCGCAAGGCCAGCGTCCGGTCCTGGTACAGCTGCTCGCCCATGAGCAGGTCACGCACCCGGTCGCCATCGAGCCGGAACCGTACGTCGGCCGTGTCGTACCGGGGTTTCCCGTCGTCACCGAGCGCGGGCTTGACCTTGCCCGCGCCGACCGCGGCCGGAACACCCCAGGCCAGGGCGCGTTCACCGACCGGGCCGTGCAGCACTGTCCGTACGGTGCGGTCGAGCGCGTCCGTGTGCTCGCGCAGGGCGAGTTCGACGGCGGGGTGCGGGCACTCGGTGGACAGCACGCGCCGACGTGGCCCTTCCCGCAGCCAGGTCAGCGCCTCCAGGGCCGCGCGGAAGGCGTCGACGTCGACCGGCTCGCTGATGCCGAGGTGTTCGGCGACCAGGGAGGACAGCAGCATCGGGTCGACGGCCATGTGGTGCGCGACCGTGAGAAGCGTGCCGGTCTTCTCCCAGTCGACGACGTGTTCGGCGGCGTCCTGCGCGGCGACGGTGTCCTGCTCCGGCAACCGCGGCTGCTCCAAGTCCAGGCCGATCAGCTCGGCGAGCTGCCAGAGCCGGGCGGGGGCGAGCACCTCACGGACGAGCGGCGGCTCGAACTCCGGCCCGTCCGGCAGGACTTCGAGACCGGCGAGTCCGGACCGCCGTACGGCCCCACGGGTGGCGGGCAGCCGCAGCAGCCACTGCCGGGCCAGCCACCAGGCGACGGCGCGGGCCTCGTCGTCCCGGCCGCGTTGCCGGGCCCGGCGCTCGCGGTCCTTCAGGGCCAGGTGCACATCGCAGTACCGCCGGAAGTGCGCCCGGTCGGCGAAACCGCAGCTCTCGGTGCCGGGCGTGCCGTCCTCGAGGGTCCACGGCCGGATGCCGCGGGCCAGATGGGCGAACCGGGTGCCGAACGCGGCGTAAAGGAAGGGGCCCGCGACGAGCAGAGCCGCCTCAGTGAGGCTGAGGCCGAGGCCGAGGCCGGACGTGGCACGGTCGCCGTCCCGTCCGGGGACCGGGCCCGAGTCGTTCAGCATCATCGCGATGCCCCGGCTCATCCGGCGTTCGCTGCCCGCGGGCCGCCAGATGTCGCCGTGTTCGGCGAGCCACGCGCCGGCCGTATCGGTGTCGCGTCCCCACAGGCCGACGAGCCGGCCCACCGCGTCCCGCACCTGTGCGACGGCTTCCGCCTTCCGCGCCTCGTCGAGCTGCTCGCACACCACCCGACGCCAGGCCTCGTGCTCGACGGCCAGCTTCTGCCAGGGGTGCTCCGGCGCCTGGCGCCGTGCGTCGGTTCCCCGGCCGGGGAACAGCACAAGGCCTTCCTTGCCCGTGGCGAAGTTGACCTGAACGCATTGGTCGAGGTGGCCCCGATCCTCCTGAGCGATCGTGCGCACCCGCTCGTCGAGCAGGGGCTCCATCGCGTCGAGGGAACCGGGAGCCGTGGCGTCCCGCGCGATCTCGGTGAGGGCGCGGGTGAAATACGAGAATCCCTTGGGTTCGTCGCCGGTCGAGCGGCCGTCTTCGGGCGACGGTCCGGCCGCGGGGCCGAACTGTGCCCTGCCGTAGCGGGTGCAGGCGTAGACGTGGGCGTACCGGGGCGCATCGAGGGCGTCGGTGTCTTCGTATCCGATGGCGCCCTTGCTCCAGGCGAGGTCCTCCGGGCCGGCCTTGGAGTACGTGTCGAACTCCGTCCGGCAGGCGTCCACGGCGACGACCAGCTGATCGGCGTCGGAATCCATCCGGAGGCAGTCGCCGAACTCGATGCGCAGGCACTTGTCAAGAAAGCGCCGGGAGCCGAATCGGGCGGGACCGGTGACCAGGAAGTCCGAGCCGTCCTTGTGGAGGCCGTGTCCGGACAGGACGAGCAGCAGGTGGTCGCCGGACGCGGCGTACGTGACGAAGTCCTCCACCTCGTCCATGATCGCCGGGCCGTTCCGCTCGTCGGCGTCGATGACCTCCGCCTCGTCGTACCCGGCGGCCTTCAGGGCCTCTGCCAGCTCCCGCAGTTCGGCGGTGATGAACGGCATCGGCGGGAAGACCGGGTCGCTGTAGTGATCCACGCCCACCAGCAGGGCACGGAACCTCCGCTCTCTCCCGCCCTGTCCGCCCCCGCTACCGCTCACTGCCGGCCGGCCGCGGGGACAGCGTCAGCAGGATGCCGCCGGTGCGCTGGGCCTGGGTTCCGACGCCGAGGACAACGAGCTGGCCGGAGGCGGTCAGCTGGCAGGACACCTGGACCTCGGAGATACCCCAGCCGTCGGGGCCCGCCTGCTGGAGGCCGTCGAAGGATTCCCGGAGTCCGTTCAGCGTGCGCGTCAACTGGGCGTTCAGGTCTGCGGGCTTGAAGCTCCTGCGCCGTACTCGCCCGGTGTCGTCGCCGCCACCTCCGCGCCGCCGCGGGCCGGACTTGTCGCCGCCGCCACGCTCGTCGCTCGCGTCGTCCACCACGAGGAACTCCAGTTCCTCCGCGGCCTGCGCGCCGACCGGATCCTCGACGTACGGCTCCATGCCCTGGCTCCCCCACACTCGTTACGACACTTCGGGCAGATCATAGGACCACCGCCGGACAGGGCGCCCGCGTTCCCCGCACACCGTGCCGGGGCGAAGAAATGCCCAGGACAACACCCTTCCCGTCCGAAAATCACCGCAACCTTTCCCACTCACCTTCGCCGATTTGGCCGATTCCGCCCCCGCAGGCGTCCTTGTGGGACTTCACCCCGCACGAGAGGCTGCCAGTGGCGTACCGGCCCGAGCCGCCGTACTCACGGCCAACCCCGGCCGTCGTGCGCCGAGTTGAGGAGGGGGTACACAGCCATGGCACGGACGCGAACACGGCGTCTGCGCCGGGCGGGGGGCCTGACCGCGGTGACCTGTGCCGCGGCCCTTTCGGCCATCACCCTGCCCGCGCACGCCGCACCGGAGGGGCGGATACTCGGCGCCGGACAGCCCGGCTCCGTCACCGGAAGTTACCTGGTGACACTCAAGGGAGGAACGAAGGCTCCGTCGGCGCACGGAAAGGACCTCGCCGAGAAGTACGGGGCGAAAATCAGCCACACCTACGGCACGGTCCTCAACGGCTACGCCGTGCAGGCGAACGAGAGACAGGCCAGGCGCCTCGCGGCCGACTCCCGCGTCGCCTCGGTCGTCCAGGACACCCGCGTCGCCCTCGACCACACTCAGAAGAACCCGCCGTCCTGGGGCCTGGACCGCGTCGACCAGCGGAACCTGCCGCTGAACAAGAGCTACACCTGGCCGGACTCCGGGGGCGCCGGCGTGACGGTGTACGTGATCGACACCGGCATCCGGACCACGCACAGGGACTTCGGCGGCCGGGCGAGTCACGGCTGGGACTTCGTCGGCAACGACAGGACCGCGAACGACGGCAACGGGCACGGCACGCATGTCGCCGGTACCGTCGCCGGCGCGAAGTACGGCGTCGCCAAGAAGGCCAAGGTCGTCGCCGTACGCGTCCTCGACAACGCCGGGGCGGGCACCACCGCCCGGGTCATCGCCGGCATCGACTGGGTGACCAAACACGCCAAGAAACCCGCGGTCGCCAACCTCAGCCTGGGCGGCTACTACAACGCCCAGCTCGACGCCGCCGTACGCAACTCCATCGCGTCCGGCGTGACGTACACGGTCGCCGCGGGCAACGACGGTCTGCCGGCCGGCCTGTACTCCCCCGCCGGTGTGCGGCAGGCGATCACGGTGGGCGCGACCGACACGAAGGACGCGAAACCGGGCTTCTCCAACTACGGCGCGGCCCTCGACCTGTTCGCCCCGGGCGTGGCGATCACGTCCGCGTCCCACACGAGCAACACCGGCCGGGCGACCTTCTCCGGTACGTCGATGGCGTCGCCGCACGCGGCGGGCGCGGCCGCCCTCCATCTCGCCGACCATCGCAAGGCCACGCCCGCCCAGGTCGGCAACGCGCTTGTCGCGCAGTCCGCGTCCGGAAAGGTCTCCGGGCGGGGTCTCGGCTCACCGAACAAACTTCTGCAAGTACCGCGCTGACAGCGGCCAACCACCGCTCACGGACCGGCCAAGTCCCGGCACCGGCCCCGTTCGGCCCGAACGGGGCCGGTCTTGTGTGTAGACATACGCGTGAGTAGTTAACAAAGTGCCGGATTGCCCACCCGAATAGGGTGGGAAGGCTCCTCCGGTACACCCCTCTGCACGACCCCAGGAACACCACGCAGGACCCACCTCCCCACAGCCATCCGCCCACCCAACGTTGACGCGGACAGGAGCGGTCATGCCCGCCACGCACCACTCGTCACCACCCACGACATCCCCCACCGAAACACCCCCCGTGCGCCCGGTCGACGCCGGACCGCCGGCCCAGGAGCCACCCTCCGCGGGCGAGGCCACGGCCATCGGGCGCATACCCGTACTCGACGTCCGCCCGGTCGTCCAGCACGGACGCAGGCCCGCCAAGGCGGTGACCGGCGAGACCTTCGAGGTCTCGGCCACCGTGTTCCGCGAGGGTCACGACGCCGTGGCCGCCAATGTCGTACTGAAGGATCCCGAGGGCCGGCCGGGGCCCTGGACGCCGATGCGTGAACTCGCCCCCGGCACCGACCGGTGGGGCGCCACCGTCACCGCCGGCGAACCGGGCCGCTGGACCTACACCGTGGAGGCGTGGGGCGATCCGGTCACCACCTGGCGGCACCACGCGCAGATCAAGATCCCGGCGGGGATGGACACGGAGCTGGTCCTGGAGGAGGGCGCACAGCTGTACGAGCGGGCGGCCGCCGGCGTGCCCAAGAACGGCGGCGAACGGGACGTGATCCTGGCCGCCGTCGACGCCCTCAGGGACGAGACCCGGCCCGCCGCCGCGCGGTTGGCCGCCGCGTTGACGCCGGAGGTGGACGCGGTGCTGGCCCGGCATCCGCTGCGGGAACTGGTCACCGCCTCGCAGACCCTGCCGCTGCTGGTGGA
>NZ_JBEOVF010000075.1:0-39560 GCF_040295365.1 Streptomyces sp. NPDC002838 | reverse complement strand
AACACCCAAAACACTCTCTTTCCGGCGCTGTTACACCCCCCGCCCGCCCCCAGCGGGGGGGGTAACACCGCCCCGCCCCCGGGCCCGGCCCCGGGCCCGGGGGCGGGGGGGGCCCCCCCCCGGCCCCGGGTGACCGGTTGTCCGGGTCAGGGAGTGACGGTCAGGGCGGTGGTGCCGACGCTGTCGGTTCCGTCGCCGTAGCCGACGAGGCCCAGGTAGGAGCGGCCGGTCGGGAGGTCCTTCCAGGAGACGGTGACCTCGGCGGTGCCGCCCATGGACGCCGGCTGCTCGGCCGGGGCGGCGGTGGCCTGGTGGTCCGGCTTGCTGTCCGGGCCGATCAGCCAGGTGTGCAGGGTGTACGGCTGGCTCGTCCTGCCCTCCGGCAGGGCGAACTGGACGACGTACACCGTGTACGTGCCCGGCTTGAGGTCGGCGTGCTCGTCGCTGCCGTCGCCGGGCAGGTCGTTGACCAGGGCGCCGTCCTTGTCGAAGACGAACAGGTCCAGGTCGCTGCCCGCCAGGTGGTCGGCGGACTGGATCGCGACGCGGGCCAGGTCGGTGCCCTCGGGCACCGTGACCTCGGTCTTGGCCACGGAGGCCGGCTGCGACGACGCCGTCGGGTCGAAGGTGCGGTTGGTGCCGGTGAGCGTGCCGGTCTTGGTGGTGCCCTCGTACAGGCCGTTCACGGCGGTGGTGAGCTTGCCGTCGTAGCCGGTCTTCGGGTTGAGGGTGACCGAGCCGGTGGCGCCCTTGCCGGTGACGTCGGCCGGCGGGGCGAGCGGCGTGGCGCGCAGGGCGACGGTGCTGCGGACGCGGTGGTGCTTGTCGCTCAGGGTGACCGAGCCGTACGACCACTTGTCGAAGGCGGCGTCGGTGCGGGTGAAGCTCACCTTGTACGTGGCCGACTCACCGGGCTTCACGGTCAGCGTCTTCGGCGACACCGTGGCCTTGTAGCCGGGCGGCGTCTGCAGCGTGGCCCTGTAGACGCCGGTGGTGTCGTCCACGTTGGTGACCGTGCGGGTGATGGTCTGCTTCCCGGTGAACCTGCCGGACGCGATCGTCGGGTAGTTCAGGTCGCTCGGGTCGATCTTCCGGGCGGTGGCGCAGGCGTCGGATCCGTCGCCGTACACCGGCTTGTCGCCGACCGCGCAGGAGAACGCGATCCAGTCGGCGGACGTGGAGTCGTAGACCAGGCCGGGGTCGTCGGCGGCGTTCGGGACGACGTGCCCGGCGCCGTAGTCGAGCGGGGTGGCCGCGCTGCCGGAGCGCTGGATCGGCTTGCCGTCGCTGTTCTTGGTGGACGCGGTCGTCATCAGCGCCGACTTGACCTCCATCGGCGACCAGTCGGGGTGCAGCGCCTTGAGCAGCAGGGCCAGACCGGAGACGTGCGGGGCGGACATGGAGGTGCCGGACATGATGCCCTGCTCGCCCTTGAAGGTGCCGTTCTCGCCGCCCGGTGAGGTGCCGGCGACGATGTCGACGCCGGGGGCCGTGATGTCGGGCTTGAGCACGGCTCCGTCGCTCATCGGGTCCGGGCCGCCGGAGGAGAAGCCGGCCATCTCGGGGGCCGCCTGACGGACGGCCTTGGCCGCGCTCAGTTCGGCCTTGGCCCCGGAGCCGTCGGCGTACGCCTTGACGGCCTCGCCGGAGGCCTTGTCGAGGTGCGAGCTCGGGATGGTGTGCGCGTCGGCGACCTCCTCGTCGGCCGTGCTGACGTTGTACAGCACCATGCCGACGCCGCCGGCCGCCTTGACCTGGGCGCTCTTGTCGACGCGGGCGTTGGTGCCGCGCGCGCAGACCACGATGGCGTCCTTGACCTTGGCCGGGTCCAGGGCGTCCGGCTGGCACTGCCCGGCCTTGGTGGCGTCCACGCCGCTCTTGGCGGCCTTCGCCCCGTCGACCAGCGGCGCGGACGGTACGGCGGAGCCGCTGATGCCGACGCCGGTGTAGGACGCGCCGTTGCCGAGGGTGACGGTCGTGCGGTAGCCGATGTCGTGGGTGGAGGCGGCGACGGTGGTCACCCACGGCACGCTGTTGCTGGTGGTGTCGGGCCCGGAGTTGCCCGACGATGCGGAGACGAAGACACCGGCCTTGGCGGCGTTGAACATCGCCAGGAACTCAGGGTTGGTGGTGTGCTCGGGGGGACCGCCGAGGGAGTAGTTGATGACGTCCACGCCGTCGGCCACGGCCTTGTCCATCGCGGCGACGATGTCGATCGTCGGGCAGCCCTCGCTCCAGCAGATCTTGTAGGCCGCGATGCGAGCGCCCGGCGCGATCCCGGACACGTCGCCCTTGATGCCGCTGTCGGGCACGGTGGCGGGCACGTCGGCGTTGCCGGCCGCGGTGGTCGCGGTGTGCGTGCCGTGGGACTCGGCGTCCATCGGGGACGCCCAGTCGGTGGGCCCGGGGCTGGGCACGCCCTTGCGGAAGTACTGGGCGCCGATCACCTTGTTGTTGCAGGTGACCCGGTGGGCGAGGTCCGCGCCGGGGTCGCAGCCGCCCTTCCACTTCTTGGCGATGATCTCGTCGTCGGACGGATTCGAAATCGCCTGCAGCGCGGGGTTGCTGGTGTTGATGCCGGTGTCGAGGACACCGAGGATCATCCCTTCACCGGCTTTGCGCTGACCGCCCGGGAACTTGGAGTACAGACCCTTGCGGTCCTTCAGACCGAGGAACTTGGCGGTGTCCGGAACGGGAAGCGAGCCGGCCGCGGTCGTGTCCGTGCCGGCGGCGGGCCGGACGGCGGCTGCAGTGTTTCCGAGCGCCGTGTTGCCGGTCGTCGTCTTTCCGCCCGTCGCCTGCCCGACCGCCGCGGCGTCGGCGTCGGACGCGGCCGTCACCTGGCGCATCTCGTTGCGGACCAGCGAGACGACGCCCGGAGTGCGGGCCAGTTCGTTGGCCTGACCCGCCGTCAACGTGGCGGCGAATCCGTTCGCCACGTACTGGTAGCTGTACAGCGGCTTGACGCCCTGTACCTCGTCCAGCACCTTGTCGAGTTCCCGCTTCAGATGGCCGAGGTAGTCGCGTACCGCCTTGGTCCGCGGGTTCAGCCGCTCACCCGGATCGGGCGCCGTCTTGGAGTATGTGGCGACGGGCTGGTCGGCGAGCTGGATGAAGTAGGTCCCGCCCTTGTACGCCTGCCGGCCCGCGTCGGCCGAGGATATCGGCGACGCGTCGGCGGGTGCGGCCTGGGCGAGAGGCCCGTAGGCGAACATCAGGCCGCCGGCGACGGCCGGGGCCAACAGGAAAGCGGTTCTACGGCCGACGCGGCGGCGTCGGCCGGGGTGTTGCTGGGACAAGATGGTGCCTTCCCCCTGCGCACACGGTAAGTGGGGTGCGCATGACGGTCGTTGGAGTAGTCACGTCCCCCGAGATGGTTTTCATCTTGTCTTCTTGGAGATCTCTGTGAGAAGGGCGGGATCTCTGAAAGTGCAACAACTTCACATCTGTTCCACCCGAGTTCGCGGAGCCCGGGAGATCCTCGACCTTTCGGCCGACCCGACGGCCCGCCCCACCTCGTCCGTTCGGCCGGTCCGACGGGCCCCGGCAGCCGTCTACGATGCGCTCCGTAATCTTGGGGACATCCCAGGCCGGCAGCCCGATGAGGCCGACCAGTTCACTCAAGCGAACCCAAAGGAACATTGAACGTGTCGTCGAAGAAAAGTCGTCTCAGGGTCGCATTGGTGGCCCTCGCCGTGGCGGTGGCGGGCCTGGCCCTGGCCGGACCCGCCGCGGCAGCCACGCACCAGACCCCCACGACAGTGACCACAGCTCCGCAGGACCAAGCCCCCCTCATACCCGTCGACTTCGTGGACCTGCCCACGAGCGCCCTCCCCGCCGACAGCCAGCGGCACGAGTTCACAGTTACCTATCGCAACGCATCGTCGGCGGGCCAGACGGTCGCCCCGCAGCTCCTGGTGGAGTCACCGGACGCGGGCCCGTTCCTGAACCCGTCGGACGTCAGGCTCGAGCGGCGCACCGCGCACGGCTGCTGGGAAGCCGTGGAGGTCGGCAGCCAGACCGGCACGCTGTTCACGGACCTCTCGACCGCGCAGCGCACCCTGCACGCCGGCGAGACCCTCACCGAGGTCTACCGCCTCACCGTCCTCAACCCGGACGCCGAGGGCACGGTCCACCCGAGGGTGGCCCTCTACGGCTGACCCGCGCCGCATCGCGCGCGGTGACATACCGCTCGGCCCCGGACAGGTGAGATACCTGTCCGGGGCCGACGCGGTCCTGCTCCTACCGCTGCGGCGCCGGGGCGGGCGACGGAGACGGGGACGGCGTGACCGCGTCCTCGGGCTTGCCCGGCAGGGGCTCGAAGGCCAGGGCGTCCCAGGCGATCGAGTCGTCGCCGGTGCCGTTCGCCGTGTCGGAGCTCAGCGAGACGCTCGGGGTGCCCTTGAACTCGTACGAACCCAGTGACACCCAGGTGTTCTTGCCACCGGTGTCCTGGGAGATCGTCCTGTCCACGACCGTGCCGTCACCGAGATCGATGTGGTACGTCGCCTCGTCGGTGTTGGCCTCGTGGTCGGGCAGGTGCACCATCACCCGCGCCCAGCCCCTGACCTTCCGGTCGGGCGTCCAGGTGCCGGTGACGACCGAGTCGGTGAACTTCGGATCCCGGGTGTGGGTGAGCCAGAAGTGGCCGCCGAAGCCCGCACCGAGCTGATGGAAGTCGATCTTGGACGGGTAGACGGTCGCGCCGTTCTGCTCCGCGGAGCCGAAGGTGAACGACAACGTGCCCCGGCTGGTCCAGTTCTTGCCGGCGCAGGGACTGGTGTTGCCGACCCGGAACTTCACCGTGTTGGGCACGTCGTCCACGATCAGCGCGCCCTTGGGCAGGGAGGAGGTGCAGGCGGCCGGGCGGGGCGAGGTGACCTCCGGCTCGGGATCGGTCGCCTGGTAGGTCAGCACCTCGGTGCCGCATGTCTGCGCGCAGTCGGTCCACGTCACCGGCTCGTGCCACCAGCACTTGAAGTCGTCGCGCTGGCACGGGCCTTCGGGCTGGCTGGATCCCTCGACCTTGTGGGGCTTGGAGGTGTCGCACTCGTTGACGGTGGGCTTGCAGAAGGCGTCGTGCGGCGGCTGGGCGTCCGGGGCGTTGCCGGTCGGCCAGTCGCCGACCGTGAAGGCCGGAGCGGACGTGCCGGTCGTCGGGTCGGTCTTCTTCTGGGAGTACGCCGCCCAGCCCAGGACCCGCTCCGGGTACGTCCACAGGTTGGGGGTGCGGGCGTCGTCCTCGCCGGACGACAGGAACATCTTGCGGTCCGGCGGGTAGAGGCCGTTGGCCGGGTTGTTGAACCAGCCCAGGCCCCACGGGGCGGCGCTGTCCGAGGCGTCCGGCTCGTTGAATCCGCTGTTGTACGCCCACAGCGCGTACCACCAGTTCTCCAGGTACTGCGGGTCCCCGCCGTTGACGAGCAAGCCGTGCGCGTACAGCTGGTTCCACTTCTCCTGGAGGATCTGCAGTCCGGCCGCGATGTTGGCCGCGTAGTCCACGGTGATGGCCTTCTGCTGCTCGACGGTGTACTTGGCGTCCGAGCGGGCCATGCCGGTGGTCACCTGGGCGATGCCGTAACCGCAGTCGGCGGCCGACCAGTTGACGGTGTGCACGCTGCCGGCGTTGCCGTAGTAGCCGCCCTGGATGAAGTTGCCGCTCTCGCCGGGCGCCGCCCTGAAGCTGGCCTGCGCCAGATTGCTCTCCTGGGAGAGCACGCCGAGCATGATCTGCGCGGGCACCCGGCCGCCGCCCTTGAGATCGACGGGCGGGAAGAATCCCTGCGGGGTGTACGACGGAAGGTCGGTGCCGTTCCAGCCGGACCGGCGGCGGACGTCGAGCTTGCCCTGCACGGCGAGGTCCGTCGCCCACTCGACCATGGCGGGGGACGGCTGGAGCGACTGGAGCTCGGGGTCGTTGCGTGTGACGGCGCAGGCCCGGTCCGGGTCGGTGGTGGTGTGTGCCGGGCCGTCGTCGACGCTGTTCAGCTGCATGCCGACCGACGGTTCCGCGCCGCCGCGGCCGGCGGTACGGGCGGACAGGGCCGGGGACTGCGCGGCGCCCTGCGTCTGCCGCAGCGCCTTCGGCTTCACCCGGAAGTCGAAGGTCTGGCCGGTGCCCGGTATCAGGGCGTTGATACCGACCGGCTGCGCGGTGCCCGGCGTCTGGACCGTGGTGACGCTCTTGCCGCCGGCCGCCTCGGCGCCGTTGCCGATACTGGTCAGGGCGAGAGAGCCGGTGGTGGAGACCTCGGACGAGGCGGGGACGTCGAGCAGCTTCCAGCTCTTCGGCAGAGCGGAGCCCGTGATGTCCTGCCGCGTGTCCTTCCCGGTCACGAAGACCCGGCCGCCGTTGCCGCGCACCGACAGGGCCCCGAGCAGGCCGGAGCCGAGCAGCCGGTCGGAGCCGCCCTCGGTGACCCGGCGGATCTGTACTTTCTCCTTGGAGGCCGGGACCTGGTAGGCGAGGCCGCTGTCGGCGTCCGGCACCAGCCGGAACGGCATGCCCTCCGTACGGGCCAGGGTGTCGACACGTCCCTCGCCGTTCACCGAGACGACCGAGTCACCGGTGGCCGCCGCGATCCCGTTGCCGAAGGGCACGGCGGAGGTCAGGAGCCCCTTGACGGTCTGCTGCCCCGTCAGCTTTCCCTGCCGCGCGTCGACGGTCAGCAGCTGTGTGTCGTCACCCTGCGGCCGGGTGAGCACGGCCTGCTCGCCCTCGCCGCAACCGGGGTTGAAGTAGGCGAGGGAGACCAGCTCCGGCAGCTTGGCCACCGTGCCGTTCTCCAGGTTGACCACGGCCGCGAAGGCGCCCTGCTGGAAGCCCTTCTGATCGTTGATCACCTGCCGGGGCGCGTAGACCACGACGGCGCGGTCGCCCGACGCCGTCATACAGCTCTGGCCGATCCACTGGTCGGTGTCGATGCCCGGCTCGGACAGGGTGGCCGCGGTGCGCCAGGCGTAGGCGTCCGCGGCGTCGGCGGTCAGGATGTGCAGTCCGGTGCTGTCCCCGTCGTACGCGACGATACGGTCGTCGGACCGCTGCCATCCGGACTGTAGTCGGGAGGTGTCGGTGACCCGGTCCGACAACGGCGTGGGGTTCGGATCGGCCGAGCCGGTCAGGGCCGCCGACGCCAGCGGGGCGATGAGCGCCATCGCCAGCACGGATATCCCTCCGACCGTGAAGATTCGGCCGCGACGGCTTTTCGGCACCCGCCAGCGGTGCCTTCCTCCTGGGGTTTCACGAGAAGTGCGCAAGGTGTTCCGTCCGGATTCATTTATGAAGGTCTGTGCCGGCTTTGACGGTTCCCCCGACGCCGGTGGAGCGGAAGCTATCAATCCGATGCGGCCGCTTTAGGTGCCCAAGGAGTTCTACCGGGCGGTATCCACGAAACATCCACGAGGCAGGCATAAGGCTCCTTCTCTTACAACTCCACTCAGCACAGAGGCGGTTCGGAGGTGGTTCTGGGAGGGGTCCCGTGCGGCCCGGTTCAGAATTCCTCGCATGCGTGAGAGCACCCGGGCCGAAGTCCGCCATATCGCAGGAGCCATAGCGAGCGAGACCGTCATGCGGTACGCCGACGCCCTCGCCAGATCGCCCTACGCCGAACAGACCATGGAGACGACGGCGCAGCGCGTGGCCACCGAGGTCGCCCGCTCAATCGCCGACGAACGCGTCGCCCACGCCGACGAGATCGTCCGGGCCGCCGAGGAGACGGCCGGGAACACGGCCACCGAGACCGCGCAGCGGGTCGCCGAGAAGACGGCCGCGAGCCTCACGGCCGAGGCGGCGGCCAAGACGCTGGAGGAGGCGCGCGAAGCCGTCGCGGAGGCGCTCGAGGCGTCCCGCCGGGCGGTCGAGGCGGCGCTGGAGAAGGCGCAGGAGGAGGCCAGGGAGGCGCTGGAGAAGGCGCAGGGCGAGGCCAAGGAAGCGCTGGGGCAGGCACAGAAGGAGGCGAAGGAGGAGCTGGGGCAGGCGCGGACGGAGCTGGAGGAGGCGCAGGGGGAACTGAAGAATGCGCTGTCGAAGGTCCGGGTCGACCTGGCGGACGCGCAGGGCGAGTTCAAGAAGGCGCTGGCCAAGGCCTGGACGGACCTGTCCGAGGCGCGGGAACAGGTGAAGGGGACCGTCGGCCGGTTCGCCCGGGACGAGGCGGTCCGCGCGGTCCTCGAGACCGTCGCCGAGAAGGTGCCGCCCGTCGTGGAGGTCAGGGTGGCGGACGCCGACCCGGTCCGCGTCACCGGCCACACCCACGCCGTACTGCCGGACGTACTGCTCGCCCTCGGCGCCGGCTGCCACGTCCTGCTGGTGGGACCGGCCGGCACCGGCAAGTCGATGATGGCCCAGCAGGCGGCGGAGGCGTTCGCGCAGGAGTTCCACGCCCTCTCGCTCGGCCCGACGACGCCGATGAGCAAGATCTTCGGCTACTACGACGCGCACGGGACCTACCACGGAACACCCTTCCGCAGCGCCTTCGAGCACGGCGGCCTGATGCTGCTCGACGAACTGGACAGCGGCCACCCCGGCCTGCTCGCGGAACTGAACCAGGCCCTGTCCATCCGCTCCTGCGCCTTCGCCGACGGCATGGTCGCCGCGCACCCGGAGTTCCGCCTCATCGCCACCGCGAACACGTACGGCACCGGCGGCGACCGGCAGTACGTGGGCCGCCAGGCGCTGGACGCGGCCACGCTGGACCGCTTCGTCGTCATCGACGTACCGGTGGACGAGGACCTGGAGGAGCGCCTCGCACTCGCGCACGCGCCCTCACGGCAGGAGGACACCCTTCAGGTGATCGAGAAGGTACGGCGGCTGCGCGCCACCGCGGCCGAGAAGCGGCTGCCGGTGATGTTCTCGCCCCGGGCCGGCATCGACGCGGCGAAGCTGCTGCAGGCCGGGGCGAGCGTGGAGCAGGCCATCCGGTGGCGGGTGGTGCGGGGCATGTCGGCGGCCCACCGTTCGGCGCTGGGGCTGGCCGCGGGTGAAGAGGACGGCGAGGAGTGACCCGGGAGAACCCGCAGCCGGAGGACACCGTCCACGCACTGCCCCCGATGTGGTCCTGGCAGGAGTTCGTGGACCGGGCCCGCGCGCCCGACAGCATCGACAACGGAGCAGGTCGCAGCCACAGGGACGACAACTGGGCCGGCGCGACGTGGGAGGAGACACTGCGGCTGGCCGAGGACGGGTGGACCACCGTGCTTCCCGAGGTCGAAGCCGAGGTGGCCGAGCTGCGCGAACGGGTGCAGGACGAGGTGCTGACGACCGCCCTGGTACCCGCCTGGGACGTGACCGGCAGCGAGGTGGACGTCGGTGTCTACCTGAGCGGCGTACCGGAGTGCATGGTGGACGCGGTGCCGCAGCGGATCTCGGCGCGCGGCCGGGTGGTGACGTTCCTGATTCCGACCGGCTACGTCAACACCACCCCGCACTCGGCCGTACACAACCGGGGCGTGGCCCTGGCCGCGTTGTGCTCGTCCATCATCGCGTCGGGGCACAGCGTCGAGATCTGGTCGGGCGACTGCTCCTACGTCAGCATGACGGACCGGTTCGTATCGGTGGCGCGCGTGATCTCGGCGGCGGAGCCGCTGGACATCGGGCGGCTGATGTTCGTGATGGCGCATCCGGCGATGCTGCGTCGCCTGTGCTTCGCGGTGTGGGACAGCGCTCCGGAGCCGGTGGCCCGCCGCATCCACGACGTGAACTACGGGCAGGAGTCGTACGACTGCTTTCCGGAGGATCTCCCGGAGGGCATCACGGACCCGTACGTCCTCCCCTACCTCTCGCCGGAGGACAGCCAGTGGAAGTCGATGGACACGGCGCTGGCGTGGTGCCGGAAGATGTTCGCGGGGCTGGGGTTGCTGCGGGCATCCTGAAGAAGGGGCCTGAAGAGGGCGGCTTTGTCCCGTTCCGGGCGAGAGGATGTGACCCCATGCCTGAGCTGCCAGACGTCGAGGGATTCCGGAAGGTGCTCGAGTCCTGCGCGAAGGGCCGGGTCATCCGCCAGGTCGACGTCCGCGACGCGGGCGTCCTGCACGGGGTGAGCGAGCGGCGGCTGCGCGAGGTACTGGAAGGCCGGCGATTCACCAGGCCGGAGCGCCACGGAAAGTGGCTGCTGGCCCACACCGGCGGCCCCACCCTCATCCTCCACTTCGGCATGACCGGCCAACTGCTCTGCGCCGATCCCGACGACCCGCCCGCGCCCCACGACCGCGTCCTGTTCACGCTGAGCGGCGACCGTCAGCTCCGCTACCGCGACCAGCGCAAACTCCAGGGCCTGTGGCTGGCCGGCACCGACTCCGACGTCGTACGACTGCTGGATGATCAGGGCCCGGACGCGCTGGCGGTGGACCGCGACGACTTCGAGGCGGTGCTGGCTTCACACCGCGGCCGCGTCAAGTCGGTCCTCACCGACCAGTCGGCCCTCGCCGGCCTCGGCAACCTGCTCGCCGACGAGATCCTGTGGCGAGCCGAGCTGAGCCCTGCGACCCGCTCGAGCGACCTCACGGAGCCGGAACGCCGCCACCTCTACACGACCATGCGCCGCACGCTCCGCTCCGCGGTCACCGCCGGCTGCGTGCCCCCGCGCGACTCCTGGCTCACAGGCCACCGCGACGACCCTGACCCGAGGTGCCCGCGTTGCGGCACCCACCTGCGCCGCACCCGCATGGCGGGCCGGGGCACGGTCTGGTGCCCCCGGTGCCAGGGTGACGGGGGTCAGTGATTGGCAGATGTGTTCCACCGGCATGGCCAGGTGACCTGCGGTTTTCCCTCGCGGGGGTGGAACGGATCTGCCAATCACCGCACAAGCTCAGACCCGGTCCAGCGGGCGGTGCGGTCCTTGCGGGAGCTCTACCTTGATCCCGTCGCCTGGGCGCACCACGCCACCCACCCTCACCACGCTCATGATTCCGGCCCTCCGCACGATGTCGCCGGCCTTGTCGCGGCCGACGACGTGCTTCAGCAGACCTTCCTGAAAGTTGTCGATCTGGTCGAGCTGGGGCGCGTACGCGCGGACGTGGCCATGCGGCTGGCGCACGCACTCCGGCGAGAGGGCCCCGCGGCATGAGCGCGAAGCAACTGACCGAAACGGATCCGCGCCCGGTCGACCTCTCGGCGATGCGTGCGACGGCCCGCCGTCTGCTCGGACCGGACGACGGACCGGACATCCTGCCGCCGACCGTCCACGAGGCAGAGGCGCTGACTGCCACGCCGCGCGGGCACCTGGGGCTGCTCGCACCCGAGGTCGAGCAGGTGGCCGGGAGGCTCGGCAACGGCAGCATCCCCCGCTACTGCGCGCTGGCCTGCGTCGGCGAGGCGCGCGGGAAGCTCCGAGCCATCGACGCGTCCGGCGAGACCCCTGAGGAGGCCGCGTACCGGCAGCTGCTGGAGCATTGCACGACCTGCGAGAGATGCCGGGCCAGCAATGAGGCGGGCGAGAACGCCGGCCTTCCGTGCGAGGCCGGTGACCGGATCTACCGGGAGTACCGGAACGTACGGCGCGGCCCCGCTGCCTCGCCCGACGCACCTGCTCAGGACGCATGACGCGAACTCCCAGAGCAGACAGTATCGCCAGCGACACCATCTGCCGGGTTCGTCCCTGTGCGGTAGGGCAGATGATCCGTCCGCCATGGCGGTGCCGGCCGGTCAGGCAGCGATCGCCTTCCTCAGCGTCCGCAAGCACAGCGTGAGCGCCGTGTGCTTGGGTGTCCCGGAGCTGCGGGCCAGTTCCCAGGCCGAGTACAGCAGGGACCACAGCACGTTCCGGATCCAGTCGGTCGCCATCCCGGCGTCGATGGTTCCCTCCGCCTGGCCGCGCTCGATGAGGTGCGTGAGGGCGCGGTCGGCGGCGGTCTCCTCGTCCCAGCCCGACCAGCTCATCAGCTGCGGTGAGTCGAACATCAGCGTGAGGGCGTCGCCGAGTTCGAAGTACTCCTGGCAGAGCCGTTCCAGGGCCTTCAGGGCCGGGCCGTCGTCGAGCCGGGTGCGCTCGGTCGCCGCCGCGACCTTGTCGAGGACGTCCGCGCCGATGGCCGCCAGCAGGTCGGACCGTTCCGGGAAGTAGCGGTGGACGGTCGTACGTCCTACGCCGGCGGCTGTCGCGACGTCGCCGAGCGACGCGGTCTGGTCGGTGGCCAGCAGGGCGACGGCGGCGTCGAGGATGGCGCGTCGGGTTCTGGCCCGAGTCCCGCTCTCGGCCACCACGGCGCGGTCTTCATCCATGCGCGTACCCCATGCGCATACGGTAGCGCGTCATTCCTGTCTGAAACTCGCTTGACCGTTGTGGAACATGGATGTTCCACTCGGGAGCATGACCGTTCCTGAAACCGACCTTCAGAGTGGATCCGTGCCACGGCTGCGGATCCTCTGGTCCTTCGCCCGACCGCACAAGCGCACGCTCGCCCTGGCGCTGCTCCTGGCCCTGGTGGGATCGGCGGTGGGGCTGGCCACGCCCATGGTCACCAAGGGGGTGCTCGACGCGCTGGGCGAATCGTCGTCGCTGAACGGGGCCGTGGCGGGCCTGCTGGTGCTGGTCGTGGTGGGTGGTGCCGTCATGTTCTGGCAGTGGTCCCTGCTCGGAGCGCTGGGGGAGCGGGTGGTGCTGGCGGCCCGTGAGTCGATGGTGCGGCGCTTTCTGCGGGCCACGATCCCCGCCGTGACCCGCCGCCCGCCCGGCGAACTCGTCACCCGCGTCACCTCCGACACGGTGCTGCTGCACGAGGCGGCCACGGGCGCCCTGATCGGGCTGATCAACGCGACGGTCCTGTTACTGGGGACCCTGGCCCTGATGGCCGTACTCGACCTGGTACTGCTGGCCACCACTGCGGCGGCCGTGGTGCTGGTCGGCGTGCTGTTCGCCGTTCTGATGCCCGGGATCGCCAAGGCGCAGCAGCGGGCCCAGGAGCACCTCGGGCGGCTGGGCGGCACCCTGGAGGGCACGCTGCGCGCGATCCGGACGGTGAAGGTGAGCCGCGCCGAGGACCGGAGCGCCGAGCGCATCGTGTCCGACGCGCGCACCTCCGCCGAGTACGGCATCCGTGCGGCCCGCCGCGAGGCGCTGGCCTGGACGATCGCCCTGGCCGGAATCCAGCTGGCGATCATCCTGATCCTCGGCGTGGGCGCCTGGCGGGTCAGTGAGGGCCAGTTGGAGGTGTCCAGCCTCATCGCGTTCCTGCTGTACGCGTTCGGCCTGATGGAACCGATCAGCGAGCTCGGCCAGAACATCACCGCGCTCCAGTCCGGGATCGCCGCCGCCGAACGCATCCGGGAGACCGACGACATGGAGACCGAGGGCACCACCGTCCTCGCGGCAACGTCGGCAAAGCCGCACCCCCGCGACCGCGTCCCCGTACTGGAACTCAGGAACGTCACCGCCGCCTACGGCCCCGGCGCCGAGCCCGCCGTGCGGGGAATCGACCTGGCGATCCCCCGGCGGGGGCACACCGCGATCGTCGGCCCGTCGGGCGCGGGCAAGACGACGCTCTTCTCGCTCGTCCTGCGCTTCCTGGAGCCGACGGGCGGCGAACTGCTCCTGGACGGCCGCCCGTACCGCGCCCACACCCACGACGAACTCCGGGCGCGGCTGGCGTACGTGGAGCAGGACACGCCGATCGTGCCCGGCACGATCCGCGACAACCTGCTGCTCTCCCGCCCCGACGCGACGGAGGAGGAACTCCACCGCGTCCTGGAGGAGGTGCGCCTGGCGGAGAGGGTCGACGCACTGGACGACGGCCTCGACACACCCCTGTCCGGCACCACCGTCTCGGGCGGTGAACGCCAGCGCATCGCGCTCGCCCGCGCCCTGCTGCGCACCCCCGACGTGCTGCTCCTGGACGAGGCGACGGCGCAGCTCGACGGTCTGACCGAGGCCGCCGTCCAGGACTGCGTCCGGTCCCGCGCCGCCCGCGGGGCCGTGGTCACGATCGCCCACCGGCTGTCGACCGTGATCGACGCGGACACCATCGTGGTGATGGAGGCGGGCCGCGTCCGCACCCGGGGCCGCCACGAGGAACTCCTCGCGACGGACCCCTTGTACGGCGAGCTGGTGAAGGCGCTGCGCATCGCCACGGAAGCGGACACCATCGTGCGGTAGCGGACACCGCGCCCGTCAGCTCGGCTTCAGGATGATCGCCTGGCCGCCCGCAGGGGCCATGGCCACGTCCAGCGTGGTCTCCGAGGTGACGGTCCGCGTGCTGACCACGACCGGAGTACGGAACGGGCTGCTGCCCGGTGTGCCGTCGGCGTAGACGGTCGCCGTGTAGTTTCCGCTGCCCAGGAACGACAGCGGGATCGACAGCGTCCGGGCCGTCTCGTTGGTCATCGCCCCGAGATACCAGGCGTCCCAGGTCGTGGGGACGGCGTGGCAAGAAACCCGGCGAACGTACGGGTCATCGTGTTGTGGGCACCGGCGGCGAACAGCGGGTCCAGATGGTTCATGCCCTCGTCCGTCTCGTACACGGTGTGCGGGATACGGGAACCGGTTACGAGGCTAAGCCGCGACCAGGACGCACAACGGCGCCGCCCCGCTCGCCTCCCGGACTCGTGCCGGCCTCGTCGCCCGCACCGGCACTACGGCCCGGTCGCGGCCGGTGGCGAAGACGAACACAGGCGCAGGACCGGGAAGCGGCCTGTGCCGGCCAGGCCGGAGGCGCTGAGGTAGACGATCTGCTCGGTGAGCATCCCCGGCGACGGCTGCACCGCGTGGAGGAGGAGCATCGCGACGGTGGTCACCGCGTAGGCGGCCGCGGCCGAGCCCGCGGACTGCCGGTGCCGGCGCCATCCGGCGCGCTGCCCGGTCCCGAAGGTGAAGCGGGAGTGGAGTTCCGTGCAGAGGAGAGTGGAGGCGACGGTGATGACCGCGTTGGCCACCGCCCAGGGCATCAGGTCGGCAAGCAGCGCGACAGCACCGCTGGAGAGGAGTCCGACCCCGCCGCCGCACACCACGAACCGGGCGAAGGAGGCGAGCGGGCCGGGGGCAGCCGGGGTCGCCGCCTCGGGCTTGGACGAGAGCAGCGACTTCGAGATTCGGCCATGAACAAACCCCAGGTCACTGACCTGGGGTCGCGTCATGGAGCGAGGGACGGGAGATGAGGCTGAGGGTGGCGCTCGATCAACGAGAGACGCCCCTCGCTGGATCCCGAGGCCGGCCACAGGCGGAAAACCTCGCGGTGGCCGGCCCCGGTTGCCACGGGCCGGGTCGGTCTACGGCCTTGTCTGCTTGGGCCCGTTCACGGAGGCGGCGGCGTGCCGGGGGCCGTGTCGAGGTGAGAACTGGCCGACCAGTTCACGGAAACAGACCAGGGCGGTGATCGGCGGAATTCCGACGACCACCATCGCCAGCAGAGAATGCGGTGACTGTCCGATGCACAGAGCTACCGCCGTGCCGGAGGAGAGCAGCATCACAGCCCAGGACCGCCGAGCGGATCGGTACTGAACGGATGACCGCAGGATGGATAAACCTGCCACGAGCCACGGTCCGTACACGGTCAGCGGCCACCATTGAGCCAACTTCTCCGATACCACCAGCCGCGCGATGCTGTGCAGCTGTTCGTACGAATAAGAGATGGACCAGCTCAGCATCGTCACTGCGCACGTGGTGATCATTGCGATAAGGATCGCAACAGTGATGATCCTGGGGTTGCGGGGAGCGATGTGACTGCCTGGCCGGGGTCGCCGTCGACTGGCCGGGCGCCGCGGGCGCGTCTGGACGTCCAGTGGGGGAGGAGCGGGATCCAGGCCCTGCGTCGAATGCAGCATCTGAGCCAGTTCTTCATCCGGATCCCATCCCTCCGACGAGAGCGCCGGGTCAGGGACGTGCCAGATGTGCTGAGTCTCAAATGGCTCGGTGTAATTGGGGTATTGGTTTACCGCATCATAGTCGGTTCTCATCCTGAATCCTGTCCGTCCTTGACCCCTGCGCGCTCCGGTTCAGAATGCTTCGTTCAGAGCGCGAGCCTTGGTCCGGCCGACGACTGGGCTGGGGTGTCATGTCCTTCCATCGCGGCCCGCAGGTATTCACTCTCCATCCGGCTGATGGTTTCAAGGAAGTCCTCAAGCAGGTCCGAGCAGTGCTTGAGGCTCACTCTCCCGCCGGCCAACTCGAGCCAGACGGTGCTGTTTTCCGTAGCGGTCTGATCAGCTGGGAAGAAGATCCGCTTTTCCGGTTCTCTGGAGCCTCCCTCACGGGAGAGGAGCGGATGAGCTTCACCTGCATGCCTTTCCTTCCAAGTCACAACCACCTAACGAGCACCGCGCAGGGCCAGGCATCGGGCATTTGGGGGAATGAAACTCGGCCATCGGTGACTATCTCAAGTATCCGATGAAAGGGCATGGTTGATGAAATTCTGAAGATGTATGACGCGGTGCTATTGGCTTCCCCGCCGGCACGCCGACCGCAGCACTGCGCCCGGCGTCCGGGCCCGGTTCGGGGCCAACGCCGGGCGAGGGGGAGGGCGTTGAAAGAGTCGTCGGAAGAGTCAAGGCTGGGCAAGCACGTACGTGAGCGGCCCGAAGAGGACTGACGCCGAGCCGACACGGCGCCTCCGGTGTGACACCGGAGGCGCCGGTTTCAGCGGCCCGTCCCCTTGGCGGAGGTGCGGCGGCGGCCCTGGGCGGGGCGGCTGCGTCGTCCGCGCGGGGAGGAACCCGTGCGCTCGGTGCGCTTTTCGGTGACCGGCGGAGTGAGGACGACGGGCACGCCCGTGGGTGCCTGTGCACCGGTGATACGGGTCAGTTCGGCCTCGCCGGAGCGGACGCGGGTGGTCCGCGGGGTGATGGCGGCGTCGGCCATCAGGCGGGTCATCTCGCGGCGCTGGTGGGGCAGCACCAGCGTCACGACGGTGCCGGACTCGCCGGCGCGGGCGGTACGGCCGCCGCGGTGCAGGTAGTCCTTGTGGTCGCTGGGCGGATCGACGTTGACGACGAGGTCGAGGTCGTCGACGTGGATGCCGCGGGCCGCGACGTTGGTGGCCACCAGAACCGTGACGTGGCCCTCCTTGAACTGGGCCAGGGTCCTGGTCCGTTGGGACTGGGACTTGCCGCCGTGCAGGGCCGCGGCACGCACGCCGACGGCCAGGAGCCGCTTGGCCAGCCGGTCCGCCGCGTGCTTGGTGTCCAGGAACATGATCACGCGTCCTTCGCGGGCGGCGATCTCCGTCGTGGTGGCGTGCTTGTCGACCTCGTCCACGTGGAGCACGTGGTGCTCCATCGTGGTGACCGCGCCCGCGGACGGGTCGACCGAGTGCACCACGGGGTCGTGCAGGTAGCGGCGAACCAGACGGTCGACGTTGCGGTCCAGCGTGGCCGAGAACAGCATCCGCTGGCCGTCGGTCCGCACTTGGTCGAGCAGGGCGGTCACCTGCGGCATGAAGCCCATGTCGGCCATCTGGTCGGCTTCGTCCAGCACGGTGATGGCGACGCGGTCCAGGCGGCAGTCGTCCCGGTCTATGAGGTCCTTGAGCCGGCCGGGTGTCGCGACGACGACCTCGGCCCCGGCGCGCAGGGCGCTCGCCTGGCGGCCGATCGACAGACCGCCGACCACCGTGGCGATCCGCAGGCGCAGCGCGCGTGCGTAGGGGGTGAGGGCGTCGTTGACCTGCTGGGCCAGTTCCCGGGTGGGTACGAGGACGAGCGCCAGCGGATGCCGGGGCTCGGCCCGCTGCCCGTTGGTACGGGCCAGCATGGCGAGGCCGAAGGCGAGGGTCTTGCCCGACCCGGTGCGCCCGCGGCCCAGGACGTCCCGGCCGGCCAGCGAGTTGGGAAGGGTCGCGGCCTGGATCGGGAACGGGGCGGTCACGCCCTCGGCCCGAAGGGTGGTCAGCAGACGCTCGGGCATGTCGAGTTCGGCGAACTCCTCGACCGGCGGCAGTGCCGCGGTGTGGGTGACCGGCAGTGCGAACTCCCCGCCGGACTGGACCGGACGACCTCCGCGACCGCTCCGCCCGGCATTGGCCGAACGAGAAGGAGCGTTCTGGCGATCCGTCCCCTGGGAGCGGACGCGGTTGCCCCGGGGGGAGCCGGCGGAGCCCCTGTCGGTACGGGAGCGGGAGGAGCCGTTGTTCGTGCGAGCCGTGCGGTTCATGGGGAACCTTCCTCGATGCGGCACACGTATCGAGGAATCCCTCCGAGCGGCGACGGGCCGTATGAGGATTCGCAAGAACTGAGCCGAAGAAAACGAAAAAAGACCGGGACCGGGCGCGAGATCCGGCGGGTTTCCGATCGGCCGAGAACTGGATGCGTTTCGGCGGTTGGCTGTGCGATGAAAATGCGATGAGCCGGGTCCCGCACCCCAAGAGTGCGGGCCCCGGCCACGTGGTACGCGTCAGCGTCAGGCGGGAACGATGTTCTCGGCCTGCGGGCCCTTCTGGCCCTGCGTGACGTCGAAGGTCACCTTCTGGCCTTCCTGAAGCTCGCGGAAGCCGGAGGTGGCGATGTTCGAGTAGTGCGCGAACACGTCGGCGCCGCCGCCGTCCTGCTCGATGAAGCCGAAGCCCTTTTCCGCGTTGAACCACTTCACGGTGCCAGATGCCATATTGAATCTCCCTTGAGGGTAGTGCCCGGATCCGCACCTTGCGGACCCGGCGTCGCAACAACGATGTACCCGACCGGAAAGATCCGGACATGAAAAGAGTGCTCGTCGACGGAAGGTCGGAAGAGCACTCAAAAGTCTCTGGTAACCAAAACTGCAACTTTTAGCACGGTAGCACAGGTTGGTTCGGAGGAACCGAACCTTCAACCCGTGTCTTCCCTCACAAGGCTGATGACCTGCGGGTTTGTATGGTCAAGAACTGTCGGCGCAGGGGGCCAGGAAGGCCGTCAGCGGCGAGCTTCATCGTTTCGCCGACCGATGTGCCCAGGTTCTCCGCTCCCCCGATCGCCAGGACGGGGAGGGTCGGCCTGCGAGTCCCGCGCTTCTGGTTCTGTGCGACGGTCGTATCGAGTGCGCGGTAGAACTCGAAGCTGCGTCGCAGGGCTTCCGGGTCGGCGGCGAGGGTGTCGACGTAGTGCTGAACGGCGTGGTCGGGTGGCGGCTTCGCGGAATTCGTGGCGAACCGGTGGCCGAAGTGGAGATGTTCCCGTCCGCTGACCAGCTGCTCGTTGACGTCGGTGAGGCGGTTGAAGGCGAAGTGCCAGAGGCGGTCGTTGGCCTCCGGGCTGCCGAAGAGGGGCGGTGCGGGGGGCAGCCCCGGGACCGCGGCCTCGGCGACGACCAGGCGGTCGAGCCGGTCAGGGTGATCCGCGGCCAGGGCGTAGCCGGTCCACATCCCGACGTCGTGACCGACCAGGCGCTGAAGGAGAGAACAGCACTCAGGTGCGCGGCCTGCTCGACACGCAGCGCCAACGGGTACGCGCGGCACTGGCGGACTCCTCGGCCGACAGTCGGACGCTCGACGAGCTTGCCACGTTCGACGTCGCCGTCAACCAGTCGCTGGCCGTGCTGAGCCGTGCCGGCGCCTCGGACGCCGAACCGCGCTCCGTGCTCCGGCTCGCATGCACAACGGTGGCGGACACCCTCACCCGGGCGGCATCCGAGGACGTCGCCCAAGGCTGTCGGGCTCCGGCTGCGCCGGGACTCGGTCCACTGGCTCCGCACGGGCCACCCGGACGGTCCGGGTCGCGCAACTTTTGGTCCTGAACGACTCCTTGACCGTCGAGATTCGGACGGTGTAGACATCGCGCCAGTGCATGTTTACGTAAACATTATCTACCGAAACCGCACGGGAACGCATCGAACCGCACTGAAGCGCACCGAACCGCACCACGCGGGCCCCGATCTCTGTGTCCCGCCGGGACGCGCGGCACGCAGAAGAGTTGGAGTACTCGAGATGGCACACCGCACCCGCAAGCGACGGCTCCTGGGGATCGGCATCACCGCCCTCGCCACCGGGACCGTCCTGGCCACCACCTCACTGCCGGCCGCGCACGCCGAGACGACGGCCGCAGGCGCCTCGGTCACCGTCCGGCCCGACCCCTCCTACCAGCAGGAGAAGTTCGAGGGCTGGGGCACCAGCCTGGTCTGGTTCGCCAACGCCACCGGCGACTACCCCGCTGAGATACGGGAGAAGCTGGCTCAGCTCCTGTTCGGGGACGACGGCCTCGCCCTGAACATCGCCCGCTACAACATCGGCGGCGGCAACGCCCCGGACGTCAAGGACTACCTCCGCCCCGGAGGAGCGGTCGAGGGCTGGTGGAAGGCTCCGGCGGGCACCACCCGCGAGGACGTCGACTGGTGGGACGCCGACGACCCCGCCGACTGGAACAGGAACGCCGACGCCACGCAGCGCTGGTGGGTGGACCGCATCAAGAAGGACATCACCCACTGGGAGACGTTCAGCAACTCGCCGCCGTGGTTCATGACCAACAGCGGCTATGTCTCCGGCGGTTTCGACGCCAACGCCGACCAGCTCAAGACCGAGTCCGTCGACGACTTCGCCAAGTACCTGGTGGGCGCCACCGAGCGGCTGGAGAAGGCGCACGGCATCAAGGTCGACACGCTGGACGCCTTCAACGAGCCGAACACCGGCTACTGGGGCACCAAGCTCGGGCCGGACGGGCAGCCGACGGGCGGCCGTCAGGAAGGGGCCCACATGGGTCCCGAGCTCCAGCAGAAGGTGCTCCGGGCGCTGGCCCCGGTCCTGGACAAGTCCCGGACGAACGCGGAGATCTCCGCGATGGACGAGACCAACCCCGGCATCTTCGCCACGAACTGGACCTCCTACCCCCAGGAGGTGCGTGACCTCGTCGGCCAGATGAACGTCCACACCTACGGCACCGGCCAGCGCACCACCGTGCGCGACCTGGCCAAGGCGGCCGACAAGCCGCTGTGGATGAGCGAGGTCGAGGGCGACTGGGGCGACGGCCAGAGCTTCACGGACATGCGGCCCGGTCTCGGCCTGGCCCAGCGGATGGTCGACGACCTGCGTGAACTGGAGCCCCGCGCCTGGGTGTTCTGGCAGCCCGTCGAGGACTACGACAACATGAAGCCCGGCGGCGAGTCCGCGAAGGGCGGCAACTGGGGCGAGATCCAGATCCCCTTCAGCTGCACCAAGAAGGACACCCTCGAGACCTGCCCGATCTACACCAACACCAAGTTCGACACCGCCCGCAACTTCACCCACTACATCAAGCCCGGCGACCGGCTGATCAAGACCGACGACACCTCCAGCACCGCCGCCCTCTCCCGCAAGGGCGACAGGGCGACCGTCGTCCACGTCAACAGCACCACCGAGGCCCGTGACGTCACCCTCGACCTGTCGAAGTTCGGCCACATCTCCTCCCGGGCCACCGTCACCCCGGTGGTGACCAGCGCCGACGGCAAGCTCGCACGGCAGAAGCCCGTCCGGGTCACCGGAGAGCAGGCCACCGTCACCGTGCCCGCCCAGTCCGTGACCTCCTTCCTCGTTCAGGGAGTGTCCGGCGTCGCCAAGGACGCGGCCGAGCTGCGCAAGGGCCACACCTACCGGCTGACCGGCGTCCAGAGCGGCAAGGACCTCACCGTCGCCCCCGACGGCACCGGCCTGGTCATCAAGAGCGCCGACGCGGCCGACCCCAGCGGTCAGCACTGGCGGCTGGAGCAGATCCGCGGCACCGACAACCGGGCGCGGTACGTGTTCACCGAGGTCGAGTCAGGAAAGCGCCTGGCCATCCGCGACGGCGCCCTGGTGGCCGAGCCCGACGAGGGCCGCCGCGACAGGGCCGCCCAGTGGATCATGTCGACGACCGGGGACGGCACCTGGACCCTCGTCAACGCCGCCACCGGCCGGCTCCCTGACGTCTTCGGCCAGGCCACGAACGACGGAGCGGGCGTCGGGGTGTGGTGGCCGAACTCCGGCTCCAACCAGCGCTGGAAGGTGACCGACGTGACCGGCAGCGCCTCGTAACGAGCACCGTCCATGACGCCACCGGCCCGGCCGCGCATGTCCGCGGCCGGGCCGGTGGCGTCGTCCGTGGCACCTGCGGCAGCCGCAGGGATCGCGCCACCGGAAGTTTCGAAAACCAGCCAATCCCTTGACGGGGATTTCCGCGCGGCCGCAAGATCAGCCCGCCTTTGCATCACATTTACGAAGCATGGTGCTCTGCCCCACCCGCCCCCTTTCCGTCAAGGAGTCATCATGAGCTCGTCGCTCTCCCGGCGAACGACCCTCCAGGCCGCAGGCGCCCTCGCTGCCGCCGGCCTGGCCGGCGGTGTCGCGGGCACTTCGCAGGCCGCGGCCGCCACGGCGGAGGAGAACGGCACGGCCGACATCGTTGTCATCCACCCCACTCTTCCCCAGGTGCCGGTCAACAACGCCTTCACCGTCAAGGTCCGGCCGCTCGGCGGCAGTTGGCAGCGACTCGGCGTCTACCTGGCCAAGCTCCCGCTGATCGACGCCACCACGGGCAGCAACAGAGCCCAGAACTCCTCGTGGGCCGCCTTCGACTTCTCCGGCACCGTCGAGGTCGAGGTGACCTACAACCCGGGCGGCGCCGAGAAGTTCCGCGTCCGCCCGGACTCGTACGGCATCAAGCCCGAGGTGCTCGGCGACACCGCGCGCTTCACCCTGGACCGGCCCCGCAACGTCGTCGTCCAGGTCGACGACAAGATCTTCGACTGCCTGCACCTGTTCGCGAACCCGCTCGAGCAGGACCCGCCCGCCGAGGGCGACAAGAACGTCATGTACTTCGGGCCCGGTCTGCACACCCCCGCCAACGGGGAGCTGAAGGTGCCCAGCAACACCACCGTGTACCTGGCCCCCGGCGCGGTCCTCAACTCGTTCGTGCTGTTCGAGGGGGTGGAGAACTCCCGGCTGATCGGCCGCGGCGTGCTCTACAACTCCAAGTGGGGCGCGATGCTCATCCGCAAGTGCGAGAACGTCACGATCGACGGCATCACGATCCTCAACCCCCGCTACGAGAACCTCAGGGTCGCCGAGTCCCAGAACCTCAAGATCAAGAACCTGCGCGCCTTCAGCCACCAGGGCTGGGGTGACGGCATCCAGCTCTACTGCTCCGAGAACATCACGATCGACGGCTGCTTCCTGCGTACGTCCGACGACTGCATCGCCCTCTACACCCACCGCTGGGACTTCTACGGCGACACCCGCAACATCACCGTCAAGAACTGCTCCCTCTGGGCCGACGTCGCCCACCCGATCAACATCGGCGTGCACGGCAACTCCGACACCCCGGAGATGCTGGAGAACCTGAACTTCGAGAACATCGACATCCTCGACCACCGCGAGCCGCAGGTGACCTACCAGGGCGCCATCGCCTTCATGGTCGGCGACAGCAACCTGGTCCGGGACGTGAAGTTCGACAACATCCGCGTGGAGGACTTCCGCTGGGGCCAGCTCATCCACATGCGGGTCGAGTACAACCCGAAGTACAACACCTCGGCCGGGCGCGGCATCGAGAACGTCTACATCAAGGACCTCAGCTACAACGGCAAGAACGCCGACCTGTCGATCATCACCGGTCTCGACAAGGATCACGCCATCAAGGACGTCACCTTCGAGAACCTGCGCGTCAACGGCAGGGTGATCGCCGACAGCACGGGCAAGCCGAGGTGGTACCTGGCCTCGGACGGCGTGCCCATGTTCGTCAACGAGCACGTGCAGAACCTCCGCTTCCTCACCACCGAGGAGGCCGCGGCCCTGTGACCGCGGGCGGTCGGCCCCGGCGTCCTGCCGAGGGACGCCGGGGCCGACCAGAACCATCCAACGGCGGCGGGCGCCGTCAGAGGCCGAACTCCTGGGGGGAGAGGCCGAGTACCGAGCACGCCTCACGCAGGACCTGCTCCTCGGCCGGCGCCACGTATCCGTCCGCACCCGCGACGACGAAGCCGGTCTGCACGACCGCTCTGGCCTCCGTCGGCTTCTTCGCGGCCTTGGCGATCTCCTGCATGGCCTCGGTCTTGCCCTGCTGGAAGTTGAACGCGAGCTGGTCGACGTGCTTGTTGAAGCGCTGCCGCAGCTGGTCGGGCGGGAAGTTCTGCAGGACGTCGTTGTGGAGGAGCAGCGACTCCACATGCTGCCGCTCGGCCGGGTCGACATGGCCGTCGGCGGCGGCGACCAGGGCGCACATGGCCATGCTGGCGTCCCGGTAGGCGCCGCTCTTCAGCTCCGTCTTGAGGGAAGTGAGCTGGGACTTGAGCGTGTTCACCAGCTGAGCCTTGGATCCCCCGGCGGACCCTGAACCCGGCCGCCCGTGTCCGCCGGTGCTCCGCGTCCCCTGCGCCTGCTGCAGACCCTTGGCCTGATCCTTGATCCGATCCCACATCGCCATGCGTGCCACCTCGGCTTGAGCCGTGTCGTTCCGGTCGTCCGCGTGCGTTCCGCACGTCATCCTGCCAACTCCTCCCAGCTTCCCGAAGTTCCATCCGGCATGCCGAAGTGGCGAGACCGACCGGGATCCGGAACCGAGCAGGCCGGGGCAGTCGTGAGTGCGGTCCGTGATGCTCTGGTACGAGCGACGTCCCGTACCGCGTGTAGGGGTCGATTCGGGGTCGGATGCGGGATCCGCCCGATGCCGGGGGACCGCGCGCACCGCGAGCCTTGGTTCATGTCCCGGATCAAGCGCGTCCTCATCGTCGTCGTCTCGATCGTCACCGTCGTGGCGATCGCCTTGGGCGGACTGTTGCTGTGGCTGTGGTCCGGCTCGCAGGTGAGCACGGTCGGCAAGGAGTCGTTCGACAACGAGCTGGCGATACCGCCGCTGGCACGGTCGAGCATCGACAAGGACGGCACGCGGGTGTTCGACCTGCGGATGCAGGCGGGCGAGAAGCAGTTCAAGAAGGGGCAGAGGACCAGCACCTGGGGCTTCAACGGCGACTACTTGGGGCCGACGCTGCGTGCCGAGCGTGGTGAAAAGGTCCGCGTACGGATACGCAACGGACTCCGGGAAGCCTCGACCGTGCACTGGCATGGGATGCACCTGCCCGCGAAGATGGACGGCGGTCCGCACCAGACGGTGGCGGCGGGCGCCGACTGGAGCCCGCAGTGGACGGTCGACCAGCCCGCGGCCACTCTCTGGTACCACCCGCATCCGCACGGCGCGACGGAAGAGCACGTGCGGCGCGGCCTGGCCGGCATGTTCATCCTCGACGACGACCGCTCCGCACGGTCGGCGCTCCCGAAGCGGTACGGCGTCGACGACCTGCCCGTGATCGTGCAGGACGTGAAGTTCGACGGCGCGGACTTCGACCACGGTCACCGCATGATGCAGAACGTGGGATTCCTCGGCGACCGCACGATGGTCAACGGCACACTCAGCCCCCACCGCGAGGTCGCCGACGGGCTCATACGGCTGCGGCTGCTGAACGCCTCGATGGCCCGCACGTACTTCTTCGGTTTCTCCGACGACCGGCCCTTCGCCCTCGTCGGTACGGACGGCGGATTGCTGGAGCGCCCGGCCTCCCTCAGGCGGATCCAGTTGTCACCGGGTGAGCGGGCCGAGGTCGTCGTGCGGATGCGGCCCGGCGAGCGCACCGTGCTGCGCAGCTTCTCGCAGGACAACTACTCGGACAGCTGGCAGCAGAGGTTCGGCGGTGGCGACGACTCCTTCGACGTACTGCAGTTGCGGGCCGCCGACCGGCTGCGTCCGTCATCCGAAGTGCCCGTCCGGCTGGGCGAGCTGGAGGTGCCGGACGGCAAGGACGCGGTCCGCGCACGCCACTTCGAGCTGAGGCGGTCCGGTATCAACGGGCGTTCCATGGCCATGGACCGGGTGGACGAGGTCGTGACGCGGGGCACGACGGAGACCTGGACCGTGCGCAACGCGAACGGCATGCCGCACAACTTCCACGTGCACGACGTGCAGTTCCGGGTGCTGGAGGTGAACGGCCAGGCGCCGCCGCCGGAGCTGCGCGGCCCGAAGGACACGGTCTTCCTGCCGAACGACACGACGATGAAACTCGCGATGCGCTTCGACGGGCCGTCCGATCCGGACACGCCGTACATGTACCACTGCCATCTGCTCCACCACGAGGACGAGGGAATGATGGGCCAGTTCGTGGTGGTCGAGAAGGGGCAGCGGGCAGGCAGTCCCGCCGACGGCTCGGGCACCCCACCCGCAGAGCACCATCACGCGTCCTGAACTCGAACGAAGCAGTAGTCGGCGTGCTCGGCGGCGAACCTCATGCGGTCACAGCCACCGGACCGTCCGCGTCACCCGGGTCACGACCGCCGCATAGCCGATGCCGACCAGGAGGGAGGCGAACAGGGCGGTGAGGGGGAAGTCCTCCTGGACGTAGGGGTAGACCTGGTAATGCGTCAGGTAGATGTACAGGGAACTGCTCGCCAGCACGCCCGCGAGCGCGCTGAGCGGGCCGAGGCTGGGCAGGGTCGGCACCCAGATCAGCAGCGCCAGCCCGACGATCACGAGGGTCGTGCGCAGGGGCTGGTCATGGAACAGGCCGGGCACGGTGAGCACCAGCACCGCCGTCAGCAGCGCCCGTTGCCGCACGGCGGAGGCCCGCGCGGCCGCCCACCCGAGCGTGAACAGCCAGAAGACCACGGTGGGGCTCAGCTGGGGGCGGGCGGACGCCAGGTCCAGCAGGTCGTAGCGGCCGACCAGGCCGACGGCGGTGAGGGCCAGCGGCACGCCGAACACGTACCGCCGCTCCAGCCGGTCCAGCAGCGGTACGGCCATGAGGACGGCGAGGAAGACGAGGAAGTAGACCAGGGCCTCCACGAACCAGTAGGCCCAGTCGAAGCGGTCGTTGCCCTGGTCGAGCACGCTGTTGAGGAGCAGGGCGTTGGCCGGGTCGTAGAAGTCGGTCAGGACCACCGCGCCGGTGATCCACACCATGCTCGGTACCGCGATGCGGGCGATGCTGCGCCACAGGTGCCGTACGCGCTCGCGGCGCCCCGCGTCGGTCAGCTGGAAGCGGGCGAAGTTGTAGCCCGCGACGCAGAGGAGGATGTGGGCGAAGCCCTTGATGTCGAAGATCTGGATGTGCGAGCCGACTATGAGGATGATTCCGACGGCGCGCAGGGCGATGCCGGTCTCCAGGGTGCGGCGGGTCCGCCAGGACTTCGGGCTCGTCCAGGATCGCAGTGCCCCCAGGAGTCCCGTGGCCGGGCGGGCCCGCCGCGGCTGCGGCCCGTCCTGTCCTTCCGGCCTCCGGGCCGCGGGTGCCGCCATGGTCCGCAGTTCGCGGATCGTCCTCGTGTGCCAGTCGGTGGGCAGGTGGCCCAGGGCGTCCTCCAGGCGCAGGGACATCTCGACGTAGCACAGTGAGTCGCCGCCCAGGCCGGCGAAGCTGCTGTCCTCGGTGACGTCGGCGCGGTCGAGGATCTCCGCGTAGAGGCGGCGGAGATCCTCACCGGGGTCGGGTGCCTCCCCCCGCGCGGGGCGCGTCAGTCGCCGTACGGCCTCGTAGTCGGGCTTGCCCGTGGCCAGGCGGGGGAGCCGGTCGAGGACCCGGACCCGTACGGCACGGGACGGGAGCCCGCACTCCTGCGCGACCAGCCGCCGGATCAGTGCCTGGTCACCGGTGGGTCCGAGCGCGGCCACGGCGAGCGCCTCCCCGTCGCCCGCGCAGTACGCGGTGACCCCGCGCTCCTCCAGCAGGGACTCGACGCGCTGCGGGTCGATCCGCAGCCCGAGGATCTTGGCGAAGCGGCTGCGGCGGCCCACGATCTCGTAGAGCCCGTCGGGCGCGCGCCGGGCGAGGTCCCCGGTGTGCAGTTCCGTCACGGTCCGGCCGAGGGCGAGGTCGGCCGGGCCCCTGGCGTAACCGAGCATCACGTTCGGCCCGGAGTAGACCAGTTCGCCGGTGTCCGGACCGTGGCCGTCGACCGGTCGCAGCCGGAAGGAGCCGCCGGGTATCGGCACGCCGACCGCCTCGGGGCGCTCGGCGGCGAGCCCCGGCGGGAGGTAGGCCATGCGGGCCGTGGCCTCGGTCTGGCCGTACATCACGAACAGCTGCCAGCCCGAGCGGGCCCCCAACTCGGCGTACCGGGTGACGCGTTCCGGCGCCAGCCGGCCTCCGGCCTGGGTGACGCGGCGCAGGTGCGGCAGGTCCATCCGCTCGAAGCCGACCCGGTCGAGCAGGTCGAAGGTGTACGGCACGCCGGCCAGCGAGGTGCCGCGGGCGGCGCGGAACTCCTCCCAGAAGGCCGCCTCGGACACCGACCGCTCGGTGAGGATCAGCCCGGCGCCGCGCACCAGGTGGCTGTGGATGACGGACAGGCCGTAGCAGTAGTGCATCGGCAGCGTGGTGGCCGCCCGGTCGGTGTCGCCGAGGCCGAGGTACGTGGCGATGGACTCGGCGTTGGCCTGGAGGTTGTCGTGGGAGAGCCGCACCAGCTTGGGCGAGCCGGTCGAGCCGGAGGTGCTCAGCAGCAGGGCGAGGTCCCGGTGGAGGGTGTGGGCGCTGTCGCGGTGCCGTTCGTCGAGGATCCACGTCCCGTCGGCATCCGGGCGGGCCACGACGTCGGGGGCGTACGCCTCCGTCAGCGTGCGGATCGTGCTCTCGCTGTCGCCGGGGACGAGCAGGACGGGGTGACCGGCGGACAGGGCGGCGAGATGCGTGACGAGCGCGTCGGTCCGGTTGGCCCCGGCCAGCAGCACCAGCCGCCGTACGGGCCCGAGGCGCTCGGCGGTGGCGGCCACCCGCTCGGCCAGTTCGCGGTACGACAGCTCCCCCTCCGGCGTGACGAGCGCGACGCGGTCGCCGTAGGCCGCGAGTTCGCGCGCGAAGGGCACGCCGTTCGGCCGCAGAGGTCGCACAGGCCGCACCGGTCGCACGGGCTGCGCGGGCAGCAGATGCACGGGGGACGGAGCCGGGAGGGGCTCGGAGGGGTGGAGCACGGGGCGCGCCCTTTCCGCGGCAACGTCCGCTTCAGCACAGAACCCTTGACGTTTAGGTAAGCATTACCTTATTCATGACAGGGTCATAATCAAGCCACAGAAGAGTCACAGGATCCGCTTCGCCCCCGCTTTCCACCGACATGACCGGCGGTGGCACACAGGCGAGCCCCGCAGGAAGGCACACACCATGCGACGCCCCTCGGTTCGCCGGACGACCGCGCTGGTCGCGGCCGGTCTGCTGCTCCCCGCCCTCGCGGCGTGCGGCTCCGGCGACAAGGACAGCGGGGGCGAGGGCGACGCCTCCTCCCTCGTCATCTACTCCGGCCGCAACGAGAAGTTGGTCAAGCCACTTCTGGACAAGCTGGAGGAGGCCGTCGGCGCCGAGGTCGAGGTGCGCTACGGCGACAGCGCGGAGCTCGCCGCCCAGATCCTGGAGGAGGGCGACCGCACCAAGGCCGGGCTGTTCTTCTCCCAGGACGCCGGCGCGCTGGGCGCCCTGTCCAAGGAGGGCGTGCTGCAGAAACTGCCTTCGGCCACCCTCGACAAGGTCGACGAGGCGTACCGCGGCTCCGGCGATGACTGGGTCGGCCTCTCGGGACGCGTCCGCGTCATCGCGTACAACCCGGACAAGGTCGGCGAGGGCGACGTCCCGGACAGTGTCTTCGACGTGGTCGAGCCGGAGTGGAAGGGCAAGGTCGGCTTCGCGCCGACCAACGCCTCCTTCCAGGCCTTCGTCACCGGCATGCGCGTCCTCAAGGGCGACGACGCCACCCGCGAGTGGCTCGAGGGCCTGAAGGCGAACGGCGCCAAGACGTACGCCCACAACCTCGCCACCCTGGACGCCGTCGAGGCCGGCGAGGTCTCCCTCGGCCTGGTCAACCACTACTACTGGTACGAGCGGGTCGCCGAGAAGGGCGAGGACAAGGTCAACTCCAAGCTGCACTTCCTGCCCGGCGAGGACCCCGGCGCGCTGATCAACGTCGCCGGCGCGGGCATCCTCGCCGACAGCGGACAGAGCGGGACCGCGCAGAAGGCCGTGGACTACCTGCTGTCCAAGGAGGCACAGACCTACTTCGCGGACCAGACGAAGGAGTACCCGCTGGCCGCGGGCGTCACCAGCACCGTGGAAGACCTGCCCGCGCTCGAGTCGCTCGAGGCTCCCGACATCGACCTCGGCAAGCTGGAGTCCCTCCAGGAGACGCTGGCCATGCTCCAGGACGTCGGACTGGTCTGACCCGCCGTGCCCACCTCGCCGTCCACCTCGCGCCCGGCCGGAGCCCCCGCCCCGGGCGGGCGCGAACGAGGGAGCGGCCCCGGCCTTCCGGCCCGCTCCCTGCGCGGGCTCGGAAGGACGCGTACGGCCGGCCGGAGGCCACCCCTGGTCCTCCTCGTCCCCGCCTGCGTGGCCGCCCTCTTCGCCCTGCTGCCCCTCGGCTACCTCGCCGTCCGCGCCCTGGAACGCGGCCCGGCCTTCGCCTGGGACGTCGTCGCCGACCAACGCACCCTGGACCTTCTCGGCCGCAGCCTCGGCCTGACCGTCGTGGTCGTGGCGGCCTGCCTGGTGCTGGGGGTCTCGCTGGCCTGGCTGACCGTGCGCACCGCGCTGCCCGGCGCCCGTGCCTGGTCGGTGCTGGCCACGCTGCCGCTGGCCGTGCCCAGTTACGTCGCCGCGTTCGCCTGGCTGTCGGCCGAGCCGGGCCTCACCGGGTTCGGCGGCGCCGCGCTCGCCCTGACGCTGGTCAGCTTCCCGTACGTCCATCTGCCGGTCGCCGCCGCGTTGCGGGGCATCGACCCGGCGCAGGAGGAGGCCGCACGCTCCCTCGGGCACGGACCGCTGCGGACGTTCGTCAGGGTCACGCTCCCGCAGCTGCGACCGGCGGCCGCGGGCGGAGCGCTGCTCGTCGCCCTGTACGTGCTCTCCGACTTCGGCGCGGTGTCCCTGATGCGGTACGACACCTTCACCCGGGCCATCCACACCTCGTACCGCGCCTCCTTCGACCGGACCCCGGCCGCCGCCCTCAGCGTGGTGCTGGTCGTGATGACGATCGCGCTGGTGGCCGCCGAGGCCCGGACGCGCGGACGCGCCGGGCACGCCAGGACCGGCACGGGCACCGCCCGCCCCGCTCTCCCGGTCGCCCTCGGCCGGTGGCGGCCGCTCGCCCTGCTGTGGTGCGGGGCGGTTGCGGCCGTGGCCGTCGCCTTCCCGCTGGGCACCCTCGGGTACTGGCTGGCCGTCGGCAGCTCGGCCGGCCGGGACCTCGGCGGGCTCGCGGAGACGGCCTGGGCGACGTTCGGGGTCGCGGCGGCGGGCGCCGGCCTCACCACGGTCCTCGCCCTGCCGGTCGGGGTGATCGCCGCCCGGCACCGGGGCCGCGGCGCCCGTCTGCTGGAACAGGCGGCGTACGCGGGACACGCGCTGCCCGGCATCACGGTCGCGCTCGCCCTGGTCTTCTTCGCCGTGCGCTACGCGTACCCGCTCTACCAGCAACTCCCGCTGCTGGTCGGTGCCTACGCCGTACTGTTCCTGCCCGTCGCGGTGGCCGCCACCCGCGCGGCCGTGCTCCAGGCCCCGCCCGTCCTGGAGGACGTGGCCCGCTCGCTCGGGCGACGGCCGTGGCAGGTGCTGCGCGAGGTCACCGTGCCGCTGGCCGCGCCCGGCGTGGCCGCCGGGGCGGCGCTCACCTTCGTGGTCTGCATGAAGGAACTCCCGGCGACCCTGTTGCTGCGCCCCACCGGCATGGACACCCTCGCCACCCGGCTGTGGACCGAGACCGGCGCCGGATCCTTCGCGGCCGCCGCCCCCTACGCCGCCGCGCTGATCCTGCTGGCCGCCGTCCCCTCGTACCTCCTAGGCAGGCACCGGACATGAACGCACTGCACGTCGAAGGGCTCACCAAGTCATACGGAGCCGGGGAGCCGATCCTGCGCGGCCTCGAACTCACCGTTCCGGCGGGCGCGTTGGCCGCTGTCCTCGGCCCCTCCGGCTGCGGCAAGACCACGATGCTGCGGGTCGTCGCCGGTTTCCTGCGCGCCGACGCGGGCACCGTCCGACTCGGCGACCGCCTCCTGAACGGGCCCGGCGCGCATGTTCCGCCGGAGCGGCGCCGCATCGGCATCGTGCCCCAGGAGGGCGCCCTCTTCCCGCACTTGAGCGTGGCCCGCAACGTCGCCTTCGGCCTGACCGGCGTCGACCGCTCCCAACGGCGGCGCACCACGGACGAGATGCTCGAACTGGTCGGCCTCGCCGGATACGGCGACCGCATGCCGCACGAGCTGTCCGGCGGCCAGCAGCAGCGCGTCGCCCTGGCCCGCGCGCTCGCCCCGCGCCCCCAACTCGTGCTGCTCGACGAGCCGTTCAACGCCCTCGACAGCGCCCTGCGATCGGGAGTACGGGCCGACGTACGAGCAGCGCTGCGGGCGACCGGGGCCACGGCGGTCCTCGTCACCCACGACCAGCAGGAGGCCCTGTCCACCGCCGACCTCGTCGCCGTCGTACGGGACGGCCGGGTCGCCCAGTGCGCCACCCCCCAGGACCTCTACCGGCGCCCCGCGGATCCCTGGATCGCCGGCTTCGTCGGCGACGCCGTCCTGCTCCCCGGCACGGTCGACGCCGACGGCACGGCCGTGACGGCCCTGGGCGCGGTGCCCCTCGCCGCGCCGCCCGAGGGTCTGCGGACCGGCACGGTCCTGCTCCGCCCGGAACAGCTCCTCCTGACCGCCGCGGACTCCGAGGGCTCGGTCAGGGGCACGGTGACCGACGTCGCGTACTTCGGCCACGACGCCATGGTCACCGTGGCGGTCGAGGGCCACGACATCCCGGTCGGCATCCGGGTCGCGGGCCCTCTGGCCGTCCGCCCGGGGGAGGAGACGGGTGTCCGGGTCGTGGGGGAGGCGGGCCTCCACCCGTAGCGGCGGTTCAGTACAGCGCTGCGGGTTCGGCGGTCCAGGTGATGTGCGGGGGCTCGACTCGTGCGCACAGGGGGTTGCCGTCGTGGTCGGTCAGGCCGAGGCGGCCGACCAGCAGGCCGTCGCGTGCGGCGGCGGCGAGTATGTCCTCGGGGACGGCGTCGAGCATGAGCTTGGCGCGGCGGAACATGGTGAAGCGGCCCGAGTCGTCGACCGTGCCCCACGACAGATAGATGAACCGGCGGCCCAGACGGTCCTGCACGTACGGGCCCTTCACGTCGATGCCGGTCGGCGTGGCGTGCGCGGTGCACTCCAGGGTCCACGTCGCGGACGCCGCGTCGCCGGGCTGGGGGTCGAGGAGTTCGGCCGGACGGTCGCGGCGTTGCACGGCGACATGGAGGTTGGTGTACGTGGGGGCGTTGCCGTCGGCGGGGGCCGGGCTGGTGCGGCCGGGCAGGTCGACGGCGTCGATACGGATGTGCATACCGGTGTGCATACCGGCCATCATCCGCTGCCTGCCGGGCGCTCAGCCGGGAATGTCGGGGGTGAACTCGTCCCGCCGCCACTGGGAGTCACCGAGCGGGTAGTTGTACGCGGGCCGTCCCACGTTCCCGCTCGTCCGGAAGGGCTTGCCGTTGTCGTCGACGCGTACGGTGCCCTTCTTGTCGCCGCTGGACCACTCCAGCTCCAGGTACCAGCTCACGTTGTTCGCCCGCGCGTCCGCGAAGACGTAGAAGACTTCGGGATCGGACTCGCTCACCTTGTACGGAAAGTCGCGCTGACCGGCCTTGGGGGAGATCCGGGGCCGCCCGGCATCGAGGTCCACACCGAACGCCGTCGTCTCCACGCCGCCACCGCATCCGACGCCCATCGCGAAGTCGTTCCAGTCGAGCGGCGCGCTCTTCTCCACCACCCGCACATGGAGTTCGTCCAGGACGACGGTGGCCTTCCCGGCGCCCTGCACGTTCAGCGCGAGCATCTGCTGCCCGCCGGCGACCCCGCCGAACGCGGTGACCCACCCGCGCGCGTCGGGCTCACTCGGCGGCGGAGGCACCTCCTCGGGCTTGCGGTCGAGCAGGTAGTGCTGGCTGCACGGCCCTTCCCACTTGTACGGATCGACGGTGACGCGGGGCGCGGAGGCCGCGTCCTCGGCACCGCCGCCCTGGGCCGCCCCGGCGCCACCGTTCCGGGATGGGGAGGGGGAGGGGGAGGCCGTAGGACTGCCGCTGCGCGAGGCGGACGGCGAGGCCGACCTGCTCTTGGCGTCGGTCGGCTTGGAGGCGCCGGGACTTTCGTCGGCGGACTGGGAGGCGGCCCCCACGGACTGCTTCCCGCCCCGGTCGTCATCGCCCTCGCCGGGCACGAGATTCACCACGAGCGCGGCCGCTACGAGGGCGGCGGCCACGGTGGTCCCGGCGAGAACGACGGTACGCCGCCGCCGCGCCACGGGAGCCTCCGTCAGGGGCTGCCGCTCGGTCTCGGGAACGGCCTCGTCCGCCGCTTCGGACTCCGCCGCCCCGGTGTTGAGGTTCGCCCCGGTGCCGCCCTCCGCCGCCCCGGTCCCGGCCTCCGCCGCCCCGGTCCTGACGTCCGCTCCGCTCCCGCCCTCCGCCGCTGTCCGCGCCCGCGGTTCCTCCTCCGCGGGGGCCCCGGCCGCCTTCTGCCTCCGCCGGGCATCCGCGAGAACCCACCGCCGATGCAGCTCCACCAGTTCCTCGGGCGTCGCCTTGCACACCCGCGCGAACCGCTCCACGGGCGCGTAGTCCGTCGGTACGGCGTCCCCGTTGACGTACCGGTGAAGCGTGGACGTACTCGTGTGCAGCCGCTTCCCGAGCACCCCGTAACTGAGCCCGGACCGCTCCTTCAACCGGCCCAACAGCTCGGAGAAATCGTCCCCCGCCACCGTTCCTCCCTCTCCCCACGTCCCGGAACCCCGTTCCAGGGGCAGGTCATTCCCCCAGGTCAGAGCTGTTACAAGCGTTCCAGCGTTCCGTATGCCCCGGCAGTCGTGGCGGCCGGGACGGATCACCGCACAAGCTTGGGCCATCCAAGCACGCCGCTCCCGGCACCCGGTCGAGCGGCCCGTGCCGACACCCGTACCGCACCAGGGGGATTCCATGTCCACACGCACCAACCGCACCCGCATGCTCGTCGCCGCCGCGCTCACGGCCGCCACGCTGACGTTGACGGCGTGCGGTAGCGGAGAGGGCGTCCACGACGAGGGGGCGTCGGCGGGATCCGCGTCCACGTCGACGCCCACGGCCTCCGCCAAGCCTTCCAGCCCTTCGCCGAAGGCGAGCGGGGGAACGTCCACCGGGGCGGGTCAGGCCGACCCGGCGAGCTCCACCTCCGAAGGCTCGGCAGGGGGCGCGGCCGGTTCGAGCGGCACGACGGGTTCCGCGGGTTCGTCCGGCTCCGCGGGTTCGTCCGGCTCCGCGGGTTCGTCGGGCTCCACGGGCATCTCGGGTTCCTCCGGCTCGAAGGACTCCGCGTCCGCCTCCATCCACTGCTCCAGCGCCTCCACCCGGATGGCCGCCGCGGTGGTCTCCCGCCCCCTGAACCACCTTCTCCTCACCATCACCAACACTGGCTCGAAGAACTGTGACCTCACCGGCTACCCGGCCGTCCGGTTCGACCAGGCCCAGTCCGTCCCGCCGGCCTTCGAGGACTCCAAGCCGCAGGCGGTGGTCACGCTGGCCCCTGGCGAGTCGGGCTATGCGAGTGTCCTTCTCTCGGCCGCGGACGGCAGCGGCTCCAACGGCCGCACGGCCAAGTCCCTCTCGGTCTCCTTCGGCGGGGGCGCGAGCGTAGCCCGCCCGTCACTCCCCGCGAAGGGTGTGTACGTCGACGACTCGATCGGAGTCTCGTACTGGCAGTCGACCATGGCCGACGCCCTGGCCTGGTGACGAGCCTCCCGGCGCACGTCCGGCACGCGACGACTGATCACAGCTGACAGCACGAAGGCTCGGGTCGATGACCTGGGCCTTCGTCATGCGGCGGGAGGGGACCTGTCGAGCGGCGCGACCCTGGGTGAATCGGCCAGTCGTGTGGTCACGTGCCGTAATGCCCAGGTGCGGAGTGGGCAGGACATGGGTAACTCCCGTACCGCACAGGTGCGTTGCGGATTACATGCCGCCGGCCGGACCGTGAGCCTGTGAGTGGCACCCAGCCCCGATGCCCCGCCGACTACGTCGCAGAGGTTTCATCGAGATCGATGGTGGACGGCTCCCGGTCGGAACCGGGGCCGGGCCCGGAAAACTCCCAAGCCGTGATGTTCACGCTCTTCGGCACGCGGTAGGCGAGCACCATCCAGTCCTTGGAGCCGGGCTGAAGCCGCTCGTCGCACTCAGGGTTCCCCGGAATCCTGTCCAGGTCGTCGATGGCGTCGTAACGACGGCCCTGGTCGTCGATCAGGCTGCTGTCGATGGGCAGCGAGCACGCGAGGTCCATACCGGCCTTCGTGTCGTTGAGGACGACGGTCTCCAGGGCCACGTACTTCCCCTTGGCCCCCGCGCTCCTGGTGCCTCCGTCCATGAGGATCCCGTCGACCTCGTGCACCTTGCTGATCTTGACGACTGCGCCGCCGTTGCGAACTTCCTCGCCGACCTTGAACCCGCCCGCGGCGGCGGTGGCGGTTTCGTCAGGCGCGGCCGAGGCGTCAGGTGTGGCGGTGTCGCGCGGGCCGCTGCAGGCGGTGAGGAGCAGGGCGGTTGCGAGGGCTGCGGTCGCTGCGGTCGTGCGGGTGTTCATGGTTCCCCCAGGATGCTGTTGGAAGCATCTTCCGGCACGGATCGGGCACGGGCCCGCAGCGGGTGGGCGATGGGCGGCGGCGAGACAGGATGAATCCTGAAGCGGGTGTCGCAGGTTCGAGTCCTGCCGGGTGGCACCAGGCAAAGGCCCCGGACCGATCATGGCCCGGGGCCTTTGACGAGGGTGCCGCCGTGAACGGCTTGCCGCGCGTCCCGGGGTGGCTCGCTCAGTAGGTGCTTCGCCGGGGAGTCGTGAGCACGCCATCCGACCGATGGGCCTGCACGGTGCTCAGCCGGGGCCTGGCTGCTGCCGGGTTTCGTCGGTGACCTGCTTCCCGGAGTCGCGTGCCTGCTCGGCTGCCTGGGTGGCCTGGTCGCGGGCTTCGTCCTGCGTGGTACGGGCGGCCTCCGCGGCGGTGTCCTTCACCTCCTGCGCCGCGCTCTGGGCGGTCTCCTTGGCCCCCTCCTTCAGGTGCTGCGCGGAATCCTGCGCGGCCTGCTTCACCGGTTCCAGCGCCTCGCCGCCGCGTTGCATCAGATCGGTGGCCTTCTCCTGCTCCACCTGGGAGGCGGGCAGCATCGAGGCCACCAGCATGCCGACGCCGAAGGCGATCACACCGGCGGCCAGCGGGTTGCCTTGGGTCTGGCGCATCGCCTGGTCCGGAGCCTGCCGTACGGCTTCACCGGCCTGGCCGGCCGCCTCACGCGCGGTGTCGACCGCCTGCCGGGTGCCCTCCTGGGCCGATCCGGCCATGGACTGCGCGCTGCTGCTGACCCCGTGAGCCGTCTGGGAGGCGGATCCCATGACCCGTTCCCGCATGCCCGAGACGGCGCCGCGCATCCTGCGGGTGCGGCGACGGGCTATACGTCGGGGGCTGGTCCGGTCCGTGAGCCGGTCCATGTCGGCGGACAAGCGGTCCCGGGTGGCGGTGATCTCGGCCCTCATCTGGTCGGGTGACGTGCCCATTGCGCATTCTCCTTCAGCGTCTCGACGGTCTGTACGGGCTTCGGGTCCACGGTGCGCATCCGGGTACGGCCCCGTTGGTACAGCACCGCCGCGACCACGGCCCACACCGCGGTGACGATCAGGGCGGCCCAGCCGCCGTCCATCACGTTGGCCAGGCCCAGCACCGCGGCCAGTGACAGGAACAGCAGAACCATGTACCCGGCGAACCCCGCGCCGCCATACATGCCGGCCGCCTTGCCCGCCTTGGTCGCCTCCTGCTTGACCTCGGTCTTGGCCAGTTCGACCTCCTGCCGGAACAGGGTCTGGACGTCGGAGGTCACGGCGGACAGCAGCTCGCCCACCGAGGTGTCCGCACCACGCGCCTCCACTTGGCGGGACGGGATCGAGGCCATCTCTCACACCTCCGGGTACGGACGAGCCGATGCACCGCCCGGGGGCATGCCGACGGACGGCTGGATCTCCGGCGGAGGACCGGACGGCAGCGCCGTGGGTTGCCCCTCGGCCGGCGCCGCAGGCTGCTGTCTGCGCTCAGCGGACCCGTCGGACTTCCCCGCCGCCTTCACCAGCCGTCCGACGGCCAGCCCTGCCAGCAGCGCGCCGCCCAAGAACACGCCGGGGCGTCGGCGGGCGAAGTCCTGCACATCGGTGAGGACGCCGTCGACTCCCTGTTTGTCCAGATAGTCGGCCGCCCGGTGCCCGCCGTCGGCCGCCTGAGCCGCGAGGCTACGGGCAGGCGAGTCGCTCTGGGCGTTCTCCGCCAGCCCGGCCAGGTCGTCCGCCCACTGGCGCAGCGAGCCGGCAGCCCGCCTGGTCTGTTCCTCAGCCTCGTTCATCGCACGGCTCCGCAGGTCCTGGGCGACCGCGCCGACCTGCTGTCGGGTCTCCCCCGCCACGGCCTTGGCCTGGTCCACGGCGGTACCCGCGACCTGTCCCGCGGCCTGCCTGGCCTGATCGGCGGTGGCCGACGCCTCGGCCCTGGCCGTCTCACCGGTCTGCCGCAACCTCGTCGTGTCGCCCTGCGCTGCCTCGCTCATCAGCCACTCCTCCTCACACGATCACGTAACCTTTGTCCGCTATATACGCGAGTGACTGTTTTGTTCTTGTTCACACCGATCAGGGGTGATTTATCGAGCTTTAGCCGATACCCATGAGGGTGGGTTCGTGGACATGTCCTCGGCCTGCGCTTATGACGCGGATCAGCGGCTCCCGCCATCCGGGACTGGCCACGGAGGCGCCCACGGTTCCACCACCACTCCGCCGCAGGTCAGCGCAGCAACCGCAGCCACAAGACCCGAGCTTCCCAAGCTGTCAGTTGGCTGCCTGCCGCTATGGCTGACTGTCATCGGTCGAGTCATACGGAAGCGCGGTCCTCGACCAAGGCACGAGGGTAGCGACGCCGACGTGAGCGATGACCACAGGAAAGAGCTACGCAGTCTCGTCAGCCACTTGGGCGGCGGTATCCGTGACAAGCACTACCGCCCCGCGTACGACGCAGCCGCGAACATCTGCTCCGGCATCTTCGACACGATCCCCGTAGACCTCCACGACGTCGTACACGAGGCAGTCATGGCCGGATATGCAGCCGCAGTGAGCGACCTGGAGGAAGGCAAGCTGGACGACCAAGTTCGAGAGCGGTCCGAGATCATCGAGCGAGGCCCTGCGTGCCCCGGGCCGTCTCAGTTTCCGTCTCATTCAGCGCCGTTCACGGTCGTTCAGGCGGGTCCCAGGGCTGCCCCCCGTCTCGGTGGTCAACCGACCATGAACCCAGGTGAACGCCCTCGAACGACGCTCACCGCCCCACCAGCACAGTTGGAAAGCGTGTTAGTCGCCTCTGACGCTTGGGCCCGGGACACCGCCAGTCGAGGCGGCTAGGTTGAGGGCGTGGACGAGGAAGCGCTCACCATCAGGCTCACGCACGATCAAGCGTTTGTGCTGTCGGACTGGCTCTACCAAGTGATGTTCCAGTCCGACGACCTTGAGGGGATCGTGCACGACAGAGCTGTCTGGTCACCGATCTATGCGATCTCAGGGACCTTGGACAAGACGCTGAGCGAGATGAGCAATGCTCATGACCTGTGGATCGGCCTCGGGCTGGACGCGAAGGGCGTACCTTCCCGAGTGATCGACTTCTGGTCATCGAGTAGGCCGACGT
>NZ_JBEOVF010000074.1:0-39777 GCF_040295365.1 Streptomyces sp. NPDC002838 | reverse complement strand
TATACCGCGGGGGGCTCGGGGGGTTCTAGTGGGTGGGCCCCCAGAACTTTAATTTGCGGGCCCCGGGGGGGGGGCCGGGGTGCCGTGCTGGCACCCGGGCCCCGAGCTTTCAACACCATCTACCGGCCGACTGCGCCGGCCTTCTCTTTCCGCAGGTTCCGCCCGGGAGGGCGGGGCTGCGGGGATCGCGGATGCGTGACCGGGGACCACCTTCCAATCCGGGGCCTGCGGTACCCGAGCGGACCTCTTCCTCGCCCGGGCGATCCTGATGGCGTCTGCTCCTTACCTTCGGTTACTCGGCTGTACTGCTGGATACCGCGGGTACTGCTCGCAGCCCCTGTGGGGCTGCGTCCTGCTTGGCCTGCATGCACGGCAGTTCGTCTCTGCCGCACCCTCTTTGACTCTCTGAGTATGAAGAAAACAGTAACCCTGCGACGAGCCGATGTCTACCGTCGCCATGACAGGTTTTCTTCATGGTCGAGATTTGGGGTTCTGCCGCAGCTACACCCGGAAGGGTGCTTCCACGGGTTGGATCCCGGCCCAACGGAGCAGGAAGAACAGCCGCGACGGCCGTCGCCGACGCAAGGATGGAGGCCGGCATACGGTGCGCCTGGCACCGCAATCGATCCAGGGTGGGGTGGCGCATGAACGGCACCGAGACGACCCGCGTGGCGGCCCCCTACGTTCCCTTTGGCTCTCGAGGGCGAGAGTCCCGTCGACCATCCTCGTCGATGGTCCGGGACCCGGGAACCGACCCCAGAGACGGAGGAGGCCCTCACCTCGTGGTCGGCTCCGGACTCGCCACCAACGCTCTGTGCCACGGCGGCGGCCGCTACGGCCTTGAACTCGGAGACCAGTGGTCAATCGCGAGCGCGTTCCGGCTCACCGACTACGCCCAGGCCCGTCGGGCGACCGGCCGCACGGTGGCGTCGCTGCCGTTCGCCTACGAGATCCTGACGCCGTCGGCGGCCTGAAGGACTCGTCACCGACACTGCGGCAGGCCCAGGCCCGCGGTCAGCTCACCCCGGCCGAGCTGGTTGACCGCCATCCCATCGCCGACCGCGCGGTCCGGGACGTTCTCGTGCACTACATCGCCGAACGGTCCGCCGCCCTGGACTACGGCTCCCTGGAAGCCCAGCGGATGCAGTGGCTCGGCGAAGTCGCCGGACTGCAGGAATGCCTGCGGCACATCGCCACCAAGAAACAGCAGGTCGAACGACTACGAGAGCAAACTGACCAGGGCGAAGCCGGAGAGAACGCGCTCGGGCGATTACACTTCCCGGCGCCTCTCGCCAGCCCTTTGCAGCCATTGCTTAGCTGCGACGCTGTTCTCCTGGGCGACCCAGCAGTCGAAGTCCTCCAGCAGGTGTGCCGACTCGACCGGCTTGAGCCGAATCTGTGGGCGCTCGTCCATCCACCAGATCTCGAAGTCAGTCACGGTCCCCTCGGCCGGCCATCGGGCTGGGTCACGCGGGAGGAGGAGTACATCGACGAAGCCGCCTGCAGAGAGCCCCAGATCAATGAAAATGCCGATGGCACCGGGCTTGGGAACGCGTACGACGGTCCCGGTCAAGCATTCGCCGATCCGCAGTCGAGATCGCAGTTGCTCCCATGGTTCATCAACAGGCATCCCGCCATCCTGCCCGATCGGATCTATGGCTGGAGATCTTCGTGGAGTCCTTCGATCCTGCGATTCGGTCCAGCGTGGGCTCCCCCTACCTCCACCAGGCTCCAGCCCGGGTGTTCCTCTGAGGCTTCGGTATCCCGGCCCTCGTCGAGGCATTCGAGTATGGCAAAGGCCGTATCGTGAACGGTGCTCTGAACCAGACCAAGCAGGTCACCCGGGTCAGCACCAGCGGCAAGCAGCCGTTGAGCAGCAGGAATCGTAGTCAATGCACCTGCACGGGCCCACGAATCGACCGCCTGCCGGCGGATGGCCCGCAGTATGAGGAAGCGCGCGAGCTGCGGGATGTTCTCGCTGATCTCCGAACGCGTCCAGCCTTCGGGATCCTCAGCGCCCAGTTCTTCGAATCGATCTCGCAGCTCACCCGCCACGTCCTGCTTGTCCTTGGGCAAGGTGGCCAACCACTCCTGCCAGGCATCAGTCATCGCAGCAGCATGTCAGCACCGCCGAGCGCACCGGCGTCTGGGATCCCTGAGGAGGCAGGGTTCAGTTAGTGCGGAGAAGCAGGCTTTCGCCGCGCTGGTCAGGGCAAGAGCGAGCACCTCCTCGGTCTGTTCAGCCCATACGCCTTGCTGGCGGTCCGACGCAGCGAGCGGGCAGTAGCACGTCGATCTCCCGCCGGATCCGGGCTCGAGGACACGCTCGCCGGCACGCAGCTCGGCCACGGTGGTGGGGGTGCCGCAGCCGAGGGAAGCGGCAACATCCTGCCGACGCCTACACAGGAACTCGGATGGGGACGACACCCCGGGCCAACACGGCACAACCGGACCAGTAGTTGTTGAGCCGCCGTGTACGTGCAAGCCTCATTACGGATCACGTCGGATTCCACGGGTGTCTCTCAGGATGCTGTGCTGGCCCGTGTTCGGGTCCACTATTACGAGATCGGTACCGCGTCGTTCGATTGCCTTATAGCGCTTGTGCGGGATCATTTCCATGTCCTGGCCAACGAAAATGCCGCGCTTGATCGGTTCGAGCGGCCTGGCTGCCGGTACGGTGAACCAGAAGGGGACACGGCCCTCATCAGCGTCGGTGCGCGGTGCACCCGGGTGCCCATCCAAAGGATCCTTCAGGAGCTCGGCGGCCAAGGGGCCCTTCAGGACTTCCGCCGACAGGGGCTGCCACTTCACCCCCGTGCCCGAGGTCGACTCGCTGGCGGAGCTGAACGAGCTGGCCGAGCAAGTGGGACCGGCACGACGGACGGCGCCGGATCGGGTCCCGACCGCGGACGATCGACGAGTACTTCGAGGTCGAGCGCCCGCTGCTGATGCCGCTGCCGCAGGAGCCGTTCGAGACCGGGCGGGTGTTCACGCCGCGCGTCGACCGCTACAGCCAGATCGCGATCCGCACCAACCGCTACTCGGTGCCCGTCCGGCTGATCGGCAAGCGGGTCAGGGTGATACCGCACGCCTCTCACCTTGTGGTTTACGACAGGAACGTGGAAGTGGCCCGGCACGAGCGGCTGATCGCGAAGGGCGGCTGCCGCCTGGAGCTGGACCACTATCTCGAAGCTCTGATCCGCAAGCCTGGTGCTTTCCCTGGCGCGACCGCGCTGGAACGGGCCCGTCCGCAGGCAAGTTCACCCCGGTCCACGACGCGTGGTGGGCGGCAGCCGTCAAAGCTCACGGCGATACGGAGGACACCCGGGCACTCATCGAGGTGCTGCTGGGCCGGCACATCGCGCACGAGCATGTAGTCGCCGGTCTCGCGACCGCTCTGCGGGCCGGGGCCCTGACTGCGGATGTGGGCTTGACCAGGGGGGCGGGTCCGTCTGACAGCCGCCAGGTTCGAGGGGCGTCGCGGACTCTGTCTGGGGTGGCCATAGGCCATCGCGGGGCGACGCTCGAAGAGTGCCTTGACCGGCCGTGGCGCTCCCGCACCCTCCGGAAGCCGGGCGGACCCGCTTCTGTGACTGAGCGCTCTGGTTGGCCCGACTGGTCAACCAGAGCGCCCAAAGGAAGTGCTGGTCGGCGCGGTCGCCGGAGGCGGGGCACCACCCCGGCGTCCGGTCAGCGGGTGGCGAGGAACTCGAGCGTGTCGATCACGCGGTTCGAGAAGCCCCACTCGTTGTCGTACCACGCGACCACCTTGACGTGGCGGCCGTCGACGCGGGTGAGGGCCGAGTCAAAGATCGACGAGGCGGGATTGCCCGTGATGTCGGACGACACGAGCGGGTCGTCCGAGTACTCGAGGATGCCGGCGAGCGGCCCCTCCGCTGCGGCGCGGTACGCCGCCAGCACGTCGTCGCGCGTCACGTCGCGGGCGACGGTCGTGTTGAGTTCGACGATCGAGCCCACCGGCACCGGTACGCGGATCGAGTCGCCCGACAGCTTGCCGTCGAGGTTCGCCAGCACCAGGCCGATCGCCTTGGCGGCGCCGGTCGTGGTCGGCACGATGTTGACGCCGGCGGCCCGGGCGCGACGGGCGTCGCGGTGCGGACCGTCCTGCAGGTTCTGCTCCTGCGTGTAGGCGTGCACCGTCGTCATGAACCCGTGTTCGATACCGGCGAGTTCATCGAGGACCGCGGCCAGCGGCGCGAGCGCGTTGGTGGTGCAGGAGGCGCTCGAGACGATCGTGTGCACGGCCGGGTCGTAGGCGTCGGTATTGACCCCGAACGCGAGCGTGACGTCGGCGCCGTCCGACGGCGCGCTGACGAGTACCTTCTTCGTGCCCGCGTCGAGGTGGGCGCGGGCGGCCTTGGCCGAGGTGAAGCGGCCGGTGGCTTCCAGGACGATGTCGACGCCGAGTTCGGCCCACGGCAGCTGGGCCGGTTCGCGCTCGGCCAGCACCGTGATCCGACGGCCGTCGACGACGAGGGCGTCCCCGTCGACGGTCACCGGGCGCCCGAGCCGGCCGGCCGTGCTGTCGTAGGCGAGCAGCCGGGCGAGAGTGGCGGGCTCCGTCAGGTCGTTGACGGCGACGATCTCGAGGGCGCTGTCGCGCTCCAGCAGTGCGCGCAGCACATTGCGTCCGATGCGGCCGAATCCGTTGATGGCGATGCGAGTCATGAGTGATGTCCCTTCCCTTCCACACCAGGCTCGCCCGCGGCTAGCGCCGCTGACAGTGGCGGGATCGCCACGGTTCAAAAGGATCCCGCCACACGGTGCCGGGCGGGTCACTCGCCCCGGGTGAAGGTGCGCCGGTACTCGCTCGGTGTGGTGCCGAGGATGCGCTGGAAGTGCAGGCGCAGGTTCGCGCCGGTGCCGAGCCCGATGTCGGCGGCGATCTGTTCGACGCTGCGCTGCGAGCGCTCGAGCAGTTCGCGGGCCAGGTCGATGCGGGCGCGCATCACCCACTGCATCGGCGTGTAGCCGGTCTCCTCGACGAAGCGCCGGGAGAACGTGCGCGGCGAGACCCCCGCCTGCCGCGCCAGTATGTCGAGGGTGAGGGGCTCACCGAGCCGGTGCAGCGCCCACTCGCGGGTGACGGCGAACCGCTCGCCGAGCGGCTCGGGGACGCTGCGCGGCACGTACTGGGCCTGGCCGCCGCTGCGGTAGGGGGCCGCAACCAGACGCCGGGCCGCGTGGTTGGACGCGGCCACTCCGAGGTCGCCGCGCAGGATGTGCAGGCACAGGTCGATGCCGGAGGCGGCGCCGGCCGAGGTGAGCACGCTGCCCTCGTCGACGAACAGCACGTTCTCGTCGACCTGGACGAGCGGATGCCTGGCCACGAGTGCCCGCGTGTAGTGCCAGTGCGTCGTGGCGCGCCTGCCGTCGAGCAGGCCCGTGGCGGCGAGCGCGAAGGCGCCCGTCGAGATGGCGGCGAGCCGCGCGCCCCGGTCGTGGGCGGCGATCAGTGCGTCGACGACGGCCTGCGGCGGGTCGTCGCGGTCCGGGACCCGGTAGCCGGGGACGAAGACGATGTCGGCCCACGCAAGCGCGTCGAGGCCGTGGGCGACGTAGTACGCGAGGCCATCGCCGCCGGCCACGAGACCGGGTGTCGCCCCGCACACCCGCACCTCGTACGGCATGCTCGCGCGGGTCGTGAAAACCTGCGCGGGAATTCCGACATCGAGCGGCTTCGCACCCTCGAGCACAAGGACGGCGACGCGATGCAGGCGGGAGGCTGGCACAGGAAGAGGTTACGTGGGGCGTGACTTCGATACGCCCGCTGCGCGAACCGGGCAGACGACACACCGGCCGGGCTGTCTTCCACATTGCAGTCCACCGCCCGTCCCCCCTTCGCCCGCCTCCAGCCGATCTGAGACCAAACCCGCGCTCAAGAGGAACCTCTACCCTCCACGCTCTCCAGGACCCCATCAGCCCCGTCGGGCCAAGCCAGCCGCTCACGGGCCGACTGAAGCGCTCAGTTACAGCTTCACAACCATCGGCCACCTCGCTCGGTGGGGAACAAGAGCAGGCCTGGGGAACGAGGTGAGCGCTGGTGGAGAATTTCAGAGAGCCCCAACAACATGTCGCTGACCTTGACCGGAGACTCCGCGGACACCGAGCCGCTGCTCGTCACCGTGAGGACCGACTCCACATCCCACTGGCGTTCAGAAGCCCCGATCTCGGTCCACTCCGGATCCAGAAGCTCCAGGACACGGTCCGGCGAAGCACGCACCTCGGGATCGAGAAGCCGCATCTCTCCATCGACGGCCGCTTGCACGGCCCGCTCACTCTCATCCGTCATGCAGGAACCCTGCGGACGCTGCTCGCCAAGGCACAGCGAATTGATCACTCGACGCGGCGACGGCACGGTGGCGCCGTCAAAGCTCGGTTCTGGCACCGGTCTTGGGGACCGGTCGCGGAGGGTGATCCCGGACCTTCTCAGAGGCGAGGCGGTCAGGTGGTTTGGAGCCGGAAGTGCAGCAGGTCGGTGGCATCGGCAGGGGCGGGCTTGCCGTCCGGATCGGTGACCGCGGTCACGGCCAGGCCGGCGGTCGTGGCCAGCTTCTCGAACTGGTCCCGGGTATACCAATGCATGATCCACGGGCGCTCTTCGATGGTGCTGTCTGAGCCGTGGTGCCGTTCGTAGCGTAGAAGCGTCGTCTGTGTCCGGGCTGTCTCGTCGCGTTGCTCAGCGACGACGGATACCCGGAGCTCGGCGCCGTCGGATGCGGCGGCCGTGCGCACCCGACCGATCTGTTCGGCGGGGGTCGGTGCGGGGGTGAACAGGGGCACCAGGGCGGTGCCGCCCTCCGCCAGGTGAGCCCGGATGCCGCGCAGGGCGGCGAGCGCTGTGGCGTCATCGGGGAGCAGGGTGAAGGTCGGCCCGGCGAGGAAGATCGCCCGGTAGCGGCGGGGCAGGTTCAAAGCCTCCATGCGCTGGTGGAACACGGTGGCACGGATGTCTTGTTCGTCTGCCCGGCGTCGGAGCCGCTCCAGCATGTCGGCGGAGGAGTCGACGCCGTCGACGTCCAGGCCGCGTCGGCGCAGTTCGAGCAGGGGCTCACCGTCTCCGCACCCCAGCTCCAGTGCCGGCATGCCGGTTTGCTGAATGAAGGCTGCGTAGGGTTCGGGGTCCTGGGAGAAGGACTTCAGCGGTCCGTAGATCTCCGCGACGATGCCGGTGTAGAAGTCAGCTGGGGCCACGCTCGTCACCCTACGCAGCCCCGTCCGTACGTTCACTCGAATATCGAGTGTGGGTCACTGCAGCAGGATCATCTTGCGGAGCAGTTGGAATCCCGCTCGTCCGCAGAGTTGCCTCTTGATCTTTTTGATGCGGTTCACGGCGCCTTCGGTGCCGCCGGAGTTCCAGTGCAGGGTGAGTCCGGCCGTCACGGCGTCGAGGTCCCGGAGCAGGTGGAGTGCGAAGCCGGTGAGGCCGGCAGCTGACTGCCGTCAACGGCGTCGTTCCAGGCAGGGAGCGTGGGACCGAGGCGATGGGCCATCATCTCACCCAAGTCGCGGACAGGCCCTGCGGCGGCGTCCAGCTCGGGGCAGCGGGCCAGGACGCCCTTCAGTGCGGCGCGGTCGTCCTCGCTCAGGGCTGTGGGATGGCGGGTGAGCCAGCCGGTCACCTGCCGCACCGTCGGCGGTGGAGGCTTCGCCTGCCGCGAGATGGCGCGCAGGATAGCGATGTAGGCGCGGACCATCTGATGGGTGACGGGGGCGTTCTCGGCGAGGAGCTCGCGGTGCAGGAGGGTGACGTTCGAGCAGCCCGCGGCGAACCGCTCTTCGAGGTAGGGCTTGTAGGGGTCCAGCCTGCTGGACCGGGGGCGGTTCTCGCGGAGGGTGTCCTGCCAGTGCACGGCGCGCGCGTAGCGCATCACGGTGTTGAGCCCCAGCCCAGGTGTCGGGCGATCGCCCGGCGCGAGTGGCCCTGCGCGAGCAACTCGTGGACCAGGTCGTGCGCGGTCTTCTTGTGCTGAGCCCGTCTGCCGACTGGCTCCCGGTCGGCAGGCTCCGAGCCGTCCGGCGGAGTGTCGGCGCTCGTCATTTTGAGCGGTGCCGGTGCTCGTAAGCACTCCCTGTGAGCGGCGACGCAGGTCTCCACGGCCCGGCCGAGGCCCTGCCACAGGGGGAACCGGTCGGCGACCTGGAGGGCATCGGGGGCGCCGAGCCGGGCGCCCTCGGCGTAGGCGCCCGCCCGGTCCCGGCAGATGATCTCCACGCCGGGGTGGGTGGTCAGCCATGCGGCCAGCGGCCCTGATTCGCGTGTCGGGAGCACATCGACCACGCGATGGGTTTCGCCACAGGTCAAAACGGTGGAGTAGGTCTGCCCTCGGCGGATCGCGAAGTCGTCCACTCCCAGCACGCGCGGCGTGCTGAACAGCGGGTCCGGCAGTGCCGTGACTCTGCGCAGCAAGGTCATCCGCCCCGCGTTGATGCCAAGTTGGCCCGCCAGGCGGGCGCCGGCCCGTCCGGCGAGCACGAGGCCGACACGTTCCAGAGCGTGGTTGAGCCGTGTGGTGAAGCGCGCGTACGGAGTGGTCAGCCGAGCGAACGGCTCGGCGAAGGTACGGCGCGGGCAGTTGCCTGCACCGCAGATGATTCGCCGGACCGTCAGCCGGATCATGACGCTCTGCCCGCCGAGCGGGAGATCCTTCAGCCTGCGCTGGTAGGAGTCGTGCACCCGGCCCGAGAAACGACCGCAGTCAGGACAGGCTGCCCCGGCTGCCCTGCCTCGCACCACCACGTCGACCGTGCCGAAGGCGGCGGTCACCGTCTCGACGTATACGTCGTCGATCCCGCCGAACACGAGAGAGTCCCAGAATGATGCGTTGGCCTGCATGACCAGTACCGTCACCGGCCACAGCGGAGGCTGTCACAGACCTGACGGAGCGTCACTCCAGCCTGTCAGGCGGCAGGGCGTACGCGGTCTCACGCGAACCGGCCCTCGCGCTATCGAACACCTGGTGACCCTCCGCGACCGGTCCCCAAGATCTGTGCCAGAACCCAAAACTCGCGAACATCTTCCGACGGGGTGATCAACAACTGCCTCCGGAACTCATGCACAAGTGCTGCCGCCAGACGTGAACGAAGCCACCGGGCGGACCAAGGCGGCGCGGACGGGGTGGGGGCCGGAGGGCTGCACGATCGCTTGCCAGGGGTCAGTCGGGTCCGGGGCGGACTGGGAGACGAGCGCGACACTCTGGCGCACGCCTGTTCTCGCCGCCGCTGCACTGGCCGCGCTGGCCGCTGCCTCACCCTCTGGGTGGACAGCCAGGGCACCGAAGACCTGCCCACCCTGGTGGATCAGGCATTCAAGCTTTGCACGGCTGAGCCCGCGAGGACCCGGGCATCGAGTTGTCCGGTGAGCGGGGCAATTGGCCACCAACAGGCCATTCAACTCATGGAGCAGATCGAGCTCTCCGTCACCGCACCCCTGACCGACGATAGTCTCCTTCTTGCCGTGCCACGCCCCATGCAGCATTGATACGCGGGGCCAACAGGCGGCCGATCACGCCCACTGCCAGGCCGGCGATCACGTCCGTCACGTAGTGCCAGCGCAGGTACAACGTCGACACTGGGATAGCCACGAGCAACGGAGAGATCAGCCAATAGAACGTCCGGCAGTCCCGCCACGCGAAACAGCCGACGAGAATGATGGTCGCCACGTGCAGGCTCGGGAAGGCATCGACGCTGATGCTGTGCTCCAGATAGCTCCTGATCCAGAAACTGTCGCCCAACGGAACGGTGAACCGGTCGGCCAGCCCGTACCAAGGTCCCACGGCGGGCACCAAGAAGTACCCGACATAACCTGCGGATTGAACGAGCACCAGCCCCAGCAGCAGGTCGGACCACTCGCGGTCGCGGCGTCGCGCACACAGAATCACGCTCAGCGCCAGAATCGGAACCCACTCACAGGAGTAGGCGAAACCCAGCACCGCCGTGACGGCAGGACTGACCAGTGAGTCGATCACCGGCAGTGGGTCCCGGCCGCCGAACAGCCACCGGTCTGCCGCGGCCAGCACCGGGTCGTAGTTTCCTGGATGAACCATGGGTACGGCCCAGCGCAGGCTCGGATAGACGGCCAGGCACAGCACCACCGCAATCACGTCACGGACTCGCCGGCCCCAATGCGGCCTCAGACTGTGCCAGACAGGGAAACACATGGCCGCGCCACACCACACAGCGATCAGCCCCGCCGAGAGAGCGAGCGCGGCACGGGAGTCCGGGTGAGCCACCGCTGACGGCTGACCTGCGGCAAGTACAGCCACGAGGGCCACGAATGGCAGAGCGACGACTTCCTTGGGATCCAGCACGCGGACGACCGCGTCCGCCACCGAGCACTTCGGTGTCCGCTCGTACTTCGGCGGCCGGTCGGTGGCCGGCGCCCGCTTCACCGTGTTCTTCGAGATCCCCAGGTGCCTCGCGATCGCCCCGGATCGGCATCTGATCGGCCCATGCAGCCTGCGGATCTCCGCCCAGTCCTCCACACAGATCACCTCTTCCCTCTGACTTTGATCACCAAGGTCAGGGTCAGAGGAAGATCATCAAATGGGTCACTGTTGATCCGCCACGCGCACGCGTTGTGCGTGTCGATCGGCAGTACGGTTGACCTCTGACCTGGCACGGCTGGCTTACGACTTCGCCCAGGAACTGCAGAGCACCTTGAATGCGACGATTCGTCCGCCAGGGCGGGGGCGTGCTCGGCGGGAGGGGGGAAGCACCCGGGCTCCGGTTCCTCCGGATAGCCCGCGGCGGTGAAACCCCGCAGCCACTCGCGTGCGCAGCGCTCATTCAAGGGCAGTCGGGCCGCGAGTTCCTGGCTGCCGGAGGGCCTGTTGGCGGCGAGATCCTTGAACAGGCCCAAGCGGTCTCCCAGGTGGCACAGACCGGTGGTCATCGTCCCGCTGAGGTCCCCGAGCGCCTTCTCCATGAAGGCTTCAACCTTGGCTTCTTCCAATGCGCGCTGCGCCGCCATAGTGTCCCTCCTGGCCGAGCACGATCGCGGGATGCGACCGGCCTGGACAGCGAAGCACTGGGCTGCTGTCGTACGTTGCCTGCCACCACGGGCAAAGGACCTTGGACCGGATCGCTTCACCCAATCCGAGTACCGGACGCACCGGGCCCGACGGTTCGCGTCCACGCCGAAGCGATCCTGAACCCCTCCAGCGTTGTCAGTTCTCATCGCCATCTGGGTGCCTTGTGATCGCCCCACTGACAGAACCACTCCCCGCCCCGGAGTCGACCTGGTGGGCAGCCCGACCACACGACGGCGCAGCCCCAACTGTCGAATCGGCCGTGGCGAAGCTCTGTGGCCGCTACGCGGCGCGGGTCCCGGGTGTGCGCCGACGGCGAGCGTGGCGCCGTGGGCCGCATGCGCTCCGAGTTCGTACAGCATGATCGGCTGAACCGTCTCCTGGCAGAACCAGAAGCTGGCAGGTGCACAACGAGCCACCGTCCCATGGGCCTTGATGCCGCGGGCCCCGTACATGCTGGTTTGCCGGGTTCATGACGGTGGAGGGGCGGGCCGCCTTAGGAGCGTTCGGTCTTGTAGCCCTTCACGCGGGCTTGGGGTCGATGACCTCAGCGGGAGCGCCCTTGGCGTACAGGCCCTCGGGCTGGCTGTCGCGGTCGTGGGGCAGGAGCCAGAAGACGCGGCGGCGGAAGGTGCCGGAGGCGCGAGCGGCTTTGGCGGTGGGGCGCAGGAGGGCGTAGCCGACCATGCGGCCGTCGCGGTGGTAAGCCGGCTTGCCTTTGCGGGTGGGCAGCCGGTCCAGGCTCTGGCGGACGTAGTCGAGTTGGTCGATGTCCTCCAGCCACACGATGTCGGCTTCGTGGCCGAGCATCCAGCGGGTCAGAGGGGACCGTGCTCTGGAACGAGCGTCTCGCAGCTATCACACAGCACGAGAAGGACCCGCCGGCTCTCACGCAGTGAGCCATCGGCACCGCACTGTTCGCAGACACCCTCGCTGCGGTCAGCGAAGTCATCAGTGACAGCCCGCAGGCGTGCGTACTCCGCGTCCGTCCAGTTGCCGACATGTTTCCACGGCCGCGGAAACGCATGGAACGCCAAAGACCCCCACTTCTGCTTCACGGCCAAGAGCTCGTACTCCGGGAACTCCGCGACGACCGCCTGATGGCACTGAAGCACCAACTGCCGCCAGCCAGCTCCCACATCAAAGTCGTACGAAGGGTCTCGCAAGTGTTGCCTGACCGGCTCCAGCACGTCGCCTGCAGCCGGAGAAGTCCCAGCCATTCCGCCCCCTCACGCAGCAATGGCCCCGATCTTAGGGTCCATGACTTGCGCGACGTGATCCATAAGAGAAACAGCAGCATCCAAGCCTGTCCTACCTTCCAAGCCTGGGTCTGAGGGCGGTCATTCGTAAGATCGTCGGACCCAGGGGTTCCGGGTCGTTTAACGTCCCAGCTTCGAACGCGACTCGAACCTGACCCAGCGTTTTCGCAGTTCAGCGGACGTAAGGATGGCCTGTCACGCTTCCGGACGGAGTTGTATTATGCGTGTCTGACCGATGCGCTGTTGTGCGCGGACGGGCCGGTGCGGACGCTGATCGACCTGGCGCTCGCGCCGGGACACCGCCGCGGGCACGGGGCCCTCTACGGCGGCCTCAACCAGGGACGGGTCGACGTCGCCCTGCTGAGTCGTACACTAGGCGGGATGCCATTGCCCAGGGCGGGGACGGTCGGATCGTGCTGGCCGCGGACGTCTCGCCCTGGCTGCGGTGGGACACCAACGCGCGCCCAGACCGGTCCTTCTGCCACCTTCGGCAAGGGGGGAGGGCAAGCACCAGATGGTGCCCTGCTGGCCGTCCTCGATCGTGGCCGCACCTCGTGTGGACGGCAGTGCTGGACGCGGTCCGGCGCCAAGTCCGGCGCCGATGTCGCCACGGTGACCACGGTCCAGATCCGCCAGGTCGTCGAGCGACTCGTCGCCGCCGGCCAGTGGAAGCCGGGTGACCCGGCGGTCCCGGCGGTCCTGGTGGTGCTGGACGCCGGATACGACGCACCCGCATCGCCCACCTGCTGAACGACCTGCCCGTCGAGATCCTCGGCCGGCTCCGGGCACCGGAGCGCTCTGCGTGGTGAGCGGGCGAGGCGGGCAGAGGTCAGGGCGAAAGATGGAGATGGGTGCGCTTGCCGTCGTGGTGCCTGCTGAGTGATGCGCAGGGCCGGGAGGCCGAGCCCAGCGCATGCGCCATGGACACACAGAGCATCAAGACCTCCACGCGTGCCCCTGCTTGCGGTCAGGGTGTTGACGCAGGCAAGAAGGTCGTGGGCCGCAAGCGGAGCGTCGTCGTCGACACCGTCGGCCTGCTAGGGCCCTTCTGATGGATCTCCGTGGGAGAAGGAGCAGCGTCCGGTGCGTGCTCTCGGCGTGCCGCGCAAAAGCCCTCGATGGGGGAGGCGCTACTTGGGCTTTCGCGCGGTGCGGCGAGAGTCCGTGCCGGGAGTCGCGACGCCGCGGAGATCCATCAGAAGGGCCCTAGTGGCGGTGCCGCGAGCATGTAGGACTCCGTTGCCGGCCAGGCCCCATTGAGAAGGTCGCCACCGAGCACCCGACGGTCCGCAAGACTTGAGTCGACGGCGGATACCGCCAGCACCTCGTCGAGCACGCCGCCACCCTCGGCAGTCGACATGCACATCGTCCGCCACAACCCCACCGCAAGAGGCCATGAACGTTCCACCGCAGCAGAAGCCGAGCCGATCCGAGCGAGCGCGTCGGCCGGTTCCGCTGCTCCCACCAGTACGCCGTCCGTATTCGCCGGCCCAGTTCAGCGGGCGGCCACTCCCACCGGATGCCGGTGCAGAGCACGAACAGAATGCCGCACAGCCCTTTGCGGTCGTCCAGCGCCTTTCGCCCCGTTGACCGAGCCACCCGGCCGGAGGACACGACCCCAGCGCATTCCGTTGGGAGCTCCAAGGGGGCGTCCGCGCGGTCAGGGACTGCCGCAGTCCTTCCAGATACCGTCCTCCTTGACCAGAAGGAGCTCGATACTGTTGTCCGGGATTTCCTTGATGTGGGTCGTGGCCACGGCTCTGGTCTCGCTCGGTTGCGTGACCTTGTCGAGGACCAGGTGGATCGCACCGGGGTACCGCAGCGGGCGGTCCGGACCGTCATGGGCACGGCGTTCGTCGGCGCATGCGTTGGCGTAGAGGTCGTGGTAGGTGGCCTGTGGGTCGCCCATGACGTCGATGAGCCGCTGGGCAGCTCCCTCAGGGGTGTTGTCGTATCCATCCGGCCGAGTCACCAGTACGGTCAAGACGATGACGATCCCGGTCAGAACGCCCACTCCTGCGATCCAGGCCGGCCTCCGTCGCCACCAGACCGGTCGAGGCCCTTGCGACAGCGTGCCGTCCGCAGACGGCTCGGAGGGGCCGGGCACCGGCATCGGGTCGTCGTTCGCCATCACGTCTCCCCTGCTCGCATCCGCGCTGTCGGTGACCTCGCTGAGGCTTGTCTAGCAGTCGGGATTCGGGAGGGGTCCCGCCACCACGGAGGACGGCACCGGGCGGGGACGTCGCGATCGCGCGGTTCGCGTGGTCGTGATGCCGTTCTACGCCGCGCAGGCGCGGACGAACGCGTCAGCCAGTTCGGCGGGGCGGGTGAAGCAGCCCTCGTGGCTGCCGGGGGCCTCTATGACCAGCGGGTTCTTGAGCCGCTGGGGAAAGCGGTCGGCCCATGCCCACTCCCCCGGAAGGGAGAGGTCCTCGGTGGACAGGATGTAGGCGGTGGGGATGTCTAGGGCGGTGAACGCCGTCATGTCCGGCTTCTCGGTGAAGGTGCCCAGGGGCTGCGGGACAAGCAGGGCATGCACCATCCGCTGGGCCTCCTCACCGGCGTCCTGCATGAACGCCTGCTGCCAGACCTCCAGCGGCAGCGTCACCGTGTCGTTGCCGGAGGCGGCCGCCAGGGCATGGAACATCTCGCCGTAGTGCGGCGGGCACGCCTCGATCAGCGACTCGCCGTCCTGCGGCACGAACGCGCTCCAGAACACCAGGCGCCGTAGCCGGGAAGCGAGCTTCGGTGCCGCGCCGGTCAGGACGTAACCGCCCCAGCTGTGACCGACCAGAGTGATGTCGTTCAGCCCGGCACGTTCGACGTGGTCCACGAGGCTGTTCACGCAGTCGGTGAGCGTCACGCCGCGCGGGTCGTCGTCGGTACCCAGGCCGGCCAGGGTGGGGGTGTGCACCTGGTGCCCGGCGGCTCTCAGCTCGTTCGCGACCGGGCGCCAGGCCCAACCGCCGTGCCAGGCTCCGGTCACCAGGACGAAGGTCTCGCTCATGTCGATCTCCTTTGATCAAGGGGGAACAAACGGGTCACAACCAGCTGGGCAGATGAGGCGTTTCGCCCGTGATGTGCAGCTCTTCGGAGCCGCCCCGGCCGGTGAGCCAGGCGGCGAGGGCGTACGGCGGTCCCGTGACCGTGACGCCGGCAGAGGGCGTGCCGAGTGCGACAGTGCCGTGTCCGTCCGCCTTCAGTTCGGCGCCGGCGCCGATCCGTGCCGACATCCACCCCGCCACGTCCCTCACCAGGGCCCAGGCGAGGTCGGGCGGCAGCGCGTCCATGCCGACGTCGACGCGCAGGTCGACCAGGTGGATCCAGACCTCCCGGCCCCTGAGCCACGGCACTTCCGACGCGAGGATCTCGCGACCCTGCCCGCTGACCACCGCGGCAGACCAGGCGTCGTCGGAGAGCGCCTCGGCCGCCTTCCGGAAACGGGCCGCGGACTCCCGTACGTCCGCCGACTGTTCGGCGAGCGGCCGTCCGGCGCCCGCCTCGATGTCGGTGGCCCGCTGATCCGGCGAGGCGTACATCGGCGTCGGGATGCCCGTGCGTGCCCAGGTCAGCAGGTTGACCAGGGCGTCGGCGTTGCGGGCGAGGTGGGTGAGGACGTGGCCCCGGGTCCAGCCGGGCAGGGCCGAGGGCTCGGTCACCGCGTGCGCGGGCAGCGCGTCGATCGCCCGCTGCAGTCGGCGCTGTCCGTCCTCCACCCACTCGAGGGCCTTCACGGCTTGTCCTCGACGATGGTGTTCACGCACTCGCCGACGCCCTCGACGACGGTCCGCACGACCTGACCGGGCTTCAGGAAAACCTTCGGGTCGCGGGCCGCGCCGACCCCGCCCGGCGTACCGGTCGCGATGAGATCGCCCGGCTCCAGCGTCGTGAACCGGCTGATGTACGCGGCGATGTCCGCCGGGTCGAAGAGCAGGTCCGAGGTGCGCGAGCGCTGCATCACCTGGCCGTTCACCTCGCAGCGGATCTCCAGATCGGCCGCGTCACCGAGCTCGTCGCCTGTCACCAGCCAGGGCCCGGCCGGTGTGCTGGCCTCCCACGCCTTGCCCTGCAGCCACTCCGGGGTACGCCACTGCCAGTCACGCATGGAGATGTCGTTGACGACGGTGTAGCCGGCGATCGCGGCCGCGGCCTCCTCTTTGGTGGCCCGGCGCAGCGGGGCGCCGACGACGAAGCCGAGTTCGGCCTCCCAGTCCAGCTGTTCGGTCTCGCCGGGGTGCACGATGTCGTCGCGGGCGCCGAGCAGGCAGTTGGCGAACTTGGCGAAGAGGGAGGGGTACGAGGGGAGTTCGCGCCCCATCTCCAGGATGTGCGTGCGGTAGTTGAGGCCGACGCAGAAGATCTTGGAGGGGGTTGGGACGACCGGGGCGAGGTCGAGGGCGGCCACGTCGTGCGCCGGGCCGTCGGCGGCGGCCGCGTAGGCGCGCCAGTCGGGGCGGCGCAGCAGGGTGCCGACGTCGGGGGCACCGGTCTCCACTGCCTGGTCGCCGTCGAGGCGGACGGCCGCGGTGCCGTCGGCGGTGCGGATGGTGGCGAGCTTCATGAGGTGGTGCTCCCGGTGTTCTCGGCCGTTTCGGGCTCGGTGGTTTCGGTGCGGGCGAGGTTCAACGCCTCGTACAGGGGCGCGTCGTTGAAGGTGAACAGGTCCAGCTGCGTGTGCGCGGCGATGGTCAGCGCGTACCAGGAGGGGACGGCGATCAGATCGCCCCCGGCCACCTCGATCACGGTGTCGTCGAGGGTGACGGTGCCGCTGCCGCGGAAGACCTGCCAGACCGAGGACCCCACGGTGCGGCGGGTCGCGGTCGTGGTGCCCGGGCGCAGGCGGTGCATCTCGGTGCGCAGGCTGGCGAGGGCGTCGCGGCCGGTGGCGGGGTTGGTGAACCGGATGCCCGCGTGGCCGGGCTCGATGACACCCGGGTGCGCCTCGTCCTCCAGCTCCAGCTGAACGATGAGGGCGTCGTCGGTGTCGGCCCAACGGTAGGCCATCAGCGGGGAGTTGGGGCTGTCCGGGGCCGCGATCGGCCGTAGCCCCGGGTGGCCCCACAGCCGCTCGTTCCGCGACCGGGACGGGGTCGATCGGTCCGACACCCCGTCCTCGCCGAACTCGAAGAATCCGGCGTCCAGGCGGTGCACGAGCGGGATGTCGAGCCCGTCCAGCCAGACCATCGGCTCGTCACCGACATGGTGGTGGCCGTGCCAGTGCATCGACGGGGTGAGCAGCAGATCGCCGGGGCGCATCTCGACCGCGTCGCCGTTGACGACCGTCCACACGCCCTCGCCCTCCAGGATGAACCGGAACGCGCCCTGCGAGTGGCGGTGCGCGGGGGCGACCTCGCGCGGGCCGAGGTACTGAATCGCCGCCCAGAGGTTGGGAGTCGCGTACGGCCGTCCGGGCAGGCCGGGGTTGGCGAGCGCGATCGCGCGGCGCTCACCGCCGCGCCCCACCGGCACCAGGTCGCCGGACCGGCGGGCGAGCGGGAGCAGGGTGTCCCACTGCCAGACGTGCGGCACGGCCTCCGGCTGCGGGGTGAGCGGCATGAGGTTGCCTATCTCGGTCCACAGAGGGATGAGCCCGGCCGCCGCGAAGCCGTCGTACAGCTTCCGGAGTTCGGGGTCGGTCTCCTCCGGGGCTATGACGGGCGCCATGCCGTCGGTGTCACTGGTCATCGTGGGTTCCTTCGGCGTCGAGTCGGCGCGCGATGTCGGCACGCAGGGCTTTCTTGTCGATCTTTCCGACCTTGGTGGCGGCGAGTTCGGGGACGGTCACCAGCCGGTCCGGGAACTTGAAACGCGCTATGCCCGCGCGTTCCATGACGTGGTGGACGTCGTCGAGGGTCACCGTGTGGCCCGGTTCCGGTACGACGTAGAGGCACACCCGCTCACCGAGCTGGGCGTCGGGCATCGCCACGGCGGCGGCGCGGGTGACACCGGGGGTCTGGTAGGCGAAGTTCTCGATCTCCTCGGCGGAGATGTTCTCGCCGCCCCGGATGATCATGTCCTTGTCGCGGCCCTCGACGACGAGGTTGCCGTCGGGTCTGAGCCGCACGATGTCGCCGGTGCGGTACCAGCCGTCCTCGGTGAACGCGCGGGCGTTCTGCTCCTCGGCCCGGTAGTAGCCGCGTGGGGTGTACGGCCCGCGGGTGAGCAGCACGCCGGGTGTCCCGTCGGGGACCGGGTTGCCCGACTCGTCGACGACGAGCAGTTCGTCGTCCGCGCACATGGGGCGCCCCTGCGTCGTGCAGATGACGTCCTCCGGGTCGTCCAGGCGCGTGTAGTTGAGCAGCCCCTCGGCCATGCCGAACACCTGCTGGAGCGTGCAGCCCAGTTGGGGGCGTACGCCGCGGGCGACGTGGTCGGCCAGCCGGGAGCCGCCGACCTGGAGGACGCGCAGCGAGCTCAGGTCGGCCTCGGGGTGGCCTGTGCGGTGCTCCAGCCAGCGCTGGGCGATGGCGGGGACCACCGCGGTCGCGGTGACGCGCTCGCTCTCGATGAGCGCGAAGGCCTTCTCGGGGCTGGGGGAACCGAGCACCACGCGCCCGCCGCCCAGCAGCGTGCCGAGCAGGCCGGGGCAGGCGAGCGGGAAGTTGTGTCCGAGGGGCAGGGCGGCGAAGTAGACCGTGTCCGCGCCGAATTCACAGACCTCGGCGCTGCGACGGGCGTTGTAGAGGTAGTCGTCGTGCGTGCGTGCGATGAGCTTGGGCAGTCCGGTGGTGCCGCCGGAGAGCAGGAAGACGGCGATCGAGCGGCTGTCGGGACGGTACGTGTCCACGGCGGCCCGGGCCTCCCCAGCCGTGTCGGGCGCGCCGCACAACTCCCTCAGATCCACGGCATCGTGGCCGACCTTGTCACCCAGTACGAGAACGTGCCGGATAGTTGGTGAACCGTCAGCGATCTCGAATGCCATCGCCTGGTGGTCGTGGTCCTTCAGGAAGTCCGGCACCGCGACGGCCACCGCCTCACTGTGCTCGACCAAGTGGCCGATCTCGTGTCTGCGGTGCCCGGGCAACGCCATCACCGGAATGACGCCGAGCCGCAGACAGGCGTACGTGAGGACGACGAACTCGACGGTGTTGGGCAGCTGCACCACGAGCCGGTCGTCCGGGCGCAGGCCCAGCGCGGCCAGGCGCAGAGCCGCGGCGTCCGCGCGCTCGGCGAGTTGCCGGTACGTCAGCCGCCGGTCGCCGTCGACGACCGCGATCGCTTCGGGGACGGCGTCGGCGGCGGCGTGGAGCCGGTGGCCGAGGGTGTGGCCCTTCCAGTAGCCCTTCGCGGTGTAGCGCTCGGCGTAGTCCGCCGGCCAGGGCACAGCGCCGTTGCTGCTCGGCCTAGGCATGGTCGTTCTCCTCAGCGGGTGGAGCGGTGTGCACGATCACGGCGTCCAGTGCGATCAGCCCGTCGGCGGTGAGCCGCAGTGGGTTGATCTCGATCTCGGCGGTGTCCGGGCTCGCGGCCAGGGCGGCGGCGAGCCCGGCCGCGACCCGCCCGAACTCGGCCCGGTCGAGCACCGGGCCCCCACGCCAGCCGTCGAGCAGCGCGCGGGCCGCTAGGTCGTCGGGCATCCCGGATGCCTCGGCGACGGACAGCGGGGCGAGCCGGATCGCCACGTCGGCGAGCGCCTCGGCGGCCGTACCGCCCAGCCCCGCCAGCACGACCGGCCCGAACACGGGGTCCCGCCGCACGCCGAGCACGAGGTCGACGCCGGGCCGGGCCATGGCCTCCACCAGGTAGCGGTGATCGGCGCCGATGGCGTCCAGTGCCGCGTCGAGCTCGTCGGGGGTGCGTACGCCCAGGTGGACTCCGCCGACCTCTGTCTTGTGCAGGACCGCGGCGTCGAGCACCTTGACCGCGACGGGCCCGCCCAGCAGGCGCAGGGCGTAGTGGGCGTCGGCGCGGGTCTCGCAGGCGACGCGGTCGGGGGTGCGGATGTCCAGCCCCGCGAGGAAGGTCTTGGCGGCGTCCTCGTCCAGAAGGCCGGAAGGGACGGAAGGGACGGAAGGGGCCGTCTCCTGCACAGGCCCGTCGGCCCGCGCGGCCCGCTGTCGGGCGTGCGTCACCAGAGCCCGTACCGCATTCGCGGCGGAGGCAGGTCCGGTGAGCGCCGGAATCCCCGCCTTGTGCAGCCGCGCCCGCTGCTCGGCGACGTCCTCGGGAAGGCCGCCGACGGCCACCACGGCCGGGGAGTCCGGGCCGAGGCCGGCGTCCTGCGCGGCCGAGGCGAGGTCGACGCTGTCCGGCTCGGTCAGGGCGTAGACGGCGAGCAGGTCCACCGCCGGATCGGCGGACGTGGCTGCGAGAACCCGGGCGAAGGTCCCGGCGGGCCGGCCGGTGTCGACCGGGTTGCGCTGGTAGGTGAGCGGGGGCAGCAGCTCGCTCAGCGTGGCCTGCGTGGTTCCGGCCAGCTCCGGTATCCGTATGCCGTCGGTGCCCGCCCGGTCCGCCAGCAGCAGCCCCGGCCCTGCCTGGGCGGTCACGATGCCGAGCCCAGGGTCCGGGTGGGGGCCCAGCTGAATGCGGGAAAGAGCCGTGAGCGCGTCCACCATCTCCCGTTCGTCGTCCACGACCACCGCCCCGGCCTGCCGCAACGCGGCCCGCGTCGTACGCCAGGAGGTGGCGAGCGCACCGGTGTGCGACCGGGCGAAGTCACCGACGTCGCTGCGGCCGACGACGAGTGCCACGACCGGCTTGACGGAAGCCACCAGGCGTACGGCGTCCACCAGCCGTGGCCCGTCCGGAACCGTCTCCAGGTGCAGCGCGACGGCCGTCGTACGACGGTCCTTCCCGACGTGCTCCAGGACGTCCGCGGCGGTGACGTCGAGGCCTGCCCCTATGCCGACGCCGAGGCTGATGCCGTTCCCGGCGGCGGTCAGGTCGAAGGAGAGCGCGTGGTTGACGCCGCCGCTGGCCGCGACCACGGCGATGTCGCCGGCGGGCAGTTGTCCCGCCGCGGGCACGAAGCTGGCCGTCAGTCCCAGGTGGGGGGCGAAGAAGCCGGAGGTGTTGGGGCCGAGCAGTCTGATCTCCGTCTCTTGGGCGACGCGGCGCAGCGCGTCCGCGTGTGCCTCGCCCTTGGGGCCCGCCTCGCCGAAACCGCCGGCACAGACCAGCGCGGCACGGCAACCGGCGGCGGCCGCTTCGGCCAGCGCGTCGGCGCAGCCGGCCGCGGGCACGCACAGGACGGCCAGGTCGAGCCGCTCGTCGGTGTGCGCGGCCGCTTCGGCGACGGAGGCGTACACACCTGCGCCGGGGTCGGGGCGGCGCGCGTTGACCAGGGCGCGGGTGCCGGGGAATGCGGCCAGCGAGCGGGCCATGGCGGCGCCCAGCTTGCCGCTCTGCCGTGAGGCGCCGATCACGACCACGCCCTCGGGCGCGAACATCGGCGTCAGGTCGGTGCTCATGCCTGCTCCCCCGCCACCAGGTCGGCGCGCCCGGACAGCAGCAGCGTCTCGGCCCGGTCGTCGTCCATTCCGTCCTCCACGATGAGCGCGGGCACACCGTGCACCAGCCGGGCCTGTTCGGCGAGCAGCGACCGGGTGAGCGGGGTTCCGTGCTGTACGGCGATCAGGTTCGGGGGTGTGTCGCCGGCCAGGGTGTCGGCCAACTGGTCGTAGATCTGCGGTAGTTGAGCCTCACTCGCGGGTGCGGTGAGCCACAGACACCCCTGGGGGCGCAATGTCGCGAGGACGGCCGATGTCAGCAGCCGTCCGCCGAACTCTCCGAACGGCGTGTCCAAGGGATCCCGCCCGTCGTGTGTGTCCCGCCAGTCCCGTACGACCGCGTCGACGAACTCCGGGTCGCGGCGCCCGATCCGTTCCTTGCCGATGCTGCGGGAGATGAAGTGGAAGGCGAACTGCGTGGGGGCGAACGCGTTCTGGGGGCTCACCCCCACGCCGTACCCGATCCCCGACGACGGCCCCGTCGGCCGGCTCCTCCATCACGCCGGCCGCTCACCGATGCGCGCGCCGCACCTGCACTTCAAGGTGACAACGCGCGGGTTCCAGCCCCTCATCACGCACATCTTCGTCGCGGGCGATCCTTGCCTGGACGGCGACTCGGTGTTCGGCGTGAAGGAGTCGCTCGTCCGTCCCTTCGACCGTCACGAGGCGGGCTCGCCGACGCCGGACGGCCGCCGGCTGGAAAGCCCATGGACCTCGGCGCACTTCGACATCGTCCTCGGGAAGCCGGATCACGACATCGAAGGGCCCGGACTACTCTCCTCCCCGGGCGCGAAGTCCTCCACGAAGTAGCTGTCGTGCCGGATGCGAAACTCACCAGGACATGTCGACGGCGCCCGGCGAGACGGTGCTGATCCGAACCGGCGCGAGTTCGGTACTCCGTTGTCCGCGTGCCCCGGCGACACCAATGAGCCGTACAGGGGCCGCTTCCTCGTGCACGTCACGCAGCACGAGTGAAGGGGGCAGCTGGCCCGGGCACGCCGGAAGCGGGGCCTGCCGCCGAGGTTGATGAGTGGAAGCCCTGTGGCCAGGGCGTGGTCGAGCAAGTGCTGAGTGTCGCGCGCAGGCCGGGACCGATCAGGTGCCGCCGGGTTCGATGACCACCCTGTCCCGCCACGCATATCCGGGACGCCTTCCCGCCGCGGCCCTGGACGCGGTCGAACCGCAGTACGCCCAGCGCGGCAAGCAGCGGCGAAGAACTCACCGCCGGTCACTGACCGGAATCCTGTTCGGTCCTGCTCTGCCGTCGGCAGACGGCCGCCCCCACGGTCGCCAGCGCCAGGAAGGCGCCCATCACCAGCGCCATGGGAGCGGCGCTGCCGGTGCCGAACAGGCCGACGAGCGGGGACGCGGCGGCGCCGAAAGCGAACTGTGCCGCGCCCAGCAACGCGGAGGTGGCTCCCGGGGCATCCCGCCCGCGGCTCTGCCCCACCGTGGTCAGGGACGGAAAGAGCAACCCGAAGGACGAGACCGACACCAGCAGGCACGCCCACGTCGTCCACAGACCGCTGCCCACCGTCGAGGCGAGGGTCAGCAGGACCAACTGGCCCGCCAGCCCCGTCGCCGCGCCGACGACCATCAGCGTCTCGGGACGGCGCCGACGGGCCAGTCGCCCGTAGAGCAGTGAACCGCCCAGATTGCCGAGCGCGTTCACCCCGTAGACGATGCTGCTCATCGCGGGCGACAGGTGCAGCAGGTCGTGCAGGACGAACGTCGCCCCGGCGATGTAGGCGAAGGTCGCGGCGCCGGTGCAGCCCATCGTCAGCACCGGCACGAACACGCCGGGCCGCGCCGCCACCCTCCCGGTGGCCCGCAGCGCGCCGCCGACCCCGCCTTCCGTGCGCCGCTCACGCGTGAGCGACTCCGGCACACCATGCGCGATTCCCACGGCCAGGACGGCTCCGGCGAGCGCCAGCGCGACGAACACGAACCTCCACGGCGCCACGGCCAGCAGGCCCCCGCCCAACACCGGCGCCAGCACCGGCCCCAGCGCCCCGATACCCGACAGGGCCGCGTACACCCGAGACAGTTCGGGCCCGCGGAAGAGGTCGACGACCACGGCCCGCCCGACCACGATGCCCGCCGCGCCCGCGACGCCCTGCCCGAAACGCAGCACCGTCATCGCCTCGATCGTCGGCGCGACCGCACACCCCAGACCGAACAGGGCGAACGCGGACGTACCCACCAGGAGGACGGGCCGTCGGCCGACCATGTCACTCAGGGGCCCCAGGACGAGCTGTCCGGCGATGACTCCCAGCAGAAACGCGGTGAGGGACAGTTGCGTTCCAGCACTCGTGGTCCCCAACGAACGTGCCATGTCCGGCAGTCCGGGCACATACATGTCCGTAGCCAGCGGGCTGGCCGCCCCCAGACCAGCCAGGACCGCCAGGAGCAGCCCGTGTGACGCCAGGGACCGGTCCTCACCGAGGCGTTGCCGCCCCTGCTGCACCCGGCGCGTCGTCACAAGGGCCCCGCCGTTCCGCGCTGCGCCGCCCCGCCATCGGCCCGTTCCCGGTCCGCCGACTCGGCGTCCACGCCGGCCAGTTGCTGCATGAGCTCACCGGCCAGCCGCAACAGCCCACGCTCGGCAGGCGACAGGTGCCGCGCGAGCGCCGCCGCCAACCAGGCATTGCCGTCCCGCACATGGTCACGCAACGCCTGCTCGCCGACCGCGGTCAGCGTGATGTCCTGGCGGCGCTTGTCGGTGCTGCTGCGGCTCCGTGTCACCCTGCCCTGATGCTCAAGGTCCTGCAGCACCCGGGTCAGCGACTGAGCCTGCACCCCCTCGATCGCGGCCAGCTCACCGACCGCCAAAGGACCGCTGTGCCTGAGATGAGACAGCAGGGAGGCGGACAGACGCGTCAGCGGCTGAGCACTTCCCGGCTGCTCCGCCCGCAGCCGGGAGGCCAGTCGCGAAATGCCCCACCGGAGCTGCTCGGCGGTATACAGATCCTCGTCACTCACACCCATGGAACCAAGCTAAGGCTTAGGTGTTCACCAAGAAAAGCCAGCTGGCTCCAAAAAGTGCCACGCTCTTGCTTACTTTTACGGCCCGGTGTGTCGATGCGGACCGGCACATCGCGTCCGTCCAAGTCATCGCAATCGCCGGGGCGGAAGGCACTGATCGAGGCAAGGTGGTCGTGCCCCTGCGTGTAGGTCGGGAAGCGGAAGACCGTCAGCCACGGCCGCTTCCCGATCAGCTCGCGCATGGCGGCGTCGACGTGGTGGCCGCATGCGGCGGTGTGGCAGTGCCCCTCCGAGCGAGCCGATGTCCGCCGACAGCTCGTTCCGGGCCGACACTTCGCGCGAGCAGGCCGGCACCTCGGAGGAGGCAGGGAAGGGCCGTCCGGCGTACCAGCACCCACGCCGGCACATCCGTGTCGAGCGTTCCGGCGAGGTCTCGAGCGGCCCGTGAGGGCGATGATGCTCGTGGGGATCAGGGTCAGTGCGCCGATGACGGTGCCGACCACGGCGGGACCGGTGGAGCCCCGAGGGTGGAGTCGAGGGCGAGTCCGGCGCCCCAGGAACCGGCCGCGGTGCCGAAGTTGAACGCCGATACGGTCAGGGCGGACCCCAGGGTGGGGGCCTGGCCCGCGAAGCGGACGGCCCGGGAGATCAGCACCGGGTTGGCGCCGAGCCCGAAGAGCCCGAGCAGGGCGACCAGCACGACCGTGGGTGCGGCGAAGCCGGACAGCAGGCAGATCGCCAGCAGGATGACCGTGGTCGCCGCGGCCGCCATGGTGGTCGTCGCATGCGGGCGGACGTCTCCGAGCCGGCCCCCGACGAGGAAACCCGCCAGGGCGCCGGCGCCGAAGCCGATGAGTACCAGGGACACGAGCCCGGCGGCGAGCCCCGCCCGGTCGGTCAGCAGTGGTGAGATGTAGGTGTACGTCGACAGCACGCCGCCGGTCGTGGTCGCGCAGGCCGCCAGCACCAGCCAGAGACGACCGGAGCGCAGGGCGGACAGCTCGGAGCGGATGGACACCGCCTGGTGGTCGGGGCCGTCATGGGGAACATGGCGGGCGATGAGCCCCATGGCGGCCGCGCCGAGCACGGCGAGAGCCCAGAACGGTCCCCGCCAGCCCGCAAGCTGCCCGGCGAAAGCACCGAGCGGCACACCGACGACATGGGCGAGCATGGCACCCGAGCCCACCACCCCCAGAGCCCGCGAACTCGCGGCGGGCCCGGCGATGCGGGCGGCCACCACATTGGCCGCCGCCCAGAACGCCCCGGTCGCGAGCGCCGTCAGGAACCGCGCCGCCAGCAGCGGCGCGAAGCTGGAGCCGAGGGCGACGATGACGTGTCCGGCGGCGAAGACGCCCAGGGCGAGCACCAGCGTCAGCCGGCGAGGCAGCCGCAGCGTCAGCATCGCCGTCAACGGCGCGCCGACGATCATCCCGACGGCGAAGACCGTGATCAGCAGCCCCGTCCGGGCCACGCTCCCCCGCAGGTCGCCGGCCATCTCCGGCAGCAGCCCCGCCACGACGAACTCGGTCGTACCCATCAGGAACGTGCCCAGTGCCAGCACATACACGACGAGCGGGAGCCGGGTGGGCGGACGCTCGCGGTCTTCGACACGCACGTCGCCGGGCGCGTGGAGGACTCCTCCTCGCGTGCTCAATTTCCATCTCCAGAAGGGGTTGTGATCGCGCTTTCGATCCCACGAAACCTTCTTCGTCGCGCGTGGAGAAGGTCGCGTTTATGGGGGGGCATAAGCTCAACCTCCCTCCGCGACGGTCCATGGCTACCGTGGAGGGCATGGACCACCGACCCGGCGACCGCGCCGACATCCGGGACTTCCTCGCCAGTCGGCGCGCCAAGATCACCCCGGAACAGGTCGGACTTCCCGCCGGCGGCCGGCGCCGGGTCCCGGGGCTGCGGCGCGAGGAGGTCGCCGTTCTCGCCGGCGTCAGCACCGAGTGGTACACGCGTCTGGAGAAGGGCCACATCAGCGGCGTATCCGAGGACGTTCTCGAGGCGGTCGCCCAGGCACTGCGGCTGGACGAGGACGAACGTACCTACCTGTTCGATCTGGCCCGATCAGCCCGGCCCGCCCGCCGCCCCGCCGCAAGGACGTCGAGATTCCGCCCTCCGTCCAGTGGCTGCTCGACTCCACGACGATGTCCGCCGCGTTCGTGCGCAACGGCCGTCTGGACGTCGTCGCCACCAACGCGCTGGGCCGGGCCCTGCACGCGCCGATGTTCGGCAGCGACACCAGCGACAAACACGCCGCGCCAACTTCGCCCGCTACCACTTCCTCGACCCAGGCTCCCGGCACTTCTTCGTCGACTGGGACTCCGGCGCGAGGGCCACCGTCGCGCTGCTGCGCGCCGAAGCCGGGCGCGAGCCCCCACGACCGGGCACTGCGCGAACTCATCGGCGAGCTGTCCACGCTCAGTTCCGAGTTCCGCACCATGTGGGCCACGCACGACGTTCGCATCTTCCACGGCGGCATCAAGCGGCTGGAGCACCCCGAGGTCGGCCGCCTGGAGCTGACTTACCGCTCCCTGGACCTGCCCGTGTCCCACCGGGCGGTGCACGACCTGACCCTCTACACCGCCGAGCCGGGCACCACCTCCGAAGACCGGCTCAGGCTCCTCGCGAGCTGGGCAGCCACCCAGCCCCCGGGGGCCACGGAGCCCATCCGCCCCCTCACTAGGCGGGGTGGTGCTCGAATTCCCAAGGGGTGGGCCATCCGGGGGCGTACCGGCACCTGGGGTGGCCGGCGTGGAAATCGGCTTGTGACTGTCGGCTGCATGATCAAGGCTGACTCGCGATGATGCCATTGACTGAGATCGATCGGCTGAAGCAGACCGTGTCCGAAGCGTGGGACAGCCCGGTCGCCGACCAGGTCGCCGCCCACTGGGGTTACCCGGCCGGCACCGCCAAGTGGTGGCGCTCCAGCGCCTCCCATGTGTTTGTGCTCCCCGACAACGGCCGACGGCGCTATCTGCGGTTCGTGCCCGGCTCGTATCGCGGACCGAAGCCCCTGACTGCGGTGGCTGAGCTGATGGCACGGCTCGGCGACGGCGGCTCGGCGGTGGTGCGGCCGGTCGCGGCCGAGTCCGGGGCCCTGACCGTGACCGTGGCGACCGGGCTCGGTGCGATGCACGCCATGGTGGTCGAACCGGCGCCCGGCGAGGAAGTCGACGTCAGCGAACTCACCGAATCGCAAGCCTCGTACTGGGGCCAGGCACTGGCACGTCTGCACCGCGATGCCGCCGGACTCGATGCCGGGCTGCCCGAATCCTTCGGCGAACTTCCGGGTATCGGCGAACTGTTCGCCGACGACACCGCGTTGGTCGAGGCCACGGCGAGGCTCGCCGAGGTGATGAGCGGCCTACCACGTGGTCAGGACCGCTGGGGTGTGGTGCACGGCGACTTCGAGCTGGACAACATGGCCTGGGAGGACGGCCGGCCGGTCGCCTACGACTTCGACGAGGCCGCCCTGTCCTGGTACGCCGCCGACATCGCCTATGCCGTGCGCGACCTGACCGACCACACCGGCCGGCCCGCAACCGGGCACCGGGCGCGGTTCGACGCCTTTCTCGACGGATACCGCAGCATGCGCCCGATCGACGACGAGGACTTGGGGTGTCTGCCGCTGTTCGCCGGCCTGCATGCCGCGGCTTCGATCTGACCGACATGGCCCGCACCCACCGGCAACTCGTGATCGACATCGGCCAGAACGTGGGCCGAGGGATCGGCTAGAGGCCGAGGTTACGGCGGTTGGAGGTTCGTCGCCAAGACCGGGCCCCTGAGGGACCTTCCTGCGGTCCGGGTTGCCGACCCTCACTTGCAGCCGTCGTATCCGCTCCCCTGACTCCACCAGCCGGCGCCGTTGGGGCTTACAGCAGCGTGCTCCTCCACCGGCTCAGTCCTCAGACAGTGTTGGGCTAGTGAACGGAAAACCCGCCGTCGACGAAGATCGCCTGCCCGGTGACGTACGCGGAAGCGCGGCTCGCCAGGAACACGACTGCACCCGCAAAGTCCTCGGCCAGACCGTTGCGCCCGACCAACGTGCGCGCGGCCAGCGCCGCCACCTTCTCCGGGTCGGACGACAACCGCGCATTGAGCGGGGTCATCACAAAGCCCGGCACCAGCGTGTTGCAGGTGACGCCATGCGGCGACCACGCCTCAGCCTGTGAGCGAGCCAGCGATTCCAACGCGCCTTTGGAGACCCCGTAGGCACCGCTCTGGACGAACGCCCGATGCGCCTGCTGGGAGGTGATGTGGATGATCCGCCCGAAGCCCCGTGCGGCCATGCCGGGCCCGAACCGCTGGCCCAGCAGATAGGGCGCGTCCAGGTTCACCGCCATCGTGGTGTCCCATACCTCCTCGCCCAACTCTGCCATCGGCGGCCGCAGATTGACCCCGGCGCTGTTCACGAGGATGTCCGGCTCCCCGAACACCTCGGCCGCCTTCTCCGCCGCCGCACGCACCCCATCGCGGGTGCGCAGGTCGGCGCTCACCCAGGCCGCCCGGCAGCCATCCGCCGACAACTCATCCACCGTGGCGGCCAGTTCCTCCTCCCTGCGCGCCACGACCACAACGCCCGCACCGGCTCGCGCGAGGGCTCCGGCGATGGCTCGGCCGATCCCGGAACTGCCGCCCGTCACCACGGCGACCCGGCCATCCAGCGAGAACAGTTCAGAAAGGTAGGTCTGGGAGGTCATGCCCGCACCCTAGACGACGCGCCCACAGCGACAGCGCACGGGAGCGGAAAGCAACTGCACTTCTTGGCGCACATGTGATGGCATCACCCTGTCCCCCCAGGCTTGCGTTTGAGCCAGAGCCGGCTCCGCTTACGAAGCCGGCTTACTGACCGCCCCAAGCCATGTTCATGAAAGCCACGAACAGCGCGAGGGCAATCGCCACACCCTGGACGACCTTCCCCCAATGAGGCATCGGCTCGCCCGTCTTGGATGCCGAACGCGCAGCGGAGAAGGCAACCACCAACGCGACGATGACGACCGGACCGAGCAGCACGGACAGCCAATCGACTTGCACTGGCGTCATCGCGAATCTCCTTGTGCACCTCGGTGACTGACCGCTCATCATCTGCGGGTACCGCCGGGACCCCCTCCCGGACTGCGATGTCTCGCGGTGCACGACGCCGGCGGCCCGGACAGCATGGAGCGGATCGGCGTACTCGACGGCGGCTTCCTCCTCAGCGACGGCAGCGCCGGCCTGAAGAGCTGCTACCGGGAGAATGACGACCTCGCCCAGGTGGCGGCGCGCGGCTGACACTGCCGTGTCTGTCCCCGGCCTGCGCGACCGGCAGTTGTCCGGCGACGAACGCACGATCGTGCACGAGAACGCTGGCGCTCGATCGGGTCGAGACCGGGCGGGATCAGGAGTCGCGTTCACCGCGTTCCAGCCGCTGCCCTTCGATCACTGCTCGATCTGCCGGGACGAACCGCTCATCACCTCACCTGAGAGCCCATCCGCCCCGGCAGCGTACGCGGCGGCGAACCGTTCGACGGCGTCCCAGAGTTCACGCTCGCGCTGCGGGTCGTAGGACTCCTTCGACGAGCGGGCCTCACGGCCACGGTCGACGTAGGAGCCGGTCGGCGCCCGGGTGATGCCGAGGACGACGTCGGCGAGGTAGCGGCCCGCGGCGTTGCGGCTGGTGGCGAACGGGGTGAGGGTCATCACCGGCAGGATGCGGCGCATCGCGAACCGGGAGACGGGTCCTGCGTTGCGGGCGAGGCCGGTACCGGGGACGAAGCCCGGGTTGTAGGCGACGGCGTCGATCCCGACCGGCATACGGCGCGCGTACTCGTGCACGAGGTGGATGGCGGCCAGTTTGCTCGTCGAGTACGCGGTGCGGCCGGCGGTGGTGGTGTGCGGCTTGGGGAAGGCGCCGGTGCGGGCGAGGACGTCCGGGGACTTCTCTGCGGGGAGGGTGTTGGGCCGGGCGGGGCCTTGAGCCGGTGCCGGCCAAGGTCGAGGAGATAGCGGTCAAGGCTCGGCGGCTGTCTGCCTCTTCGCGGTGGATCGGCGTCCCCGAGCCGGCCAGCGGAAGGCCCGTCCCGCCCCGCCGGACGGCGATGATCTCCGCCGCGATGGACAGGGCGGTCTCCTCGGGCGTACGGGCGCCGAGGCCGATCGGCGACCTCAGCCGGGCCAGCTCCTCCTCGCTGACGCCGGCTTCACGCAGCCTCCGGTTGCGTTCCTCGTGAGTGCGGCGCGAGCCCATCGCGCCTTCGAACGCGACCGGCATCCGCAGGGCCGCTTCCAGCAGTGCCGGTCGCGGCGCCGGTCTGTTCGGCCGGGACGCTGCCCACGATCAGGTTGGCCGTCGAGGCGAAGGGCAGCCCGATGCCGAGGGCCGAAGAGACCTGCCATGAAGGCCACTTGCCACTGCTGGTCGTGCCGGACGGCGAGGAATCCGCAGGTTGCCGCGCCGAGCGCACGCCGACCGTGAGCAGCTTCTCGGCTCCCCGCACGGGCCCCAGACGGCCGCTCGGGATGCCCGAGAGGAACATCGCGATCGGGGACCAGATCGCGTACATGCCCGCGCCGAACGGCAGCGCGACGGCGTTGGTGGTCCACACCGCGGGCAGCCGCATGACGCGCGGGTCGATCAGCGGGCTGCGTGAACGCGATTCGGCGAACAGCGACAGCGCGAAGAGCGCCACGGTGGAGGTCCAAGCCCCCGCCGGACACTGGCCGCGCTACTGGGGCGTCCACACACAGAACTCGTTGCCGTCGGGATCGGCCATCACCACCCAGCCGACTTCGCCCTGGCCGGTGTCGATTCGAGCCGCCCCGAGGGAGAGCAGACGGTCGACCTCTGCCTGCCGATCACCGTGAGCAGGTGGAGCAAGGTCGAAATGCAACCGGTTCTTGCCTGTCTTCGGCGCCACCGGTGGACCACCCCACGTGAACTTCGGACCGCCGTGCGGCGAGCGGATCGCGGTCTCCTGGTCCTGATCCCAGACCAACGGCCACCCCAGCGTTTCGCTCCAGAAGTACCCGACCTCCTGCGAACCGTCGCAGGCCAGCGCTCCGATGAATCCGCAGTCGGCGAGGAATTTGTTGCCCGGCTCGATGACGCAGAACTCGTTGCCTTCGGGGTCGGCGAGCACCACATGCCCCTCTTCCGGGCGTTGGCCGATGTCGATGTGCCGTGCGCCAAGTCCTAGCGACCTGGCCACCGTCTGCTGCTGGTCCTCCAGGGATGTACTCGTCAGATCGAAGTGCATCCGGTTCTGGCCGACCTTCCGCTCCTGGGTCGGAAGAAAACGGATTCGGAACCCGGTGTCATCACTGGGCAGGAGCATGACGCCGTCACGTGGATCGTCAACCATCTCCCAACCCAGGACCCCGGACCAGAACCGGGCGAGACGCAGCGGCCGGCTCGCATCGAAGCTGATCGCGAACAGTTGACAAGTCATTCCCCTGCACATCTCCGATCCGCTGACTGACGCTGTCGACAGGGCGTCTCGTCAGCCCGCTCGAAGGGCAGCCTAAGGCTGAGTAGGCGTCACCCGCAGCCCGGTATTCGACGGCAGCCAGAACAGGCCGACGGCGCATCTTGGAAGCCGGCTGAACCCGCGACTCCCGCCACGCCACGAACCCAACGCCACCTCACCGCATAGGACACGATCTTCGTCGGGCACCGGCCAAGGTGCCTCCAAACACCGTTGACTTCGGCGTACGCCTGCGGTTACAACGTGGGACTTGCAGAGTGAGCCGACTTGCGGCCCTGACCTGTTCGCCCGCCCCACGGAGGGGGCGGCCCGGTGCCGGGCCGGCCGAGAGGCGTATCCGGCGGATCCCGATGACCCCACACAGGAATGGAGGCTCGCCCCGTGCGAACGAGCGGCGCCCGGCAACCGGAAGCCCGCGGCGCAGCCGCGCCGAGTGCTATGCGCCGGGCGGCCGGCACCCCGTCCCCGGACGGACGCCGAGCGGCCGCGTTCGCCGCACCCGGCACGCCGTGAGGTGGCCGAGAGCCCGCGACGGCGCCGCCTGGGCCATACCGGTTGCGCTGGCCATCGACGCCATCGGCACCGGGCTCTATCTCCCGTTGTCCATGGTCTACTTCCTCGCCGTCACCGACCTGTCCGAGACCGGCGTCGGCCTGCTGCTGACCGCCGCCACCGCCTGCTCGCTCCTGCTGCCGCTGCTCGTCGGGCGGATCGTCGACCGCATCGGTCCGCGGTCGGTGGTGATCGCGGGGTTGTTGTCGCAGGCTGCCGGGTTCTTCCTGTACCTGGGGGTGGCCGGTCCGGTGTCGCTGTTCCTCGCGGCGCTTGTCGAGTCGGTGGGGCTGCGGGTGTACTGGTCATCGGTCTTCGCGCTGATCGCCGAGCAGGCGGACGGCGAGGCCAGGGACCAGTGGTTCGCCCGGGCGGGCATGATCCGGGCGGCCGGCACCGGCGCCGGGACGGTGCTCGCGGGCGTGCTGCTCGCGCTCGCCTCGCAGCACGCGTACCGGGGAATGGTGCTGGCGGATGCGATCTCCTTCGTCTTCGCGGCGGTGACCGTCGCCCTGTTCGTACGTGGTGCACGGCGGCCGGCCGGCGGGCCTGACGATCAATCCCGGAACGGAATACGGCACTTGCTGCGCAACCGGCCGTATCTGGGGCTGATCGGCGTGAACGTCCTGTTCAACATCTGCACGGTCTTCCTCGCCGTGGCGGTACCGGTCTACGTGATCCGCGGGCTGCACGCGCCGGGCTGGGCGGTCGGCACCTTCCTCACGATCACCACGACGGTCGTGGCCACCTGTACGGCCGAGGTCACCCGCCGCTCCCGACGGCGCACCTCCCGGGGCGGCGCGATGGCCTGGGGCGGCCGGCTGTGGGCGGCCTGGTGCGTGGCCGCCGCCATGGCGGTGCTGCTGCCGCGGGGTCCGCTGCTGGTCGGCTACCTGGCGCTGGTGATGCTGCTGTGGGCGACGGCGGAGATGCTGCACGGGCCGGCCTCGAACGCGCTCTCCGCTCAGGCGGCTCCGAAGGGGGCGCGAGGGACCTATCTGGCGGCGTTCCAGTACTCGTTCGCGACGGCGGACATGGTGACGCCCGGCCTGTTCGGCGTCCTGTACGGCATGAACCGGGTGCTGCCGTGGGTGGTCGTGGGCTGCCTGGCGCTGACGGCGAGCATGGCGATCCGGCCTCTGGAACGGCGTTTGGCGGGCGGCGGTGCGGCGGGAGGCTCCTTCGAGCGCCTGGCAGGTGACGGGGCTCGGGAGGTACCTGAACGGCGGGGCGCGGGAGGTGCCTGAGCGGCGGCTGACCGACTGCGGGTGCGGGAGGAACGCGGCATGGATCGCGGCCGGGGTGTTCAGCCCGGCGGCTCGACCGGGGCGTGAGGCGAGCCGGCCGCCGGCTCATGGGCAGGGTCCTGGCCCACCGCACCATGACGTCGTGCGCCTCGGGCAACCGCTCGTCCGTCGCGGACCAGGCGGGGGTGTATCAGCGGACGATGTCCACCGTGGGCGGCTTCGTCCTCGGCACACAGCGGACGGGTGCTGACTTCATGCCAGATGGAGGTCAGTCCCGTCAGATGTCGCTCAGACGCTCCAAGGGAGCCCGTTCTGCTACCGCTTCGGCACGAGCAGGGTGTCGTCCCTGTCCGGTCACTCCAGCCAAGGGCAGCGACCAGATTGCGGCGATTCGCCCGATAAGCCGCCCTCAGCGCGAAATTGGCCATAAGGGTGTGCATGGTGGCTTCATGAACACCACACAGATAGCACCCAAGAAAGCCGTGTCCCGACGATTCGCGGTCGGCGCCGCCCTGGCCCTTGCTCTCGCGGCAGTGCCGGCGACAGCAGCCTCCGCCGCGGCCGCGGCACCCGCCGCCGCAAAGGCCACGGCTGCCCAGTCAAGCCCGGCCGACGGCCACGGCCACGACCACGACCACGACCAAATGAGAGGTTGCCTACTCGTCATCATCTGCAGTTAGCCGGCCAAAACACCGCACTGGGCAGACCGCCCAGTGCCGGCAGGGGGACCGATTCCGCTGCCTGTCTCGCCGCCGAATCGTCCCCCTGCTGAAAGCGGCAGCACCACCCTCGGGCACGCTGACGTGTTCCACCCGGACCCTGGCCCGAAGGCCGGTGCCCAACGGCACCGGCCTTCTGCTGTCGCTTGCCACCCCTCAGGCATCCGGGGTACAGGCGGCGGGATCGGCGGCCCCGCGCTGGACCAACTGATGGCCGATCAGGGCCCGTTGTTGCCCACGTTCGCAGAGAATAAAAAGCAGATGAGTGACGCCCTGGACCAACCGCGACGTCGTCGGCGGCTCCGGTGCCGTCAGCCGTCGCGCTCCGCGCCGACCAGGACGAAGGCCATCGTGACCGGTTGGTCCCCGCGGTTGCGCCAGGCGTGGCGGGTGCCGTTCTGTATCACGATGTCGCCTGCCGAGAGGCGGGTGCACAGGCCGTCGTCGAGTTCGAGGACGATCTCGCCCTGCAGCACGATGCCGTAGTCCACGGTCGGCGTCGTGTGCATGCCGTCGGGCTCCATGAGGTCCGCGATGCCGGGCGAGTCGGCCCGCTGCTCCCGGTCGAAGGCGACGGGGTCGAACGCGGGGTCGGCCATCGCGCTGTCCGGCGGGAAGGTCAGGACGATGAACCGCGTGCCCCCGGGGGCCGGGAGCAGGCTGGTGACCTTCGGTGTGGGGTCCTCCCCGCTCCGGCTGACCCGCTCGCCGGGCTCCGTGGCCCACGGCAGGCGGGACACCCAGCCCGGCAGGCTGGTGAACTCCCGGCTGCGCGGGACGGGACCGTCGCTGACGACGACCGGCCTGCCGTTCTCGTCGTGGCCGGTGACGACTCTGCGCATGTGTTTCTCCTCGTTCGGGTCCCGTCGGACCCTCCAGGTCCGTCGACCCGTCGAATCGGTTGGTCAGTCGGGCCGGCCGCTGCCGGGCTCGGTCGGCGCCTCGAGCGCGGTCGCCCAGGCGTCCAGGACGTCCGCCATCGCAGGGGCGGGCGCCCGCAGCAGGGCCGATGCCGCCGTGCGTACGAACAACCGGTGCCGGTCGTCGGTGAGGTACTCCACCGGGGACTTGCCGTCCACACGCGCGAGCAGCAGTGCCGGCAGCAGTGACGCGGCCCGCGCCTCGAGGGCCGGCCGGGGCTCCCAGTCGACGCACCGGACGTACTCCTCCGCCAGCACCCGGGCGGACCGCAGGAGATCGGCTCGGCGCCCGGGCACCACCAGGCTCTTGAGGAGCAGATGGTTGACGCAGAAGGCCAGGTCGAAGGCCGGGTCTCCGTACCAGGCGCACTCGGCGTCCAGCAGCACGGGTCCCGGCGGGCCGACGAGGATGTTCTTGGGGCTGACGTCACCGTGCACCAGGGCCAGGTGGGTCGTGGCCGTGCGGTCGGCGAGGCCCTGGAGGACGTCACTCAGACCGGGGTGCGCGGCAGCGGTGGCCAGCAGGTACGGCTCGATGCGCAGGGCGTGGAAGTTGTCGTCGGTGGCGAACTCCGCGGCGAGGGCCGCGTCGCCCGCGCTCGCCGCGTGCAGGTTGCCGAGCAGCCCTCCCACCGCCGCCGCGGTCGCCACCCGCACCTCGCCGTCCAGCAGCTGCGCCTTCCACATCCGGTACCGCTCGGGAGGCAGGAACGCCATCGCGAAGAGTCCGGCTTCGGGGTCATGAGCCAGCAGCTCCGGAACGCTGTCCGGCCGGTGCCGGGACGCGAACCGCATCCAGGCCCATTCGTAGGCGTTGCGCGACACCGGCGCCCGCCAGTCGGCCGCTACCTTCAGCCTGGCCAGGGCGCGTTTGACGCAGAGGGAGCGTCCTGGCAGGTCCACTCGCCACAGGTCGGACGAGACGCCGCCGGCCAGCGGCGTCCAGCGTGCGGTTTCGCCGGGTCGTGAGAGCTTGTGGGCGAGCAGGAAGTCGGCCAGCACGGGGTCGGGGCTCACCTGCGCGGAGGTCTCACTCATCCCCGGTCCCCCGACCCGGCGGCAGGCCGCGGGGACTGTTGCAGGCGTGGGCCGGTGCCTCGTCCGCCAAGATCCGTACGACTTCCTCGGCGGCGCGGCGGCGCAGTTCCGTAACCGACGCGTCGGAGGAGAAGGCGACGTGCGGGGTGAGGAGCGCGCCCGGCTGGTCCAGCAGCCCGGCGGGGACGTGCGGTTCGGTCTCCAGTACGTCGAAGGCGGCTCCGTCCAGGTGCCCGCTGTCCAGCGCCTTGACGACCGCGTCGGTGTCCACCAGGCCGCCCCGGCTGACGTTGACCAACAGACCGCCCGGCCGCATCAGCGCCAGTTGCTCGGTTCCGACGATGTGCTGCGTGCCGGGTGTGAGCGGCACATGGAGGATCACCACATCGCTGCGCCGCAGCAGCTCCTCCAGACCCACCATCTCCACTCCGGGGGCGTCCTTCGGCGGGTGCGGGTCGTGGGCCAGGATCCGGCAGCCGAACGCGCCCAGCTTGCGCACGGTGGCACGTCCGATCCGCCCGTATCCGACGACGCCGCAGGTCAGCGTCGACAGCCGGCGCAGCCGGGCGCTCGCGGGGTCCCAGTGGCCCGCACGGACCTCCCGGTCGAACACCGCCAGGCCCCTCGTCCAGGCCAGCACCATGCCGACGGCGTGGTCCGAGACCTCCTCGACGCAGTAGTCCGGAACGTTGGTGACCCATACGCCTCGCTCGGTGGCGGCGTCCACGGCGATGTTGTCGAGGCCGACCCCGAGCCGGGCCACGATCCGTAGGTCGGGCGAGGTCTTCACCGCGGTGGCGGAGACGGGTGCCCAGCAGGTGAGGATCCCGGCGGGCCGGTGTTCGGCGACCAGTTCCTCGATGGTCTCGGCGGAGGCGGGCTCGGCGGGGCCGGTCACGAGGGTGTGGCCCGCCTCCTCGATGACCGATCGCTCGACGGAGTCGTCGGGCCAGGCGTAGTCGGTGAGCAGCACTGTGCCCGGGCGGCTCGGTGGTTTCATAGCAGGTCGTCCTCGCAGAATCGTGCGGCCGCAGCGGACGGCCGGGGTCGCGCCCGGTCGCATCCGGTCAGCAGGTTTATCCGTCACCCGGGAGAGCGGCCGTCGGCATGTCCGGTGGGGCCGCCCGCCGTATGGGTGAGGTGGAGAGATCGCTGGGCTCGGGTCGGGTGTCGCCGGCGCTCGCCGACTTGTGGTCGGTGCGGGCGCCGCAGTACGCCCCTGGGAACGGGTCACGAGATACCGGGGCACGTCGAATCACTTTGTCACAGCCACGTGATGCTAACGATAGCACTGGCCCTCGACACGTCAAGGGTGCGGCACGCATCCGGTCGCCGACCCCCCGCTACGGGGTATGTCCGGAGCCGAGGAACCCGGTCATCACGGGAAAACGAGGAACGCCGAAGAAATCCGCTGTTCACATCTTGACGCGCCGGAGACTTCCCCTCCATGGTTTCTGCCAGCGCCGACCGTGTGGCCGATAAGTGCCCGCACGAGGTCCGGCTGTCGAAGACGCCATAGCCACGGACGTCCCCGACGGGCGATATACGGCTGAATTCAGCATGCGGCGTACGACCGCGCGGCAGCCCACCGCCCGCATTCCGTCAGACGGCGACAGCATCGCCGTCTCCACTCGAGTCCGTATTCAGCTCACCGCTTCTTGTCATCGCCTGTACGGCCCCGTACGGCGATGGATCCGCCGCGGCCTGCCGTGGCCCATTCCTCCTCAGGAGCCGCTATGACTCACGCAGCGCAAGTCGACACCAGTGCGGTGCCCGCCGGCGACACGCAGAAAAGCAGCCGTGCCCCCATTTCCCGCCCCATGATCGGTGTGGGCTTCCTGCTGGTGGTCCTCTCCTACATGGTCAACGCCATGGACCGCCAGGTCTTCCCTCCCCTGCTGCCCAACATCCGTCAGGAGTACGGGTTCTCCCTGGAGCAAGGGGGGTTGCTGGCGACGAACTTCACCCTCGGTATGGCCCTGGCCGGCCTGCCCGCGGGCTACCTACTGGATCGCTTCCGCCGCAAGACCGTGCTGCTGGTCAGCATCGTGATCTACTCCCTGGGCACGATGGCCACGCCCTTGGCGACCGGTTTCGCCGACATGACGGCGTACCGGGTCGTCTCCGGCTTCGGTGAGGGCATGCAGTCCGCCGCCATCTTCGCGGCGATCGGCGCTTTCTTCGCCCACCGGCGGGGCCTCGCCTTCGGCATCATCGGCATGGGCTACTCCGTCGGCGTGTTCATCGCCCCGCTCATCGGCGTGCAGCTCATGAGCATGCACGGCACCTGGCACTCGCCCTTCTACCTGTTCGGTGCGGCCGGGCTGCTGATCGCCGCCGCCTCCCTGTTCCTCGTGAAGACCGGTCTGACCGAGCACTCCGCCGAGAAGATCGTCTCGACCAGGACCTACGAGTACATGCCGGCCTCCGCCTACAACCGCAACACCATCGCGCTGGCCGTCCACTCGGTCATCAGCGGTGTGGCCATCTACGGCTTCCTCGGCCTCTACCCGACGTTCCTCATCAGCTCCCTGCACTACACCTCCGGCCAGGCCGCGCTGGCCATGAGCTTCCTCGGTTTCGGCGGCATGACGGCCGTCTTCGGGGGCTGGCTCGGCGACCGCTTCAACCAGCGCAACCTGCTGATCCTGAGCCTGCTGGCGGTCTCCGCCATCAGCGTGTGCATCTACGAGTCGCATGCCGGAGTCGGCATGCAGTGCGTGTTCGCCTTCCTCATGGGCGCCTTCGGCCTGGGCTTCATCTACCCCAACACCAACAGCGCGATGCAGCGGGCCGTCCGTCCCGGGCAGATCGGCCGGGCCTCCGGCCTCTTCGTCACCAGCTACTACGGACCGGCGGCGTTCTCCGGGCTGCTCTTCGCCGCCCTGGTGGACTCCTTCGGCTGGGACCGGGCCGGGCTGCTGCAGGTGACGCTCCTGCCACTGGTGGGCGTCCTGGCCCTGGCCTTCGTACGGACCTCGCAGTTCAACAACGCGGTCCGGTAGCGAGCCGACCCCTGGGCATCTGCCGCGTTGTTTGGGGCGGGGGGGCGGCCGGCCCACCACCCCCCGAAGACGAGGGC
>NZ_JBEOVF010000073.1:0-41139 GCF_040295365.1 Streptomyces sp. NPDC002838 | reverse complement strand
GCCGAGATCGGCATGGAACACAACCTCGGCCTGACCTGTGACCCGGTCGGCGGCCTCGTCCAGATCCCCTGCATCGAACGCAACGGCATGGCCGCCGTCAAGGCCATCACAGCCGGCCGCATGGCCCTGCGTGGCGACGGCTCGCACAAGGTGTCCCTCGACAAGGTCATCAAGACGATGAAGGACACCGGCGCGGACATGAGCGTGAAGTACAAGGAGACCGCACGGGGCGGCCTCGCCGTCAACATCATCGAGTGCTGAGCGGAGCCCGGGCATGGGACGAGTCACCGAGCGCCGGCGCGTACTGCGGATCCGGGAGGGTGCTGTCGGCGCCCGGCCGCACACCCTGGTCGCCGAGGAACCGCTGGAAATCCGGCTTGGCGGCAGACCGCTGGCCATCACCATGCGGACGCCGGGTGACGACTTCGCCTTGGCGGCCGGTTTCCTCGTGAGTGAGGGCGTCCTCGGCCGGGCCGAGGAACTCACGGGCATCGTGTACTGCGCGGGTGCGACGGCGGAGGGCTCGAACACCTACAACATCGTCGACGTGCGGCTCGCCCCCGGTGTGGTGGTACCCGACATCACGCTCGAGCGGAACGTGTACACCACGTCCTCCTGCGGTCTGTGCGGCAAGGCGAGCCTGGACGCCGTGCGGACCACCGCCCGCCGGCCGATCGCCGACACTCCCCCGGTACGGGTCGAGCCCGAGCTGCTGGCCGCCCTCCCCGACCGACTGCGGGCCGCACAGCGGGTGTTCGACCGGACAGGGGGCCTGCACGCCGCCGGGCTGTTCTCGCCCGACGGCGAACTGCTGGACGTGCGTGAGGACGTCGGCCGGCACAACGCCGTCGACAAGTTGGTCGGCCGCGCGCTCCAGTCCGGCGATCTGCCCCTGTCGCAGGCCATCCTGCTGGTGTCCGGGCGGGCGTCTTTCGAGCTGGCGCAGAAGGCGGTCATGGCGGGCATTCCGGTGCTGGCGGCGGTCTCGGCTCCGTCCTCCCTCGCCGTAGAACTGGCGGTGGAGACCGGACTCACGCTCGTCGGCTTCCTGCGCGGCCAGAGCATGAACGTCTACGCGGGTGAGCATCGCCTGGTCCTGCCAGCACAAAGGGGACTCGCGCGGTGAGCGTCCGGCGCCGCCCCCGCCGTGTCGCGATGCTCAGCGTGCACACCTCGCCGCTGCACCAGCCGGGCACCGGCGACGCGGGCGGGATGAACGTCTATGTCGTCGAGTTGGCCAGACGCCTGGCCGCCGCGGGCGTCGAGGTGGAGATCTTCACCCGGGCCACCTCCGCCGCGCTTCAGCCCGTCGTCGATCTCGCGCCCGGTGTTCTCGTCCGGCATGTGGAAGCGGGCCCTTACAAGGGCTCGGCCAAGGAAGACCTGCCCGCGCACCTGTGCGCCTTCACCCACGGTCTGATGCGGGCGTGGACCGACCGGCACCCTGGGTACTACGACCTGCTCCACTCGCACTACTGGCTGTCCGGCCAGGTCGGCCGGACAGCCGCCGAACGCTGGGGTGTCCCGCTCGTACACACCATGCACACCATGGCCAAGGTCAAGAACGCCTCCCTCGCCGCGGGCGACAGCCCCGAGCCCACGGCCCGCGTGACGGGCGAGACGCAGATTGTGGCGGCCGCCGATCGGCTCATCGCCAATACCGGCACCGAGGCGGCCGAGCTGATCCGTCACTACGCCGCCAGCACCGAACGGGTCACCGTCGTCCACCCGGGCGTGAATCTGGACTGCTTCCGGCCGGACGCCGGCGGCGTCGAGGCCGGGCGGGCGGCGGCCCGTGTGCGCCTCGGGTTGCCGGCCGACGCGCTGATCCCGCTGTTCGCGGGACGTATTCAGCCCCTCAAGGCGCCGGACGTGCTGCTGCTCGCGGTCGCCCGGCTCCTGGAGGAGCGGCCACGGCTTCGCGAGCGGCTCGTCGTGCCGGTGGTGGGCGGACCGAGCGGATCAGGTCTGGCCGAGCCGGAGAGCCTGCAGAAGCTGGCGGCACGGCTCGGCATCTCTGACGTGGTCCTGTTCCGTCCGCCCGTCGGACAGTCCCGACTCGCGGACTGGTACCGGGCGGCGTCCGTGCTCGTCATGCCGTCCTACAGCGAGTCCTTCGGTCTGGTGGCCCTGGAGGCCCAGGCCTGCGGCACGCCGGTGATCGCGGCCGGGGTGGGCGGTCTGCCGGTGGCCGTGCGGAACGAGGTGAGCGGCCTGCTGATGCCGGGGCACGACCCGGCCGACTACGCGCGAGCTCTGCGCCGCTTCGCGGACGATCCGGCGCTCTCGACCCGGATGGGAGGGGCGGCCGCCCGGCACGCCCGGTCCTTCGGCTGGGACACGGCTGCCGCCGCGACCGTGGACGTCTACGCGGCGGCGATCCGCGCGCACGAGCACGAAGGCTGTGGGAGCCGCTGAGGCTCCCACAGCCAGTGCCGGGCCGATCAGCCGATCAGATGTATTCCGTCGCCGCGTCCAGCAGCCAGTCCGCCAGATAGCCGGCGAAGGACGAGCGGACCAGTACCCAGAATCCGGCCCTGGGTTCGTCCCGGGCGACCAGCACGACCTGCGTGCGGCCCAGCGTCGTCTGGGCGCAGCGTCCGGTGCCGAAGGCGCGCGGGTGCAGGTCCAGCGGGCAGCCGTGGGCCAGCAGGTCGCGGGCGCGGGGGCCCGCGACGAGGAGCGTGGTGCGCTGGGCGGAGACATCGGTGACGGAGACGGGCTCGTCCCCCGTGGCCTCCCTGATACGACTCTCCAGGTCCCGCTCGCTGCCGGGCGGGCCCACCAGCAGCCATTCGTCGGGGCCGAGCCAGAGCGCGGTCAACTCCCCGGCGCGTACGACGGTATTGGGTTCGAGGGGCAGTGGGAGGTCCAGCGCGAGCCCGACGGCGGCGGCCGCCGTGCCCTTGGCGTCGAGGCGCACGTTGATCTGGCTCAGGAAGGGGAGTTCGGCCAGCCGAATCGCACCCCCGGACGTACGCGTCGCGGCGGCCAGACGCTCGGCGGCGTGCGACAGGGGGCTGCGGGGCGGGGCGGTAAGGGCGGTGTCAGCCATCGCGACGGGCTCCCTCGGGGTCGTAGAGGACGGGACTTGCGACGGTCACCGGGACCAGCCGGTCGCCCACGGGGGCGTACAGCCGCTCGCCGATACGGTCCCGGCCGCTCTTGATCAGGGCGAGCGCGAAGGTCCGGCCGAGGGCGGCGCTGCGGTAACTGGAGGTGACGTGGCCGAGCATCGGCACGGGCGGCGCGGGCAGCACGCTGTCGGCGACCAGGTGGGTGCCCTCGGGAAGGAAGTCCTCCGGGTCCTCGGGGAGCAGGCCCACCAGGTGCTTGCGGTCGGGGCGGACGCTGTCGGCACGGGCGTAGGAGCGCTTGCCGATGAAGTCGGCCTTCTTCTTCGACACCACCCAGCTCATGCCGAGGTCCTGGGGGGTGACGGTGCCGTCGGTGTCCTGGCCGATGATCGGGTAGCCCTTCTCCGCCCGCAGGACGTGCATGGTCTCCGTGCCGTACGGGGTGATGCCGTACGGGGCGCCCGCCTCGTACAGCGCCTGCCACAGGGTGAGGGCCTCCCACGGTGACACGTTGATCTCGTAGGCCAGTTCGCCGGAGAAGCTGATCCGGCACACGCGCGCGTCGATGCCGGCGACGGTCGTCTCGCGCCAGGCCATGAACGGGAAGTCGTCGTTGGAGACGGCCAGTTGGGGAGCGAGGGCGCCCAGGACCTCACGGGAGCGCGGGCCGACCAGGGCGACCGTGGCCCACTGCTCGGTCACGGACGTGCAGCGGACCTTCAGCTCGGGCCACTCGGTCTGCAGCCACTCCTCCATCCAGTCCAGCACGGCCGCCGCGTTGCCGGTCGTGGTGGTGACCAGGAAGCGGTCCTGGGCGAGGCGGATGACCGTCCCGTCGTCGAAGACCATGCCGTCCGGGCGGCACATGACGCCGTAGCGGATCATGCCGACCTTCAGGGTGCTCATCATGTTGGTGTAGAGCCGGTCGAGGAGGACGCCGGCGTCCGGGCCCTGGACGTCGATCTTGCCGAGGGTGGAGGCGTCCATGAAGGCGACGCTGCCGCGGGCGGCGGCGCACTCGCGCAGGACGGCGGCCTCCATGTCCTCGCCGTTCCGCGGGTAGTACCAAGGGCGCTTCCACTGGCCGACGTTCTCGAACAGGGCACCCTGCTCGACATGCCACTCGTGCAGAGCGGTCGTCCGGATCGGGTCGTGCAGCGCACCCCGGTCGCGGCCCGCGAGCGTGGCGAAGGAGACCGGTGTGTACGGCGGCCGGAAGGTCGTCGTGCCGAGTGCCGAGATGTCCACGCCGAGCAGTTCGGCGACGACGCCACTGGCCAGGATCCCGGAGGTCTTTGCCTGGTCGTTGGCGGTGCCGGCCGTGGTGTAGCGCTTGGTGTGCTCGACCGAGCGCAGACCGGCGCCAGTCGCGCGGGCCAAGTCGTCGACGGTGACGTCTCGTTGCAGGTCGACGAAACGGGGGCCGTCCAAGGCGCCGGGGACGACATACACGTGCATGGACGGCGTCTGCCGCGGTTGTGCGGCCACCTCCGGGAGGCGGGGCGACTCGGCGGTGTAGCCCTCGGCCTCGATGGCGCGGGCGCCGGCCGCCGCGCCCTGGGCCAGGACCGTGCCCAGGTCGAGGACGCCGCTCGCACTGCCCGCGACCTCGACCGCCTGGCGGCAGGTGTCGGGGACGAAGGAGCCCAGCTCTTCGTCGTAGCGCAGCTTGCCGCCCGCCTGGCTGAAGAGGTGCGCCACCGGGTTCCAGCCGCCGGAGACCAGCAGCAGGTCGGCGGCGAACTCCCGCCGGCCCGTGGACTCTCCGTACGGGGCGACGGTCACGGCGGTGAGGCGGGCCTCGCCTTCCGTGCCGATGACGGCATGGCCGGTCAACACCTCGATGCCGGCCGCGCGGGCGCGCTCCGCCCACTCCCCCGCCTCGGGGCGGGTGTCGACGATCGCCGTGATGTCCACGCCTGCCGCGCGGAGGTCCAGGGCTGCCGCGTAGGCGCTGTCGTTGGTGGTGAGGACGACCGCTTGGCGGCCGGGCAGGACGCCGTGGCGGTTGACGTGGGTGCGGGCCGAGGTGGCCAGCATCACTCCGGGGCGGTCGTTGTCCGCGAAGGCCAGGGAGCGTTCGTGGGCGCCGGTGGCGAGGACGACGCGGCGGGCCCGGATGCGCCAGACGCGTTCGCGGGAGACGTGCTCGGGGGCATCGGCGCCGAGGTGGTTGGTGCGGCGCTCTACGGCGAGGAGGTGGTTGTCGTCGTAGTAGCCGAAGACGGTGGTGCGGCGCAACACGCGTGCCTCGGGCTCGGCTTCGAGTCGTCCGGCGACCTCCGCCACCCAGTCGAGGTGTTCGACCGTGCCCAGGAGGCTGCCGCCCAGCTCGGGTTGGTCGTCGGCGAGGATGACGCGGGCGCCGCTGCGGGCGGCTGCCGCCGCGGCTGCGAGGCCTGCCGGGCCGGCGCCTACGACCAGCAGGTCGCAGTGGGCGTGTACGGCGTCGTAGCGGGCGGGGTCCGGTTCGGTGGCGAGGCGGCCCTGGCCGGGGAGGCTGCTCGCGACCAGGCCGTCGTAGAGCTCGACGGTCGTCGCGGGCAGCATCGGTTCCGGGAAGGGGGTCTCGATCTGGACGACCGCGTTGGGTTCCTCCACGCCGGCCGAGAAGATGCCGCGGGGGCGGCCGAGCTTGATGCTGGTCGCTGCCGCGATGACGCCGTTGGCGAGGAGGGCGGAGGCGAGGGTGTCGCCTCGGTAGCCCTGGTATTCGGTGCCGTCGAAGGTGAAGGTGAGGGGGGCGTCGCGGTCGATTCTGCCGCGGGTGGGGTGGCGGAACGGCCGGCCCGCGGCGGAGCCGTTCATGGATGCAGCGCCCCCGCCGCCCCTACCCGTCCCGTCCTCCAGGGGCGCTGCCCCTTCGACCCCGCTGGGGGCCGCGCCCCCAGACCCCCGCTTCGGCCCTGAAGGGGCCTCGTCCTCAAACGCCTGACGGGCTGGGATTGCTGGACGTGGCTGAGAAGTGACCGGAAGCGTCGGGGAAGTGACCGGCCTCCGCTCAACTGTCGCCGGGCGCCCCTCCCCCGCCCGGTACACCGCCAGAACCTCGTTCGTCGACGTGTCCCGGACCGCGTTGAACCAGCGGCGGCAGCCCGCCGCATGGCTCCAGCGCTCGGCGAACGGGCCCTTCGGGTTGTCGCGGAAGAACAGGTAGCGGGCCCACTCCTCGTCGCTGAGGGCGGCCGGGGCCTCCGGATACGGCACGTGGGCCTGGCCGCCGTAGTGGAACTCGGCCTCGTCGCGGGGCCCGCACCACGGGCACTGGATCAGCAGCATGGTTCGGCTCCCTAGTGGGCCACGGCGGCCGCGCCGTGCTCGTCGACGAGCGCGCCGGTGGTGAATCGGTCGAGCGAGAAGGGGGCGTTGAGGGGGTGGGGAGTGTCGTGGGCGATGGTGTGGGCGTAGACCCAGCCAACGCCCGGGGTGGCCTTGAAGCCGCCCGTGCCCCAGCCGCAGTTGAGGTAGAGGTTGTCGACGGGGGTGAGGCCGATGATCGGCGAGGCGTCGGGGCTGACGTCGACGATGCCGCCCCAGGTACGCAGCACATGGGCGCGGGCGAAGACCGGGAAGAGTTCCAGGGCCGCGGACATCTGCTCTTCGATGATGTGGAAGGCGCCGCGCTGGGTGTAGGAGTTGTACGCGTCGATGCCGGCGCCCATGACCAGCTCGCCCTTGTGCGCCTGGCTGACGTACACGTGGACCGCGTTGGACATGACGACCGTCGGATGCACCGGCTCCAGCAACTCCGACACGAGTGCCTGCAAGGGGTGGCTCTGCAGCGGGAGTTCGATGCCCGCCATGGCGGCCAGAACCGAGGTGTGGCCGGCCGAGCACAGGGCCACCTTGCCTGCCGCGATCGGGCCCAGCGTGGTCTGGACTCCCACCACCCGGCCGCCAACCACGTCCAGTCCGGTGACCTCGCAGTTCTGGATGATGTCGATGCCGGCGGCGTCGGCGGAGCGGGCCAGGCCCCAGGCGACGTGGTCGTGCTTGGCGATGCCGGCGCGCGGCTGGTAGGTGGCGCCCAGGACCGGGTAGCGCACGTCCGGGGAAATGTTGACGATCGGGCAGACGTCTTTGACCTGCTCGGCGTCGAGCCATTCGGCGTCCACGCCGTTGAGGCGGTTCGCCTCGACCCGGCGCACGCTGTCGCGGACGTCCTGGAGGCTGTGGGCGAGGTTCAGCACGCCGCGCTGGGAGAAGAGGATCGGGTAGTCGAGCTCCTCCGCCAGTCCCTCCCACAGCTTGAGAGCGTGCTCGTAGATGCCGGCGCTCTCGTCCCACAGGTAGTTGGAGCGGATGATGGTGGTGTTGCGGGCCATGTTGCCGCCCGCCAGCCAGCCCTTCTCCAGCACCGCGACGTTGGTGATGCCGTGGTTCTTCGCCAGGTAGTGGGCGGTGGCGAGGCCGTGTCCCCCGCCGCCCACGATGACGACGTCGTACGACCGCTTCGGCTCGGGCGTGCGCCACAGCCAGTCGGGGTGTTCGGGGAGCTCGGCGCCGGGGGTGCGGGGGCTCATCGGGTGTCTCCAGCCAGGGGGGTGTTCAGCGCGTTCATACGGTGTTCGCGTTCCTCTCGGCGGCCTCGACGACGTTGGCGAGCAGCATGGCCCGGGTCATGGGGCCCACGCCGCCGGGCATGGGCGCGAGCCGGCCGGCGACCTCGGCGGCCTCCGGGTGCACATCGCCGACCAGCCCGTTGTCGGTGCGGGTGATCCCGACGTCCAGGACCGCCGCGCCGGGGCGCAGCATGTCCTTGGTGATCAGCCCGGGAGAACCGGCGGCCGCGACGACGATGTCCGCCTCGCGTACGTGCCAGGCCAGGCCCTTGGTGCCGGTGTGGCACAGGGTGACGGTGGCGTTCTCGGAGCGGCGCGTGAGCAGCAGTCCGATGGGGCGGCCGACGGTGATGCCCCGGCCGATCACACACACCCGCGCTCCGGCGAGGGGCACGTCGTACCGGCGGAGCAGTTCGACGATGCCACGCGGGGTGCACGGCAACGGGGCCTCCACGCCGAGGGCGAGCCGGCCGAGGTTGACGGGGTGCAGGCCGTCGGCGTCCTTGGCGGGGTCCATGCGTTCCAGTACGGCGTTGGCGTCGAGGTGGCGCGGGAGCGGGAGCTGGACGATGTAGCCGGTACAGGCCGGGTCGGCGTTGAGCTCGTCGATGACGTCCTCGACCTGCCGCTGGGTGGCGTCGGCGGGCAGGTCACGGCGGATGGAGGCGATGCCCACCTGCGCGCAGTCCCGGTGCTTTCCGGCGACGTAGGCCCGGCTGCCCGGATCGTCACCGACCAGGACGGTGCCGAGCCCAGGCGGACGGCCGCCGTTCGCGGTCAACTTGGCCACGCGCTCGGCGAGTTCGCGACGGATGCCGGCAGCGGTTGCCTTGCCGTCAAGCAGCTGTGCAGTCACCGACCGTACTCCTTCCTAGAGCCTGAGCTGCAACGCCCTCAAGGGGCGCGGGGCTGTGTCGATATGCGGCTCCGCCGCGGGGCGCGACCAGCCACGACACACCCGCAGCCGCTCGACAACCCATCGCGGCACCTCCTTCGAACCGCTCAGCCACGAAGACGGGACATCGTCGGGTCGAACAACGGCTCCTCGCGCACGACAGCCTCGACGCGCCGGTCGAAATAGCCGATGTGCAAGGTGGTCCCAGGGGCCGTGAGTTCCGTCGGCAGCCACGCGTACGCGATCCCCTTGCCGATCGTGTAGCCGTACGCGGCACTCGTGACGTAGCCGACCGTGCGGTCACCGTCGTACACCGGCTCCTTGCCCATGACGACCGCCCGCGGGTCGTCGATGGTCAGGCAGGTCAACTTCCGCCGTACGTCGGCCTTGCGGCGCTCCAGCGCGGCCTTGCCGGTGAAGTCGTCCTTGTCGAGCTTGACGGCGAAGCCGACGCCGGCCTCGTAGGGGTCGTGCTCGTAGGTCATGTCGGTGCCGAAGGAGCGGTAGCCCTTCTCCAGACGGAGGCTGTTGAAGGCGCCGCGGCCGGCGATGATGCCGCCCAGCGGCTCGGCCGCCCGCCACAGGGTGTCCCACAGCTTCAGGCCTTGGTCGGCGGTGGTGTAGAGCTCCCAGCCGAGTTCGCCGACGTACGACAGCCGCATCGCCGTCACCGGGACGCTGCCGATGTAGGCGCGCTTGGCGCGGAAGTACTTCAGGCCGTCGTTGGAGAAGTCCTCGTCCGTGAGAGGCTGCAGGACCTCGCGGGCGAGCGGTCCCCACAGGCCGATGCAGCAGGTGCCGGGCGTGATGTCGCGGACCTGGACCGTGCCGTCGGCGGGGAGGTGGCGGGTGAACCAGTCGAGGTCCAGGTTGCCGTTGGCGCCGACCTGGAAGAGGTCGCGGGCCAGCCGGGCGACGGTGATGTCGCTGCGGATGCCGCCGTCGTGGTCCAACAACAAGGTGTACGTCACCGAGCCGACGGACTTGGCGACCTTGCCGGTGCACAGGTCCTCCAGGAAGGCCGCGGCACCCGGGCCGCTGACCTCCAGGCGCTTGAGGGCCGTCATGTCGTACATCGCGACGGTCTCGCGGGTGACCTGTGCCTCGGCGCCGACGATGGGCGACCAGTACTTCGCGGCCCAGTTGTTGGGGGTGGGGATGGAGCGGCCTTCGACCAGCCGCGTGTTGGCCTCGTACCACTGCGGGCGCTCCCAACCGTTCGCCTCCAGGAAGAAGGCGCCCAGCTCCTGCTGGCGGGCGTAGAACGGGCTGGTGCGGATGGGGCGCGGGTGCCCCGACGGCTGCAGCGGGTGCAGGATGTCGTAGACCTCGACGAAGTTCTGGCAGTCGCGGGCCAGGACGTAGTCCGGGGACAGCTGGTGCGGCTCGAAGCGGTTGACGTCGCACTCGTGCAGGTCGAAGGAGGAGCAGTAGCCGTCGACCAGCCATTCGGCCATGGCCCGGCCCACGCCCGCGGAGTGGGTGACCCAGACCGCCTCGGCGACCCAGAATCCCTTGACGTCGGGGGACTCACCGAGGAGCGGATTGCCGTCGGTGGTGAAGGAGAACAGGCCGTTGATGCCCTCCTCGACCTTCGCCTCCTTCGTCGCGGGGAGGAGGGACTGGGTCTCGGTCCAGGCGTCCTCGAAGTCCTCCTCGGTGAACTTCAGGACCGAGGGCATCTCCTCGGCCTCGTGCACGGAGAGGATGTCGTCAGCGGAGATCGGCATCGGGCGGTGGCCGTAGTAGCCGATGCCCAGGCCGTCGAAGCGGTCGCGGTAGTAGAGATCAGCGTCCTGGTGGCGCAGGATCGGGCGCACCGCCTCCTCGGTCTGGCCGGCGAGGGACGGTACCGGGCCGGTCCAGGCGAGCTGGTGGGCGAGCGGGGTGAGCGGGAGGTTCATGCCGGCCATGCGGGCGATCTTCGGGCCCCAGATGCCGGCACAGCACACGACGATGTCGGCGGGGATCTCCCCCTGGTCGGTGACGACACCGGTGACACGGCCCTCGCTCTGCTGGACGTCGAGGACTTCGTGGCGGGCGAGGAAGCGCACGCCGCGCTCGGTGGCCCGGCGGATCTGCGCCTCGACGGCGAGGACGGCCTTGGCGAGGCCGTCCGTCGGGACCAGGAGGCCGCCGAGGACCTTGTCCCGGTTCACCAGCGGGTGCTGCTCGACGCACTCGTCGGGCGTCAGCAGCCGCGCCTCGATGCCCCAGGCGCTGATCCAGCCGTGGCGGCGGTGCAGTTCCGCGAGACGCTCGGGGGTTGTCGCCACTTCCAGGCCGCCGACCTGCAGGAAGCAGGGCTCGCCGTCGACGTCGAGGGAGCAGAACTTCTCGACGGTGTAGCGGGCCAGTTCGGTCATGGTCTTCGAGGGGTTCGTCTGGAAGACCAGGCCCGGGGCGTGCGAGCTGGAGCCCCCGGTGGCGGGGAGCGGGCCCTGGTCGACCACGGTCACTTCGGTCCAGCCTCGCGCGGAGATCTCGTCCGCGAGTGCCGCACCGACGACACCCGCTCCGATGATGACCACTCGGGGTCCCGCCATCGCCGCACCTCCGGGGTGAGAAACAGTCCAGCCGACTTAGTTGCTGTCTGCGCAACATGCTTCAGGTTGCGCAACTCAATGTGCCTGGCGTGCTGGTGGGTGTCAAGAGGGTCCGGGACGTCGGAAAACGGGTCGGAACACGGGTGGGAAAACAGGCCGGAAACACGGCAATGCCCGGTGGGCGGAGCGCACAGGTGCGCTCCGCCCACCGGGCGCGTTCGACGGATTTCCGGCTTCGGATTTCCGGCCCTACTCGATCCAGGCGTCCACCTTGTCGCGGTTGGCCTCGACCCACTTCTTCGCCGCCGCCTCGGGGGACATCTTGTCCACCGCGATGTACTTGGCCACGGTGTTCTGGTCGTCGTTCGTCCAGGTGAAGTTCTTCACCAGGTCATAGGCAGGGCTGCCCGACTCGGTGAACTTCTTGCTGACGATCTTGTCGAGCTTGTACACGGGGTAGTCGCAGGCGATCTTCTCCGCGTCGGCGTCGCAGCCCTCCTTGTACTCGGGCAGCTTGACCTTGACGAGCGGCACCTCGGACATGAACCACTGCGGCTCGTAGAAGTAGCCGATCATCCATTCCTTGTTCTTCTCCGCCTTGCGGAAGGCCTGGATGAGCGCGGTCTCACTGCCCGCGTACACGACCTTGAAATCCAGCTTCAGGTTCTTCACCAGGGCCTCGTCGTTGGTGACGAACGACGGGTCTCCGTCGAGGAGCTGGCCCTTGCCGCCCGACTCGGAGGTCTTGAACTCGGCCGCGTACTTGTTGAGGTTGTTCCAGTCGGTGATGTCCGGGTGCTCCTTGGCCAGCCACGGCGGCACGTACCAGCCGATGAGACCTTCGTTGCCGGTCGGGCCGGCGTCGACGGCGGTCTTCTGGTCGGTGATGTACTTCTTCTTCAGGTCGTCGTGGCCCCAGTTCTCGACGACGGCGTCGACCTCGCCCGTCCCGAAGCCCTGCCAGGCGATCTCTTCCTTCAGGTCCTTCTGGACCACCTTGCAGCCGAGGTCGTTCTCCGCGACGTAGGCGAGGACCGCCGCGTTGGCCTCGTAACCCACCCACGGGTTGACCGCGAGGTTGAAGGTGCCGCACTTGCCGGAGCTGCCCGATCCGCCGGCCTCCGAGGAGCTGTCACCGACCTTCGCACCGCCGCAGGCGGAGAGGGTCAGCCCGAGGACAGCCACGCCCGCTATGCCGGCCGCGCCGATTCTCCACTGTCTTGCTTGCCTTGCCATGGTCAGTTGCTCCTTACTTACGCGCTGGTACGCCGCGCCGCTGCCTGAGTGATCCGGTCGAACATGACTCCGAGAAGGACGATGGCCAGCCCCGCGGCGAGCCCCTTCCCGTACAGCTGCCCCTGCGAGAAGCCGGCCACGACGTCGTAGCCGAGGGCGCCCGCGCCTACCAGGCCGCCCACAACAACCATCGACAGCACATAGATCAGGCCCTGGTTGGTGGCGAGGGTCAGGGCGCTGCGTGCCATCGGCAGTTGAACCTTGGTGATGGTCTGCCAGGTGTTGCACCCGGCGGAGGTGGCCGCCTCAACGGTGGTCGCGGGCACGGCCCGGACTCCGTCCGCGATGATCTTGATGGCGACCGGTGCCGCGTAGACGATCGCGGCGACGATGGCCGTGAAACGGGTCGCGCCGAACAGCGCGAGGAACGGCACGAGATAGACGAACGGCGGCATGACCTGCGCCGCGTCCAGGGTGGGCCGCAGCACCCGGTCCACGAGCAGGCTGCGCCCCATCCACACTCCCATGGCGACGCCGAGCACCATCACCAGCACCGTCGCCACGAGGGTCGACGCCATCGTCGTCATGGCGTCCGACCACACGCCCGTGGCGACCAGCAGGCCCACGCACACGGCCGCGGTGACGCCGGCGCGCCAGCCGCCGAGTACCGCACCGAGCGCGATCAGCACCGCTGCGACGAGCCACCACGGAGAGTCGGTGAGCAGCGACTGGAACGGGTTGAGCAGGCCGTTGGTGATGCCGTCACGGAACGCGTTGGTGAGGCCCGAGAGGTTGTCCTGCGCCCAGGTGGTCGCGGTGTCGGCCCCACTCGCGATGGAAGTGCCGATGCCGCCCTCGCCGGGGAACTCCGCCGCCCACACATAAGTGTGCGACATGTAGACGAGGACCACCGTGACGATTCCGCCCGCGGCCAGCAGCGGCCGCCGCCAGGTCAGGAACCGGCCGCCCGAGCGCCGGGCCGTCTCCTCGCGGGTGCTCGCGGCGGTGGTGACCCGGTCGAGGACGATCGCCATCACGACGATGGCGAGGCCGGCGTTGAAGGCCGTCCCCACGTCGAGCGACTGCAGGGCCTGGACGACGGTCTTGCCGAGGCCGGGCGCGTCGATCAGGGCCGCGATGGTCACCATCGCCAGGGCGGCCATGATCGACTGGTTGATGCCCATCACCACGGTCCGCTTGGACATCGGCAGCAGGACCTTCAGCAGCGCCTGCCGACGTGTCGCGCCGAGCGAGTCCGCCGCCTCCACGGTGGTCTCGGGCACCGAGCGGATGGCGTGCGCGGTGATGCGGATCGCGGGCGGCGCCGCGTAGATCGCGGTGGCGATCGTGGCGGAGGCCCCGCCGATGAGGAAGAACAGGGTCAGGGGTGCCAGGTAGACGAAGGTCGGCATCGTCTGCATGAAGTCCAGGAAGGGCGTCACGATCCGGTGGACCCGATCGGACAGCCCCGCCCACACACCGATCGGGATCGCGAACAGCAGCGCCACGAAGACCGCGCAGAGGATGAGGGCCAGGGTGTCCATGCTCTCCTGCCACAGCCCCTGCAACCCCATGAAGGTGAAGCCCGCCACCGCCAGCAGGGCGACCCGCCAGTTGCCCACGGCCCAGGAGACGTAGCCGGCGATGCCGACGACGCCGAGCCATCCGACCTGCGGGACGGGGCGGCCGGCGGAGGGCTGGGAGATCAGCTCCTGCACGAAGGTCACCAGGTTGTCGATGACCAGACGGATCTCGTTGAAGAAGTAGAGGAAGAGCGGGTTGGAGTTGCGGTTCGCGCCGATGGAGTCGTTGACGTCGTTGAACCACCGGTGCAGGTCGGTGAGGTCCGCGGCGGCCAGGGCCAGGGTCTGTTTTCCGCGGAAGATCGCGAACAGCACCAGCCAGGCGACCAGGATCGCGGCCACCACCGTGCGTCGGCTGACCTGGCGTACGCCTGCCAGGGGCTCGGTCTTCTCCAAGGCGACGGCCATCACACGCCGCCTTCCTGCCCGGCGACCACCGCGAGGATCTCCTCGTCTCCGACGATGCCGAGCAGCTTGCCCTCCTCAACGACCTTGACCGGCTTGTCGGCCGCCAGTACCGCCCGGGTCGCCTCCTTCACCACGACGTCCGGGCCCAGCTCGGGACCGTCCAGGGCGTCGCCGTCCTCCAGCGGACGCATGATCCACCGCAGGGTGAGCACATCGCCGCGCGGCACGTCCTTGACGAACTCGCGTACGTAGTCGTCGGCGGGGGCACCGACCAGTTCGTCGCCGGTGCCGCACTGGACCATCTTGCCGTCGCGCATGATGAGGATGCGGTCGCCCAGCTTGAGTGCCTCGGAGAGGTCGTGGGTGATGAACACCATGGTCTTGCCGACCTCGTGGTGCAGCCGGATGACCTCGTTCTGCATGTCACGGCGGATCATCGGGTCCAGCGCCGAGAAAGGCTCGTCGAAGAAGAGGACGTCCGGATCGCCGGCCAGCGCCCGGGCGAGACCGACGCGCTGCTGCATACCGCCGGAGAGCTGGTCGGGGTAGGAGTTCTCGTAGCCGGCGAGGCCGACCAGCTCGACGACCTCCATCGCCCGCTTGGCACGTTCGGCCTTGCCCATACCGCGGATCTCCAGCCCGAACGCCACGTTGTCGACGACGCGGCGGTGGGGCAGCAGACCGAAGTGCTGGAAGACCATGGAGAACTTGCGGCGCCGCAGGTCGCGCAGGCGCCCCGCGTCCGCCTCGCGGATGTCCTCGCCCTCGAAGACGATCTCACCGGCGGTCGGTTCGATCAGCCGGGTCAGACATCGCACCAGGGTGGACTTGCCGGAGCCGGACAGCCCCATGACGACGAAGACCTCGCCCGGCGCGACCTCGAAGTTCACGTCGCGTACGGCGGCGGTGCATCCGGTGCGGTCCATGAGCTCGCGGCGGGTGAGCCCGCACAGCTCCTTGGACTCCGGCACCCGTTCGGCCTTCGGCCCGAACACCTTCCACAGCTTGCGCACGGATATGACCGGCGTGCCGTCCGAGTCCTGGGGCGTGCCGCGTCGCTGCGGCGCCTCGGTCTGTGTTGGGGTCACGATCGACCTCTTTTCGGCGTTCAGCCGCGGAACCAGTGCTGCGGCCGGGGTTGGATGTTCTGCCAGATGTGCTTGGGCTCTCGGTACTCGTCCAGGCCGGTCGGTCCCAGCTCCCGACCCACGCCCGAGTGCCCGAAGCCACCCCATTCCGCTTGCGGCACATAGGGGTGGTAGTCGTTGATCCACACCGTGCCGTGGCGCAGTCGTCGGGCGACCCGCTGGGCCTTGCCGGCGTCCTGCGTCCAGACGGCTCCGGCGAGTCCGTACTCGGTGTCGTTGGCGATGCGTACGGCGTCGTCCTCGTCGGTGAAGCGCTCCACGGTGAGCACCGGCCCGAAGGACTCCTCATGCACCACGCGCATGTCCTGCCGGCACTCGTCGAGGACGGTCGGCGGGTAGTAGTAGCCGTTCGCGAGGTCCGGGTCGTCGGGCCGTTCGCCGCCGCAGCGCAGTATGGCACCCTCGGCGAGACCTGCCGCGACGTACGCCTCGACCTTCTCCAGATGCTGGGCCGAGATCAGCGCGCCGGTCTCGCCCTCGGGGTCGAAGGGCCCGCCGAGGCGGATCTGCCGGGCGCGACGGACGACCTCGTCGACGAGGCGGTCGTGCAGCGAGTCCTCGACGATCAGCCGGGCGCCGGCCGAGCAGACCTGTCCCGAATGCAGAAAGACGGCCGTGAGAGCGAAGTCCACGGCCGTCTCGAAGTCGGCGTCGGCGAAGATCACGTTGGGGTTCTTGCCACCGAGCTCCAGCGCGACCTTTTTCACCGTCGCGGCGGCGGTGGCCATGATCCGCTTGCCGGTCTCCAGGCCGCCGGTGAAGGAGACCATGTCGACGGCGGGGTCCTCGGCGAGCGGGGCGCCCACCTCGGGCCCGGTGCCCAGGACGAGGTTGGCGGCGCCGGCCGGGAGCCCGGCCTCCTCCAGCGCCTTCATCAGCAGGATCGAGGTGGAGGGGGTCAGCTCACTCGGCTTGAGGATGATCGTGTTGCCGGCCAGGAGGGCCGGGGCAACCTTCCAACTGGCCTGCAACAGCGGATAGTTCCAGGGAGTGATGAGCCCGCACACGCCGATCGGTTCGTAGACGACGCGGCTGACGGCGTCGTCGCGGCCGGTGTCGATCACCCGGCCGGCGTCGGTGCCGGCGATCCCGCCGTAGTAACGGAAGCAGGAGACGATGTCGGCGATGTCGTAGTCACTCTCCACCAGCCGCTTGCCGGTGTCCAGTGATTCGGCGCGGGCGAATTCCTTGGCGTCGCGCTCGATGAGGTCGGCGGTGCGCAGCAGCAGGGCGCCGCGCTCCCGCTCGGGGGTGCGCGGCCAGGGTCCCTCGTCGAAGGCCCGGCGAGCCGCGGCGATCGCCGCCTCGGTGTCGGGACGCGTCCCTTCCGACACGGTCGCGGTGAGCGTGCCGTCAGCGGGACAGCGGATCTCCCGGCGCCCTCCGGCCACCGGATCCCGCCATGTCCCGTCCACATACAGTTCTGCCACTCGCCCAGCCCTTCAATCGAGAATGCGTTGCGCATCGCGCATCCGATTGCTTGTGGTGGAACACCTTCGCGAATGCGCAGACATGCGTCAAGAGGTTGGCGGATGACGATTTCACAAGGGCCGTTCGGCCCCTTCCGATCCTCCGAGCAGCCCTTCGACCCCACACACCGGTGGTTTTGTATACGACCTCCGGCGCACCGCCGCTCGGTCAGAGCGGGTGCTGGAGGAAAGAGATGAGCGCTGCCGTGAGTTCGGCGGGGGCGTCCTCCTGGACCAGGTGGCCCGCGCCGGCGATCGGTTCCCACCGCGCATCGGGGATGAGAGCGGCAAGTTCGCGGCCTTTCGCCACGGGGATCCAGGTATCGTCCTCCCCCCAGCAGACAAGAGTGGGGATGCCGATTTCGGCGTACCGCCCCTGGATCTCGTCGGTATGACGCTGGTCCGCCTGGGCGATCTGCCGGTAGAAGGCCGCCTGGCCGAGATCGTCCAGCCAGGGCTCGACGAGCCGGTCGAGGACCACGGGATGAAGCCCCGGGCTGCTGGCGGAGGCGACGTACTCACGCACCAGGGCGCGGTGGAGTGCGGGCGGTAACCGCTCGAAGACCTCGGAGTGCTCGCCGACGAGCCGGAAGAACGGAGACCCCCACGGCGCCAGCGCGACCGGATCCACCAGGGCGAGGACCCGGTAGCGGGCGCCGTGCAGCAGATGCGCCCGCAAGGCGACGGCGCCGCCGAAGTCGTGGGCGACCACGAGCGGTTCCGCCAGACCCCAGTGACTCAGGAGCTCGGTGAAGACCCGGCCCTGGGCTGCCAGGGACACATCCTGGCCCGCCGCCTTCTCCGAGGCCCCGTAGCCGGGCAGGTCCCAGACGAACACCTGGTGGTGGCGCGCGAGCGACCGGGCGACGGCACGCCAGACGTACGAGGAGAAGGGGGTGCCGTGCAGAAGGACGACCGGCGGTCGGCCGGGGTCACCCAGCCGGTCCCAGCGGACGTCACCGGCCGTACTGGGGAAGGTTCGGGTCAGCTTCCAGTCGGTGTCGGACAGCATCCTTCTCCTCGCTCAGCCGCCCAGCCGGTCCAGCAGCGCGCGGCGCCACCGTTCCGTCTCGGCGATCTGGTTGAACGTGAACAGGTGCAGGCCGGCCACCCCCGCCGAGGCTACCGTGAGGGCCTCCTCCGTGCGGGCCAGCAGCCTCTCGGGGGCATACCCTCCGGGTGCCGCGAAACGCACGAACCACGAGGCGTGCTTCGTCAGGAAGCGCGTCGACTCCCCCACCCCGATCTTCGTGGCCATCGCCAGCAGCTTCGCCCGCTGCACGGGCCCCGCCACGCCCACATGGACCGGCAGGGTGACCTCCCGGCGCCGTATCCGGGTGATCCACTCCCCCAGCACGCGCGGGTCGAAGCACAGGTTGCTGACGATGTACGTGGCGTGCTCGCGCTTGTCCCACATCGCCTGGACGGTGATGTCGTCATGGATGAGCGGATGGCTCTCGGGATAGCCGGTGACCCCGACGTGCGTGAAGGGCCGGCCCAGCTCACTCAGGCTGCGCAGCACCGGCAGCGCCCCCTCGTACACCCCGGCGGGCGGGTCCGCGTCCCCCGCCGGTACGAAGACGTCGTCCACGCCCGCCTCGCGGAGCCGGTCGACGACTTCCTTCAGGTGCCCGTCGTCCCGGAGCAGGCGCGCCGGGACGTGCGGGACGACGCGGTAGCCGTGTGCCGCGAGCCGGGTGGCGAGGTCGAGGGTCGGCTCCAGGCCCTTGACCGGCGACGCCGTCACGGTGACGACGACGTCGCGCGGTACATGGGCGAGGACCTTGTCCTCGGTCGCCTTCGCGGGCAGCACCTCATAGCGGACGCTGTCGAGCAGCGTCCTCAGCCCTGGGGTGCCCAAGGTCTACCCGGCCTGCTTCTGGGCGTCACGGTGACGGTAGTACACGGCCTTCGACGGCGCCTGCGGCTCCTTGCCGAGAATCAGGTCGGCGGCCTTCTCGGCGATCATCATCACCGGTGCGTAGATATTGCCGTTGGTGACGTACGGCATGACGGAGGCGTCCACCACGCGCAGGCCCTCCAGGCCGTGCACCCGCATGCTGGTGGGTTCGACGACGGACATCTCGTCGGTGCCCATCTTGCAGGTGCAGGACGGGTGCAGGGCGGTCTCGCCCTCCTTCGCGACCCAGGCGAGGATCTCCTCGTCCGTCGCCACGGACGGGCCGGGCGAGATCTCCCCGTCGTTGTAGGGGGCGAGCGCGGGCTGGTCGAGGAGCTTGCGGGCGACGCGGATCGCCTCGACCCATTCGCGGCGGTCCTGCTCGGTGGAGAGGTAGTTGAAGCGCAGCGCCGGGTGCTCGCGCGGGTCCTTGCTCTTGATCTTCACCGAGCCGATGGCGTCGGAGTACATCGGGCCCACATGCACCTGGTAGCCGTGGCCTCCGGACGGCGAAGAGCCGTCGTAGCGGACGGCGATCGGCAGGAAGTGGAACATCAGGTTGGGGTACTCGACGTCGTCGTTGCTGCGGGCGAAGCCGCCGGCCTCGAAGTGGTTGGTGGCGGCCGGGCCCTTGCGGAAGAGCCACTGCACTCCGATGAAGGGGGCGCGCCACTTGGCCATGTACGGCTGCATGGAGACCGGCTGCTTGCAGGCGTACTGGACGTAGACCTCCAGGTGGTCCTGCATGTTCTCGCCGACGCCCGGCAGGTCGTGGACGACGTCGATGCCGAGGGCGCTCAGCTCCTCGGCGTTTCCGACGCCGGACAGCTGCAGCAGCTGCGGGGAGTTGATCGCGCCGCCGCACAGGATGACTTCCTTGGCGCGGACCTGCTGGAGCGCACCCCGGCCGCGCTGGTACTCGACGCCGACGGCGCGCTTGCCCTCGAAGAGCACCCGGGTGACGAGGGCGCGGGTCCTGACCGTGAGGTTCGGCCGCTTCATCGCGGGCTTCAGGTACGCCTTCGAGGCCGAAAGACGACGCCCGCGGTGGACGTTGCGGTCGAACTTGGCGAAACCTTCCTGCCGGTAGCCGTTGACGTCGTCGGTGGGCGCGTAGCCGGCCTCCTGTGTGGCCTTGAGGAAGGCCGTGAAGAGCGGATTGCCGGCCGGGCCGCGTTCGAGGACGAGCGGTCCGTCGTGACCACGGAACTCGTCGTCGGGGTCGGCGGCTAGACAGTTCTCCATCCGCTTGAAGTACGGCAGGCAGTGCGCGTAGTCCCAGGTCTCCATGCCGGCGTCGGCCGCCCAGCGCTCGTAGTCCATGGGGTTGCCGCGCTGGAAGATCATGCCGTTGATGCTGCTGGAGCCGCCCAGCACCTTGCCCCGGGCGTGATAGACGCGTCGGCCGCCCATGTGGGGTTCGGGCTCGGACTCGTACTTCCAGTCGTAGAACCGGCTGCCGATCGGATAGGTCAGCGCCGCGGGCATGTGGATGAAGACGTCCCACGGGTAGTCGGACCGGCCGGCCTCCAGGACCAGCACGCGGTTCGCCGGGTCCGCGGAGAGCCGGTTCGCCAGTGCGCTGCCGGCCGATCCGCCGCCGACGATGACGAAGTCGTAGTGGAGGGGAGCCATGATGCCTCGTCTCGCTCGCGCCGTAGATACGCGGGCATGCTAGCCACAGTAGCGCTATACGCACCAGGTTGCGAGCAACGCAACCTGCAAGGGCTTCATTCCGCCATCATTACTTGCAGTAGCGTTGTTTACTGTGGGTATAGTTGCGTTGTGAGCAACTACAACCTGGAAACCGAAACCTCGAATTCACACGCCGGCGGAGTGCAGTCGGTCGACCGCGCCATCAGTGTCCTGGAGATCCTGGCCCAACGCGGGGAGGCGGGCGTCAGCGAGGTGGCGGGCGAGATTGATGTTCACAAGTCCACCGCGTTCCGCCTGCTCGGCGCCCTGGAGGCGCGCGGCCTGGTGGAGCAGGCGGGCGAACGTGGCAAGTACCGCCTCGGCTTCGGCATCGTGCGCCTGGCCGGCGCGGTCACGGGGCGTATCGACATCACCCAGCAGAGCCGCCCGGTCTGCGAGGAGCTGGCCGAGGAGATCGGCGAGACCGTCAACATCGCCGTGCTGCAGGAGCACTACGCGGTCAATCTCTACCAGGTGCGAGGCCCGGGGGCTGTCACCGCGCAGAACTGGGTCGGCCAGCTGACCCCGTTGCACGCCACGTCGAGCGGCAAGATCCTGCTGGCCCACCTGCCGACCAAGGACCGCTCCGCACTGCTGACCCAGACCGGCCTGAAGAAGGTCACCCCGCACACCATCACCGCGAAGACGAAGCTCGAGAAGAACCTCGCCGAGGCCCGGGAGCGTGGCTACGCCTGGGCCATGGAGGAGCTGGAGCTCGGTCTCCACGCCCTGGCCGCCCCGATTCGCGACCGGGACGGAGACGTCGTCGCGGCGGTGAGCGCCTCCGGCCCCTCGTACCGGCTCTCCGAGGAGCGCCTGCACGAGCTCGCTCCGGTGCTGATCAAGGGCGCGGAGGAGATCAGCCACCGGATGGGCTACCTGGGCTGAGCGCCCACCTCTCCTACTGCTGGTACGTGCCCAGGCGCTCGTGCACCCAGTCGTGGAAGGCACCGATGTGGTGCTCGCTGGGGACGAGGACGCCGCCCTTGGCGTACATCCGGGAGCTCATGCCGGGCTGGGTGCGCTCGCAGGCGTCGAAGTCCTGCTGGTTGACCCGGTGGAAGAGCTCCACCGACCGGCTGACGTCCTTGCCGCTCTCGACGACGTGCGGGAGATAGAGCCAGTCGCACTCGACGATCGTGCGGTCCGCGGCCACCGGGTACATGCGGTGGAAGATGACGTGATCGGGGACGAGGTTGATGAAGACCTGCGGCTTGACGGTGATCGCGTAGTAACGGCGGTCCTGGTCCTCGGCCACCCCGGGGATGCGGTCCAATCCCTCGGAGCCGTCGACGGTGAAGCCCCGGACCTCCTCACCGAACTCAGCCCCGTGCCCGACGTAGTACTGCGCAGCGAAGCCGTCGGCGAACTCGGGGAGCACCTCGGTCAGTTCGGGGTGGATCGTGGCGCAGTGGTAGCACTCCATGAAGTTCTCGATGATGAGCTTCCAGTTCGCCTTCACGTCGTAGACGATCCGTTTGCCGACCGAGAGGCTGTCGATGTCGTAGTGCTCGATCGGCTCGACGTCGCCGAGGCGGCCGACGACCTCGCCGATGACGTCCTCCTCGAAGGAGGGCGGGTTCTCCGCCAGGCAGACCCAGACATAGCCGAGCCATTCGCGGGTGGCCACGCTCACCAGGCCGTACTCGGTGCGGCCGACGTCGGGCATCTTGGTCAGGTTGGGCGCCGCGACGAGCTTGCCGTTCAGGTCGTAGGTCCAGGCGTGGTACGGGCACTGGAAGGCCCGCTTGACCTCGCCGCTGTCCTCCGTGCAGATCCGCGCGCCGCGGTGCCGGCATACATTGAAGTACGCACGGATGCTGTTGTCCCTCGCGCGGGTGACGAGGATGCTTTCGCGGCCCACGTCGACGGTCCGGAAGGCACCGGGCTTCGCCAGGTCGGAGGCGCGCGCGACACAGAACCACATGGACTCGAATATGCGCTCCTGCTCCTGCGCGAAGAACCCGGGATCGGTGTAGGAGGAGCCGGGGAGAGTGGCGATCAGGCTGTCCGGCAGGCTGGTCGAGGTCACAGTGAACTCCTCGGGGAACGTCGTGGCGGGGTCATTCACGCGCCGGGAAGAGCGGCTCCGGACGGCGTTGTGTATGGTGCAACGCTGCGCGCCATGTGAAACCGCAGCATGGGGTGCCTCAGGGGCGGTGTCAAGACGCGGGGCGGGCCAGATGCTTGCGCCAGCGGGTGAACAGCCGCGGCTGGTTCATTCCGAGCGCGGCGACCGGCTCACCGGCACGCCGGTAGACGGCGAGGACATTGCGGTCCTCCGCGGAGCCTTCCTCGATCGTCACGCTGTCGGCTGCGGCCGCGTGGCCGACGAACTGGATCTTCACGCCGTACTGGTCCGACCAGAAGTACGGCGGTCGCGGTACGCCCGGTTCCACGGCGCCGCCCGCCAGCAGCGTGGCGACGGCGGCGGCGGGGCGCTCCAGCGCGCCGGTCCAGTGTTCGACGCGGCGATGGGCGCCCGTACGGGGGTCGTACCAGTTGGCGCAGTCGCCGACCGCGACCACGCCGGCCAGGCTTGTGCGGCCGTCCACACCGCACTTGACGCCGTTGTCGAGCTCGACGCCGGATCCTTCCAGCCACTCGACGCACGGTCGTGCGCCCACTCCGACCACGACGATGTCGGCGGGGATGCTGCGGCCGTCCTCGAGCAGGACGGCGTCCACCCGGCGCTCACCGCTCAGCCCCTTGACGCCCACGCCGCACAACAGCCGTACGCCGTGGTCCGCGTGGAGGCCGGAGACGACGGCGCCCATGGCCTCGCCGAGCGGTCCGGCGAGCGGCGTCGGGGCCACCTCGACCACCGTCACGTCGAGCCCGAGGGCGCATGCGGTGGAGGCGACCTCGGCGCCGACGAATCCGCCGCCGATCACCACCAGCCGTCCACCGCGGACCAGTTCGTCCCGTAGCGTGCGGGCGTCGTCCAGGGTGCGCAGGACATGCACTCCGGCCAGGCCCTCGGAGCCGGGCAGGGTGCGCGCGACGGCGCCGGTCGCGATGACGATGCCGTCGGCGCGGACCTCCCGGCCGTCGGCGAGCCGGACGGCGCGGTCGGTGCGGTCGAGTCCGGTGGCGCGGGTGCCGAGCAGCCACTCCGCCCGCAGGTCCTCGTCGTCCGTCTCCAGCGCGAGGTCCGCCTCGCCGATGGTGCCGGCCAGGAACTCCTTGGACAGCGGGGGCCGGTCGTACGGGCGGTGGAGTTCGTCTCCGATGACGACCAGCCGCCCGTCGTAGCCCTGCTTCCGCAGTGAGCGCGCCGCCGACAGGCCGGCCAGCGAGGCGCCCACCACAGCCACCGTCCTCACGTGAGGGTCCCGGCGAGGCGGGCCGCGACGCACGGCGGCAGGTTGGGGGCGGCGGTGGACAGCCGGACGTAGACCATGCCGTCCTCGACGAGGACCTCGTGGGTCCGCACGGGGAGCTTGGCCGGCGGGGCGTCGACCGCACCGGTGCGCAGGTCGAACTTCGAGGCGTGCAGCGGGCATTCCACCTCGCAGCCCTCCAGCCAGCCGTCCGCGAGCGAGGCGTCCTGGTGGGTGCAGGTGTCGTCAATGGCGAAGAGCTCGCCGTCGTCGGTGTGGAACACCGAGACCGGCGGGTCGATGTCGAGCCGGATGGCCTCTCCTCGCGGCAGATCCGCGAGACGGCACGCGGGAATCATCATGACACCTCGGTGCGTATAACGAAACGGATTGCGGTAAGCGCAACATCAGTCTGAAGTCGGCCCGAACCCTTGTCAAGGCGTTCCGAGAGCCGGTTGAGCCGCCTACTTGAGTTGCTCATCACACAACTTCCATCTCTATATGAAACAGAGAACAGGAGGGGGCACAACGCCGGAATCAGCCTCTCCGACGTGGTCGAAGAGGGGCGGTCCAGCGTCGGACCCCCTCCCGGGGTGGACAGTTGCACTGTTCGAAGGGCGGTGGTCAGAACCCTCGGTCGAGCCACTCCTGAAGATGGGGGGCCTCGGCGGCGATGGTGGTCGTCTCCCCGTGGCCGGTGTGTACGACGGTGTCGCCCGGCAGGCTCAGCAGTCGGTCCCGGATGGAGTCGATGATGGTCGGGAAGTGGCTGTACGACCGTCCCGTCGCCCCCGGCCCGCCCGCGAAGAGCGTGTCACCGCTGAAGAGGGCCGTGAGCGCCGGCGCGTACAGGCACACCGCACCGGGGGCATGGCCGGGGGTGTGCAGCACGGTCAGCTCGACACCGGCCACCGTGAGGACCTGCCCGTCGGCCAGGTCGCCGTCGGGCGTCCGGTCGGGGTGGGTCTGCTTCCACAGCGGCAGGTCGTCGCCGTGGAGCAGGATCGGGGCGCCGGTGCGGGCGGCGAGGTCGGGCGCGGCGTCGATGTGGTCGTTGTGCGCGTGGGTGCACACGATGGCGCCCAGGGTGCGCCCGCCGAGGGCCTCGGCGATCGCCTCGGCGTCGTGCGCGGCGTCGATGACGATCGCCTCGGTGTCGTCGCCGATGATCCACACGTTGTTGTCGACGTCCCAGGTGCCGCCGTCCAGCGAGAACGTCCCCGACGTGACGAGATGCTCGATGCGGGCGCCGGCCGTCACAGGACCACCACCGAGCGCAGGACGTCGCCACGGTGCATCCGCTCGAAGGCCTTCTCCACGTCGTCCAGCGCGATGGTCTCCGTGACGAAGGCGTCCAGGTCCAGGCGGCCCTGCAGATAAAGGTCGATGAGCATCGGGAAGTCCCGGCTCGGCAGGCAGTCGCCGTACCAGGAGGACTTCAGCGCGCCGCCCCTGCCGAAGACGTCCAGCAGCGGCAGTTCCAGCTTCATCTCCGGGGTCGGCACGCCGACGAGAACGACCGTGCCGGCCAGATCGCGGGCGTAGAACGCCTGCTTGTACGTCTCCGGGCGGCCGACCGCCTCGACGACCACGTCGGCGCCGAATCCGCCGGTCAGCTCGCGGATCGCCTCGACCGGGTCGGTGTTCCTGGAGTTGACGGTGTGGGTCGCGCCCAGCCTCTTGGCGGTGTCCAGCTTGGCGTCGTCGATGTCCACCGCGATGATCTTCGCCGCGCCCGCCAGGTTGGACCCGACGACCGCCGCGGCCCCGACGCCGCCGCAGCCGATGACGGCCACCCTGTCACCGCGTCCGACGTTGCCGGTGTTGATGGCCGCGCCGATGCCCGCCATCACGCCGCACCCCAGCAGACCGGCGGCAGCCGCCGACGCGGCCGGGGCGACCTTCGTGCACTGCCCCGCCGCCACCAGCGTCTTCTCCGCGAACGCGCCGATGCCCAGCGCCGGCGACAGCTCCGTGCCGTCGGTCAGGGTCATCTTCTGCTTCGCGTTGTGGGTGCTGAAGCAGTACCACGGCCGTCCGCGCAGACAGGCCCGGCACTGCCCGCACACCGCACGCCAGTTGAGGATGACGAAATCACCGGGGGCGACGTCGGCGACCCCTTCTCCGACCGCCTCCACCACGCCCGCGGCTTCGTGCCCCAGAAGGAAGGGGAAGTCGTCGTTGATGCCGCCCTCGCGATAGTGCAGATCGGTGTGACAGACCCCGCAGGCCTCGATCTTCACCAGCGCCTCCCCCGGGCCCGGGTCGGGCACGATGATCGTTTCCAGGCTGACGGGGGCGCCCTTGCCCCGCGCGACGACAGCACGGACCTGGTGCGTCATGGCCACTCCTCGGCTGGTACGAGATCTGAGTCGAATGTTGCTCATTACGGCACGTATCTCATGTGCCGCAACACAGCATCATGGAGGGCCGACCAGGGGTCAAGGATTCGGCGCTCGGCACATTCATCCCCGGCCACCCGGGGTCTGTCGGGCTTCGGCACCATGTGATCGGCGAGGTCCGCGCGACGCCCGGCCGTAGAACTGACAACCGTGAGGGCATTCGTCCTCCGACCGCCGTCTTCGCCGCCAACGACGAGCAGGCGCTCGGCGTCATCGAGGCCGCCCGGCCGTACGGGCTTCGAGTACCGGAGGACGCCAGCGCAGTGGGCTTCGACGACACCCCCGCCGCCCGTGTCTCCGCCCAGCCCAGACCGTGTGTCCTACGTGGTGAGGCGGACGTTGCCCCGGCATGGGGCGGGGCACATGGAGCTGGATTGTGCCGGACGGCTCATGGGAGATCGCCAAGCCGCTGCTCCCGGAGCAACGGGCGCGGCCGCAGGGCGGTGGAACAGCGAACGCATCTTGCACATCATTGAAAGCGAGGTAACGACCGCGTCGTCCGGTGCCGGCGGCAAGCATCGCGAGGGTGGTGGTCTTGCCGGTACCGGCTCCCGCTTGCAGGACGAGGTGGTGTCCTGCTCGGAAGGTGTCGGCGGCTTGGACCTGCTCGTCGGGGTGGGCAAAGGCTCCTCAGGAAGGGGTGGAGGAGGACTTGCCGCTTTGCAGGCGGTTGTGGATGCCTGAGGAGCGTGCTCGCTGCACGGAGCCCTCTGCCAGGCCGGCGCCGACCAGCAGCGAGGCATCGTGGGGGCCGAGGACCCCGACCTTCCCCCATGGCTGGCAGCCGCTATCCGCGCCTACGCCATCCACCGCCTCGACTACCCTCGCCCCTGAGACTGAACATTCGTGCGCAAATCGCTCCAGCCTCCCGGCGTGGACACGTCCAAGACATGAAGCGCCAGAGCAGAGCGCGCGCCGAGGCCGGCGCGATGCGCATTCTCGGCAACCACTCCTTGGTTATCGGGCTCATCGACCAACTCAACTTGAAGCGCCGCCGGTTCCACCTCGTCGATGTGGACCACGACGCCCAGCCGGCGGCCCGCACCTGGCTGTACGTCAATGGCATCCGCATGCGGCGCTCCGACTACGTCAAGGGCCCCGACGGGCTGCGTGTTGACAAGGCTCTGCCCGAGTGCCTGGCGGGCTGAGCCCGTGTGGTGGAGCGGTTCGGTGAGTGGTCGATGTACCGCTTCCTGTCCGAGCACGCGCGTCTCGATCCGAACACGATCGACCTGCTCGGCACCCTGGAAAATCTCACGTCCCGGCTGCCGCTCGCCTTCCCGCACAGCTTCATGGGCTCGGCGCTCATCCCCCCGGCACCCGCTTCTACGAGATCGACGGCGGCACCGCCCGCCTGGCCGACGCCCTGCTGGCCCGGGTGCACGATCGAGTCCGCGATCATTGCGCCGACGAGGACGAATGCGGTGCGGCGTCTGCGCGGACGCCACGGTGAGGTCGGATCGTGGAAAGGCCCGTCCAATGTGGTCGCGAAGGGTTGTCAGCGCCATGTCGGGGCACCGCCCGCCCTGTTGCCCGAGCGGTGCTCCGACAGGTCTCGGGTCAGACGCGGCGGCGGGTGAAGCGCTGGTTGGGGTTGCCGGTGTAGGTCCACTGGGAGATGCGGGCGCCGTCGGCGGTCGAGTGCTCCCAGACATCCATGGCCAGGCCGGACTCCCGGTTGACGAGGCTGATCACGTCACCGCCGTGGTCGACCACGCGCCACTGCTGGCCGGTGGCGCCGGTGTCGGCCTGTTGGACGACGTCAGCGCCGGTCGCGGTGCCCGTGGGCTGGAGGAACAGGCCACTGTGCCGCGCCTTGACGCGGACGTGGCCGTCGCCGGCGTCCACAAATTCGAACTGCTGGTTGGAGCGACTGTTGGTGGTCCACTGGACGAGCCGGGCGCCGGCAGCGGTGGAGGCCTCGTAGATGTCGGCGGCCTTGCCGCTGTGCTGGGCCACCAGGGTGTAGGCGGCCGGGCCGCCGGGTGAGTCACCCAGCTGGGCTTCCCACCTGGTATTGGGCCCGGCCGCGTCGGCCGGGAGGCGGTCCCGTGCGGCGGTGTCGCCGTACATCGTCCAGCGGGCCCAGTCGACGACGGTGTTCGGGAAGCGGTTGTCGCTCCAGAAGCTGGTGTGGCTGCCGCCGACGAAGGTGAGGAACGCCTTGGGCCAGGTCATCTCCGTGTACGCCTGCCGGGCCGAGGAGTACGACGTGGTCGAGTCCCGGTCGCCGTGGACGAACAGGACCTTGGCGGAGACCGAGGCGGCGGGGTTGCCCATGTCCTCGCAGGACTGCGGGTTGGCGGAGATGATCCGGCTGTCGGGCCAGGAGGTCAGCAGGCCATGAGTGATCATGCCGCCCAGGGAGTGGCCCGAGACGCCGACGCCGATGCCGGTGTTGATGTGCCCGGCCAGCGGCCCGCTCGTGTTGAGGGCGAGGCTCTGGGTGAGGATGTGCGAGACGTCCTTGGAGGTGTTGCCGTTTCTGACGTCGTTGAAGTTGTGGTTGAAGTGCGGGGCGGGGACGATGAAGCCCGCCGCGGCCAGGGCCCGGATGATGAACAGGGAGTTCTGTGGGCTGCTTTGGAAGCCGTGGGTGAAGTTGTAGACGGGGAAGACACCGTTGGCGACCGGGGCGTTCGTCACCGGGTTGCCGCCGGGGGTGCCGGTGGCGGGGTAGTAGACGTAGGTGGTGCACGGGCGGCTGCCACGGGTCCAGTCATACCGACGCACGCCGACCGCGAACGGCGTGGTCGGCGCCGTGTCCAACGGCCCGACGGCGGCTAGTGCCTGCCCCGCGCCGAGCAGGGACAGACCCACGCCCGTCGCTCCGGCCGCGCTTATCCTGAGGAATGTCCGTCGTTGCATGGTCATGGATGTCTCCTTGGGTGCAGGGATGGGTGTAGCGATGGGCGTTCGGCTGGGCCCGTTGCCGGGTGCGTCCAGTCGGCGGCAGGTCGACTGGACGCGCGGCGCGAAAGCGGGTGTGGGTGCTCCTGCCACCCGCGAGGGGCGGCAGGGGCGTTGTGCGGTTTGTCAGGGGAGCCACCGGATGTTGGGGTTGGTGCGGCCGTTCGGGTCGAAGACGGCCTGGTTCTCCCAGGCGTTGCCGCAGTCGTTGATGCGGAGGGCCTGCTGCCCGGCGGTGTGGCCGAGTGACCGGAACACTGCTGTGAAGCGGTGATGACGTCGCCGGTGCCGTCGTGGTCGGCCGTGGTGTACGGGTACGCGGTCTTGGCCCACGCCCGCCGGCTCGGCTACCGCGCCCAACCCCGCACGGGCTCCGTCTGCTGATCTGCCCATGCCGGCATCGCGACCTGCTTCGCCGACGTCACACCGCCGTACCCCGGCCGAGACGCCCAGGACGACCCCGCACCATACAATCCATCCGCCTCCTGGTCCTTCGCTTGGCGATGGAGGCTATGAGGTGGTCAAGTCGTGTTCGCCGCGTCTGGGAACGACGTCGATGACCGCCGTGACCGGTCCTGTGTCGGTCATCCCGGTGACTGTCACCTCGCCCGGCCTGTCGGTCGCGCCAGGTGGCAACGGCTGCCAGCGGACGGGAACACTGGTGATCGTGTTGTTGGCGGTGGTGAGCATGTGGATGGAGGAGGGCAGCTTGGGGGCGGCTCCCACCACGGTGGCGGTGTAGATGGTGTCCTGGAGGATGTGCTTGGCGCGGCTGGCGTTGAAGACGTTGATGGACGCGTGCGGCTCCCACGTGTTCGCCATTCCGGGCACGGCCCGGAACATCGGCTGGTAGCCGGCCGGCTCCCACACCAGCACACCTGAACCTCGGTTGTCGACCACGTCGTTGGCGGCCTGGAATACCCTCCGGATAGCGTCCGCCTGGCCCTGAATCGTTCGCGGGAAGGGTGAGTTGGGCACCGGCGAGCCCGCACCGCCCGAGGCGGGGTAGGCGGTTTCGGCGATGTCGATTTCGTAGTCGGGATAGGTGGTGGCCATGGTGTTCAGGTTGAGATCCAGCGCCTCGGGCGTACCGTGCCACTCCGGGTAGTACGAGATGGCCAGCACATCAGGGTTCTGCCCCTTTGCCTTCACCCGGGTGAGGAACTGGTGCCAGAACTCCATGGTTTTGGCGAGCTTGTCCTTGTCGACGATCACGTGTATCTCGACCTTGGACGTCGGTGACGCGTCGCGGACGGCCTTGATCCCGGCCGCGGCCAGGGTTGTGAACCGGTCCCACGCCTGGTCGTAGAGCTGCTGCTCCACCGGGTCGGTTGACCGCCAGTACCGCCACAGCAGGCCACCGCCGGGCTTCGACTGGTAGATATCGGCCTGGTCGACGAAATACGGCGGATCCGTCGTGCCGATGTGGGCCGCCTCGCTGCCGTACATGAAACCATTGATGATCTCGTTGCCGACGGCCACCTTCTCCGGCGTGGTGCCCTGCTGGATCAACCGGTCCAGATAGTCGGCGGTGAAGTCGTACACGGCCTGGGACAGGTCCGCGAACTCCAGCTCGGCCCAGGCGCGTGGTTTCGGTTGCTTGCTCGGGTCCGCCCACGAGTCCGCGTAGTGGAAGTCGATACCCAGGCCCATGTCCCGCTGCTTGATCCACTTCGCTGAGACCAGTGAGCGCTCCGGACCCTGGCGCGGTATCGGCGTCGGTCGACCGGTGCTCTCGCTGCGCGGCTCGTTCCATATCCGCAGCCGGGTGTGCTGCATGCCACGATCCTTGGCCACGTCGAGCAGGTGTGGCCCGGCGCCGCGGTCTTCGGCCAGGGGGTCGACCCAGTATTGCTGGTCCTGGACGTCGTCCATCCAGGACAGATCGGCGCCGAGGGTGAGGTCGTTGCGTAGGTAGTTGAAGACCTGGAGCTCGCTGACACCAGCCCCGGCACGGCCCGGCCCACCAGTGAACATCAGCCGGACGAAGCGCGTTGCCGGCCGGGTGAACAGGTGTACTTCCCCTCGTGACACGGCTCGGTTGTGGGACCTGTCGGTGATGGTCTTCCACCGGCGACCGTCGGATGAAGCCTCGACGACGTACCGGTAGGCCATGCCACGGTCCGGGAATATCACCTTGACCTTACGCAGGTTGTCGTAGGTTCCACCGAGGTCGACGGTGAGCCACTGCCGGGCGCCGGCACGACCGGGGTGCCAGGACGTCGTCGGGTCGCCGTCGATGGCCAGTCCGGCGTTCAACGAGCCGTTGCTGGCCGTTGCCGAGGCCCAGTCCTTGGCAGCGATATTGCTTTCGATCGGCTTGATGTCCGCGGTTCCGAAGGTCGCACGGGCCGGCGTGGGCACCATGAGTAAAGTCGCGGACACCATGGTGACCAACGTCGTCGTGCCCGCGATGACGCGGGGCAGACGCTTGCTGCTCATGTCCTTCTCCTGACGATGTGACTTACTTGCGGCAAGTGCTGTTTCGCACGCGGTCGGCCGTCGCTCTCATTGGCACTGCTCGTTGCACGGCGCACCGTGGTCACGCCGGTGTCGTGGTCTCAAGGACGCGACCCTGCACGCTCTGCCGATCGAAGAGACCGGCAGAGCGTGGGATGTCAGCCAGTCGCGGCACCGACATCGAGGTAGTCGACGTTGGGTAGTCCGGCTGCCGTGGTCGGATCCAACCGGATGGTGTTGCTGCCGGCGTTCAGCGGGACGGTCACGGTCTTGGTCGTCCACGTCGTCCACGCGCCGGTGGACTCGAACGAAACGGTCCCCACCGTGGATCCGTTGACGATCAGGTTCGCCGGCCTCGCACCGCTAGTGGAGCCATTGGCGAACCGGACCGCCACCGTCGCCGTACCAGCGGTCGCCGGGGTCACCGTGAACTGCGCGAAGGCCCCCGCAGCGGCAGTGCCGTTGCAGAACCCGCTACCGGAAAAGCCCGCTTGGTTCGAGTCGATCGTGCCCTGACACACCGCCGGCGCGGTCTCTGCCTCGTAACGCTGTCCCGATGGCGCGTCGGCAGAGGTCTTGACCAGTGAGAGTTGGTCGACGGTGACGCCGCCCGAACCCGACGCCCGCACGGTGACGGTGGCGGCCCCGCTGGGCAGCGCTATGCCGGTGAGCTCGCGCTTGGCCCAGCCGCTCGACGACGGGATGCTGAGGGTACGTTGGCTGCCGTTGGCGCCGGTGATCACGACCTGTCCGGCGCTACCCCGAGCGTGGAGGGACAGGGTGTAGGTGCCTGCGGGCACCGACTCGATCCGCTGCTCGACGCCGCCGCTGTTGCTCACCTGGAGGGCGAAGCGAGACCCGTTCACACCACCGTTGACGTTGGTCACCGAACCGCCGAGGTTCCGCCATCCCCGCACACTGGAGACGATGATGCGGTCAGCCTGGATGTCCGGGTTGAGGATGTAGTTGTTCGCCTGCCCGACACGCCACTCTCCGGTCGTGACGTTGAACTGCCACTGGCTCACCGAGTGGAACTGCGGCCTCGCGCCGGTCTTGGTTATCGGCACCCACTGGTTGTACCCGATGCCGTTCCAGGCGAAGTCGGCCCAGCGGTCGCCGGCGTAGATCACCGTGTTCTGCTTGGTGCCGTTGACCGTCACGAAGAACCCGGTCTGGGTCACGTGGCTGTAGTCCATCTCCGTGCCGGCAAGGACGTACTCGCTGCTGTACGAGCCCTGAACGTTGCTGCTGGTCGACTCATTGACGTAGTTGACCGAGGTGTTCCAGCCGTGCAGGTCCGACGCCGCGTGGTAGTACTTGCCGTCGAGCTTGAACATGGCGTTGCCCTCGCGACCGCCGCCGCGGCGGATCTCCACGCCTGGCTCGATCCGCAGCGAGTCGGACTCCCGGAACTTGGCCACGAAGCCGCGCGACCGTCCTTCGCGGTTGGAGAAGATCAGGTAGTCCTTGCCGTTGTCGTCGGTGAAGACGGTCTGATCCCCGGTGCCGGTCGTGGGCGAGTTGGTGATCTGGGTCTGGAAGTAGCCGTAGTCGAAGGTGTCGGTGGGTGAGTCGCCCTGCAGCAGCAGAACGCCGTGCCCGCCCCTGCCCGTGTGCCACATCTGCACGGCGAGCACGTACTTGCCGGTGTTCTCGTTGTACGAGACGCCGAGCCGCCCGACCCAGCCCGCACCACCCAGGTTGGCGCCGCTGCCCACGCCGGTGGAGCGCGTCGCGACGCGGTTCTCGAACTTCCAGTTCACCAGGTCCTTGGACGAGTACACGGGGATCGAGACGAAGCTGACGTTCCCGTCGTACTTCCTCGTCGGATTGGCCCGGTAGAGCTCGGCGCCGGTGTAGTGCACGCCGTACCAGTAGTAGGTGTCGCCGAACTTGAAGACCCCACCGCCCTGCGAATAAATGGGGTTGCCGCTGGTGTCGTTCCAGAAGGTGTTGTTCGTGATGGTCTGGAACGTGCCCTCGTCGGCGGCCTTCAGATCGGCGGCGGCGGTCATCAGGGCCGTCTTCGCGTCGGCGACCTCCGACGTGGTGGCCGACGTGTCGCCGGCGACATCGGCCGCGGTGGTCAACGCCTTGGCGAAGGGTTTCCAGGACTCAGCCGTGTACTTCGACGGAGTGCGGGTCCGGTAGTCGGACACCAGGTACTTGAGGCCGCGATCCACCACCGGTGCGGCAGCGGCACCCTGGTCCTGGAGCGCTGTCGCCGAGGTCTTCGTGGCCGATGTCTTCGTTGCAGGTGTCTCCGCCGCAGCGGTGCTCGCCGAGAGCGGTGCCGCCAACGCCACGGACAACAGTGTGGCGGCGGCCACCTTCCAGTACTTCGAAATGACGCGCGATCTTTGCCTCACAAAATCACCTTCCATCGTTCTCAAAGGCGCCGAGATCCGGTGCATTTCCGCTGAATGGCAGTCCCACGTCGGTGCCCCTGTCGATCAGGGCACTGCTCGCCGCGAGACGGAGGTGGGGCAGCACGGGCAGGCTTCCGTCGGTCTGGCGGGGCGCGTCCCAGCCGGATGTCGACACACTCTGGAAATCGGAGTTCAACAGGGGGACGCCAAGGTTCCAGGAGTTGTACGCCGCGTTCGTTCCGGTCATGTACGACGTCGGCGTTCCGGTGTAGGCGATGTTGTTGCGCAGGTTGCCCCGGCCGACGGCGGCGCCGCGCGAGTCGACGCCACGCATGTTGAAGTTGGGGTGGTTTCCGTAGCCGGTGTTGTTGAAGAAGTCGTTGGCCACCGGGTGGTGGTTGGCGTAGAAGCCGGCCGCCTTGTTGAGGAACGCCACCGAGGAACGGACGGTGTGCTTCGGCGCGTTGGCTTCGTAGTCGCCCCCGTAGCCGCCCGACTTGAAGCCGGCTCCGTTGCCGGAGGGCGTCGTCGTCCCCGGCACGTACCCGTTGCGCCAGGCCCACGAGTTCTCGATGGTCACGGGCGAGTAGGTGGAGATGAGGTCGAACCCGTCATCGGCGTTCCACCACGCGCGGCAACCCCGGAACACGTTCGTGGGGCGGCCGGCCGGCGTGTAATGCGAACCGAACCCGTCGGCGTTTTCGCCGGGCCCGTCATTGCTGCGCGGGTCGTAGTTGTCATGCGAGTCCGAGTTGAGGACGAGGTTGCCACCCCCGCCGTTGATGAACAGGCCGGTTCCCATGTGGTGGTGGGTGTTGATCTGCTCGAAGATGTTGTTGCTGCCGGAAACCCAGATCCCCCAGGACTCGGCGTTCCGGTTGTTGTTCTGGGGAACGCCGGTGACTTCCAGTCCTTTGAGGTGGACCCAACTTCCGGTGATGTTGAAGCCCTTGATACGGCAGTTGTCCGTCACTCGGGAGAAGTCGAAGACCGGTTTCTCGCCCGGCTGGGCCCAGTACCGGATCGGGTTGCCCGAGCTGCCGCTCTTGTTCAGGGTGATCGCGTCGACTCTGGCGGACTGGCTCGAGCAGGTGCTGTTCGCGCGGGTGTAGGCGTAGGTGCCGCCCCGGAAATAGACCGTGTCGCCCGCCTTGGCGACGGCCTGCGCACGGGCGATCGATGCCCACGGAGCGGCCTGCGTACCTGCTGCGCCGTCATTCCCGTTCGGGGCGACGTAATAGATGTTTCCGGCCGCCGCATCGCTCGCGGACGCCGAGCCGGCGACCATCGCGACGGAGCTCGCCGTGACCACCGAGAGCAGGAGGGCAGCAGGGGGGACGAACTTCGCGGTTCTCACAGCGTCATCTCCCGGGGTAGGTGATGTTCGGCCGAGGTGGCCGGGTCATGCCGGCACCGAGGAAGTAATCGACGTGGTGGGACTGCATGTATCCCTTGAGCGTCATGGCGTTGCGGTAGGCGGGGTTGTGCGCGAGCGTGTACAGCCGTGTGCTCGTCGGGTGGTCGGTGGTGAAGATGATCAGCTGGTTGTGGCTCGCGTTGGTGTACACGGCTTCCTCGCGCCAGTCGCCGAGGATGTCGCCGTAGAAGGTGGGCTGGACGTTCTGGCTCGCGTCGACCGCTCCGTAGTTCGAGGTGGTGAGCAGCCGTGTCAGGCTGTTGCTGGGCTTGGGGTTGTTCGGGTTCCACTTCTCGAACTTGCCGTCGTTGAGCAGTTCCATCGTGATGTCGCCGTCCCACCACAGGCCCAGCTGCGGCCAGGGCCGCAGCGAGGTGTTCGGTTCGGTGAGGCGGTTGGCGGGTGCGTTGTAGAGGCCTGAGAAGGACCAGACCTCCATGCCGGGGAACCGCGGGTCGATGTCGCCGGCCATGCCGCGTCCCACGTCGGCGGTGCCGGACGCGGTGTGTCGCCAGATGAGGGAGCCGTTGGTGGCGTCGTAGTAGTACTCGCGTAGACCGCTGGGGTTGTCTTGTTGGACGCCATAGCCCTGCAGGCCTGGGCGGTTGGGGTCCATCTTGGCGATGTGGAAGCGGTCGCCGTGGATGACGCCCGCGGGGCCCAGGGAGTACCGCAGGGTGCCGTTGCCGTTGAGCACGAACCCGATCTCGGCGACCTCGTCGGTTCCGTCGCCGTTGACGTCGATGACGCGGGTGTTGTGCCCGTCGGGTGTGTTCTGGTTGCCGCGCAGCCACTTCCACTGCTGGGTCAGGGACTGGCCGGTGAACTGCCAGGCGCCCATCATGAGGTTGAACGCCCCGTTGCCGATCCGGTTCTTCATGAAGGCGACCAGACTGGGCCGGGAACCATCGAGGTAGCCCACGCCGAACCGGGCGTACATCGGGCCGTCCGCCAGGTAGTCCGTCGGCACGGGAGCGGTCGCGCGAGGCGCCCCGGTCATGCCGTCGAGAATCGCGATGAACTGGCGGTTGTTGTCGCTGTGAGTGAATGTGGTGCCGTTGCCGAAGCGGACACCGTTGGCGATCCGCACGGCGACCTCGGCGCGGCCGTCGCTGTCGAAGTCGTAGACGGTCACGCCGTCGTTGTGGCCGACGTCGATGGTGGACGATCCGCCTTCGATGTTGTTCTGGTTGGTGCTGTTCGGTCCCATGTTGACCGACCAGAGGAGCTGCCCGTCGCGCCGGTAGGCCTCGAGTGTCTGCGGCGATGTCTGGCGATCCAGGACGAAGTCGTACTCACCGTCGCCGTCGAGGTCGCCGACCCAGACGAACTTCACCGGGCCACCGGCGCGCAGCGGTACGCGGACGGCCGGCTCGACGGCGTGGTTGGCGGTCAGGGTGAAGGCGCCGCTCGGGGGCTGCTCCGCGCCGTTGATCACGGGCCGTACCCGGTAGCTGTTCGACCGGGTCAAGTCGGCCGTCGAGTCGGTGAAGTTGGTGCCTTGGGTCAGGACCGCGGAGTTGAGCTTGACCTCCTGGCCTCCGGCAGTGGACCGGTAGACGTTGAACCCGATGCCGTCCGGATCGAGCCCCAGCAGCCGCCAGGAGACGAGGACACTGGTGTTACTCGACCGCACGGCCACGACGCCGCGGCCGAGGTTCTCCATCGGTCTGGCGGCCGCCGCCGCGACACCGTCCGTCGGCGTCGCGGCACCCGCGTCGACTGCGAGCGTCGTAGCCGCGACGGACAGGAGTACGGCTGTGGTTCCGGCTAACGAGACCTTGACGGACTGTTTCATGGATCCTCCCGTGCAGGGGCAGGGCTCGTGCCTGCCTCAAGACCTCAACGCAGGTGCGAAGACTGCTTCTCGAAAGGCGCCGATCAGGCGCGTGCTTCTTCAGAACTTCATGGCGCCGGCGGCCAGGTTGGAGATGAAGTGGCGCGAGCCGATCAGGAAGACCCCGATCAGCGGGATCACCGACATGAGTGCTCCGGCGATGACCATCGACTGGTCGGTGGTGTAGACGCCGTTCAGCTGCTGCACGGCTACCTGCAGCGTCACCTTGCCCGGGTCGGTCATCACGATCAGTGGCCACAGGTAGTCGTTCCAGATGTGGAAGAAGGTGAAGATCCCCAGGAACGCCAGCCCCGGGCGAAGCACCGGCAGCCCCACCGTCCACCACTGGCGGAAGAACCCGGCCCCGTCGACCCTCGACGCCTGGATCAGCTCGTCGGCGATCGCCCCCTGCGCGTACTGGCGCATCCAGAAGATCCCGAACGCGTTGGCCGCACCGGGGATGATCAGCGCCTTGAGCGAGCCGACCCAGCCGAGCCAGGCCAGGGTGACGAACTGCGGCACCAGCGCCAGCTGCATCGGGATCATGAAGGTGGCCAGCACGATCCAGAACAGCACCCTCCGCCCGGGGAAGTCGTACTTGGCGAAGGCGAAGGCGGCCAGCGAGTCGAAGAGCAGCACCAGGAACGTCACGGCTGTGGCGGCCACGACGGTGATGCCCATCGATCCCCAGAAGTCGATCCCGTCGAACACCTTGTTCATGTTCTCCCACAGGTGGGGGCCGGGGATCAGCTTGGGCGGGTAGGCGAAGATGTCCCCGGTGGTGTTCGAGGCCATCACGAACATCCAGTAGAACGGGAAGATCGTGATCAGCACGCCCAGCAGGAGCACGGCGTGGCCCACGATCGTCCGCGACCTGGCGGCCGTCTCAGCGCGCACGGGACTTCCCCTTCCGCTTGCCGGTGCCGACCGCGTCCTCGTCGCGGCCACCGATCAGCCGCCAGTTGATGACGGAGAACACCGCGATCAGGAGGAACAGCGCCCAGCCGACGGCCGCGCCGTAGCCGAACCGGTTGAAGACGAACGCCTGCTGGTACAGGTAGAGCACGATGGTGGTGGCCTCGCCGCCGGGCCCGCCGACGTTCCCGTTGTCGTCCACCGGGAACAGCACCTGCGGCTCGGTGAACAGTTGCAGCCCGCCGATGGTGGAGGTGACGGCGACGAACAGGATCACCGGGCGGAGCATCGGGATGGTGATCCGGAAGAAGGTCTGGCGGTTGGTGGCGCCGTCGACCTTGGCCGCCTCGAACACGTCGCTGGAGATGGCCTGCAGGCCGGCCAGGCAGATGATGGCGTTGTAGCCGACCCACCGCCAGATGGTGATCGCCGCCACGGATATCTTCATCGCCCACGGGTCGGACAGCCAGCCGACCTCGCCGGCGTTGATCGCCCGCAGCGCGCTGTTGAGCAGCCCGGAGCTGTCGCTGAAGACCGAGCCGAGCACCAGGGTCATCGCCACGATCGAGGTGATGTTCGGGACGAAGTAGGCCACCCGGTAGAACGCCTTGAACCGCACGGCAGTGTGCAGCGCGTAGGCGATGACCAGCGCCAGAAAGATCATCGGGACGGTGGACAGGAGCCAGATGATCAGGGTGTTGCCGATCGACTGCCAGAAGTCGGAGTCGGTCACCAGGTACGCGTAGTTCTCCCAACCGATCGACTGCGTCTCTCCGATGCCGTCCCACGACATGAACGACAGGTAGATGGAGAAGCCGACCGGGAAAATGCCGAAGACGGCGAAGAGGATGAAGAACGGGGAGACCGCCGTGTACATCGGCCAGTAGCGGCGCCAGCCGGGCAGCGGCCTGGACCCGTCCGGCGGCGGCTTGGCGGCGCTCCCGCGCGGCTTGACGGCCTTCCCGCGCAGCGAATCGGCGAGGCCCATTCAGATCGCCCCCTCGCGGGTCAGCTCGCGCTCGATGGTGTCCTGGGCGTCCCTCCATGCCGTGTCGACGTTCTTGCCGGACTCCACGTTGGCGAGCTCGGCGGCGAAGACGGGGTCCATCACCCGGTCGTACGGGCTCTTGTAGACGGTCTTGACCTGCCGCGCCGACGGGCCGAACACCTCGATGGTGCGCTGCCCGCCGTAGAAGGGCCGAGGCTCACGCATCTGAGGCCTCGTGAAGGAGCGCGGGGAGGACGGGAACAGCGACATCTCCGTGAACGCCTTGACCTGGTTCTCCGGAGACTGCAGCCAGGTGATGAACTTGTAGGCCGCCTCGGGGTTCTTGGAGTACTTGGTGATCGCCAGGAACGAGCCGCCGACGTTGCCGGCACCGCCGGGCGGGTCGGCCACCCGCCACTTGCCCTCGGTCTTCGGCGCGGCCGACTCCGGAAAGGCGAGGCCCCACCACACCGCGCCCATGCCGACCGGCTGGCGGCCGCTGGTGACCACGCCGTACAAGTCGGTGGAGCCCTCCGGGGCGCCGGCCGACAGGCCGTCCCTGCCGATCCGGTAGGCCAGTTCGAACGCCTCGCGCAGCTCGTCCCGGTCGCCGATGTACCGGCCGTCCTCGGTCATGAACTTGCTGGCCAGCTGGCCGAGCCGGATGCTCCAGACGTGGCGGATGTTGGGGCAGATCACCGCGCGCTCCCGAGACTTACGCAGCTCCTTGCCCAGGGCGATGAAGCCGTCCCAGTCCGGGGCCCGGGCGGCCAGCTCCTTCGGGTCGGTGGTGATCCCGGCTTCCTTGAGCAGGTCGGCGCGGTAGAACAGTCCGGTGGGCCCGGTGTCCATGGGAAACGCGATCATCCGGCCCTCGGGCGTGATGCACTCGTTCCACTTCCAGTCCAGGTACCGGCTCTTCAGCTCGGCCGCGCCGAAGTCGTTCAGGTCGACGAACGCGTCCTGGTTGGGGAAGTAGGTGGCCACGTCGGAGTTGATGCCGATGATGTCCGGCACCAGGGACTTGCCGGCGAGCGCGGTACGCACCTTGGTGTTGAAGTGGCCGCCGATGTTGGCGCGGCTGAGTCTGAAGCCCTCGGCCCCGGGAATGCCCTTCGTCTCGGCCCGGGCGACCAGCTCGTCGCTCACCGACCGGTCCCATGTCCACAGCGTGATCTCATCCGAGTCGCCGAGCGAGCGCTGCGACCCGCAGCCGGCCAGCCCGAACCCTCCGGCGGTCGCTCCGGCGCCCAGCGCCAGAAGCCGCCTTCGTGACACTGCCATGGGCGCGTGCACCACCTTCCGAGCGAGCGGCCCACCTCTTGATCGCTCCGGTGGTGACCGAACAGACATCGCGAACGGCTGGTCTGGTTGAACAGGGGGCGGCGTTCTTGAGGATGCTCAGCGTCGCCGCCGACGCGCTGCGCACATCGCTGCCCACGAGCGGCGGTGCGGACCTCATCGCCCACCGGACGAAGTGGCCGCGCAGCTCCGTGTCCGTCAGGCCGGGGCGGCCGACCTCCGGCATGCCCCGGCCGTTGAAGCCCCCGGGCCAGGCGCAGGACGACAGGGAGACGTTCACGTCGATGATGTTCCGCACGCCCGTCGGCCTGCTGCCGTCGTCCAAACCCCGGGCGGCGAACTGGCGGGCGTCCTGCGCGTGCCCGGGCTGCGTTGCCCATCGGGTAGGTGCTGAAGTACGGCGCGCAGGTCTTGTCCGCCGGCACCGCGCAGATGCCGGACTCCAGTCCCTTGCTGTGCTGCTAGCCGCCGAGGGCTCCAACTCGCACGCTGGTCCGGGAAGCACCGCAACTGTCGAGCCGGCCGGCCGTAACTCACCCATGGAGATGCCTCCTGTCACCACTGATGCGGAGGTGCAAAGGCCCGGGGCGGCGAGGAGCGATGCATGCGATCTGCTCGTTGCGCGCCACATGACTGTGAACGCTCCCACACCATTTCGAATAACAGAAAGAGTCGCGACCGCACTCTCATCTGTCAA